>CAZPJP010000045.1:0-27576 GCA_964586915.1 uncultured Anaerolineales bacterium
CCTCATCCATCTTGCCCAGTTGGTACTCATAGATGCCGACGACGAACTGCGCGGCCTGGTATCTCGGGGGACGGTCGGGCCGGTGGACGCTGAAGATGAGGCCTTTCTCGGCCATCGCCGCCAGTCGAGGTTCGAGCTCCTCTGCTGTGCTGTCGACCCGGCGCGCTAATACGCGGGCCGTCTCAGGGATTAGCGTGAGGTGACGGGCCAGTTCAGCTTCCTCGGGGGTGAAGAGTCGCCTGAGGATGCGCAGCTCAACCCCGGTATCCGTCGCTGGAAAACCACCTGGCAGGCTATCCAGATGCTCGCGTAGCCGCTCGTATATCCCTGCATCCATAGCTTGCTCCCTTTGCTTATGCCTATATGCCTACGCTGCCCAGCGCTTCATCGCTGATTGGCCCGACGACGCACCTCGACCCACTGTTGGAAGTCCTGTCACCCGAATAGTACCCGACTTTCGGTGTGTCACAACTACGCCTGATGGCCCACGAACCGACCTGTTTGGGGTGGGGGCCTCGCCCGGAGATGCACGGCTCGCGTTGTGCCGTGCGCATGATGCCACACACATTGTTACCTAACTAGCGTGATGTATACTGACCTGGGTCAACTATGACCGGGGTCAGTTTCGCTCGGGTGCGGATGCGTTGGTGTATGACCCTGTTGAGTCCGTGCTCTTGTTTGGCGCTCTATCATAACTGGAATGGATATCGAATGAACGATCCATCAATCGAAACGCATACCCGCTGGGATCGCCGGAGAGAGCGCACCCACAGACGCCTCTTGACGGTCGGTGAGCGGCTCTTCCGGACTCAGGGATTCGATGCCACAACCGTTGAGGAGATAGCCCTGGCAGCCGATGTCGCGAAGGGGACGTTCTTCAACTACTTCGATAGCAAAGAGAAACTCCTGGGGGACTTGTTGTATCTACGCATCGAACCGCTCCTGAACTCTCCACCTGGTGTAGGGGAGCCTGCGCCGGAGCGTATCTGGCGGTTGCTGACGACCGTTCGGGAGGAGCTTGCTCCGTATGCACATCTCTTTCAGCGGATGTTTGCCTATGCCCTCTCTCATCCAGATCCGAAAGCGCATCACGGATCTCACTATATCCTGGCTCCTGCCTTGGCCGGGCTCGTGCGAGAGGGCCAGGAGCAGGGCATCTTCAAGCCTGAGTACGACGCACAGGATGTGGCTGCTCTGATCGCGACCTATTTCTTCCGACTGTGCATGGTCCAGTTCACCGCTGAGGCCGTATCGGATTTCGCTTGGCAGGATCACATGCGCAGGGCGTTAGCCGTGATCTACGGGGGGCTGATCGCCTCTGAGTGATCAGTGCTCCTAACCTGCCATGAGTGCTTCATCTCTGCACCTACCTGGCGCAAGGTTTTGACGCCGGTTGGTTTTAACCGTATCTTGACATTGATGGCGTCCTATGGTACTCTTTTGGTTGAGTTTACATTGCTTTTTCGCGTTTTTTGCCTCATCAGTTTCCAGGTATGAGCTGCCAGACGGGGAAGGCAAACAAAGCTCGAACCACCGTTCTTGGACGACCAAACCAAGGCTCCGTCCGTGACTTCTACCCCGGGGAGCCTGCTGTCCTGAATGCGATCGTGAGTCGGACATCGTCTTTAGCAGGTCTCAGCCTACGGAGGGCAGAAAATGGCAAGTCGATCTCGAAACGAACGGATGATTGAACGGTTGCGAGACCTTCAAGTGAGCAGTCCCGATGTTGAGGCAGCGGCTATCATCAGCGTTGATGGGTTGCCAATTGCGACCTCTCTCCCTCAAGGCGTGGAAGAGGACAGAGTTTCCGCGATGTCGGCAGCTATGCTTTCGCTTGGGGAGCGCATTGCCAGTGAGTTGGGGCGCGGGCTGCTGGACGAGGTCTACGTCAGAGGAGAAAAAGGCTACGTTATCCTCCGTGCTGTGGGTGAGGAGGCTGTGCTCACGGTCCTGGCTCGGCATCAGGCGAAGTTGGGTCTGCTCTTCCTGGATATGCGGCGCGCTGCTGACGAGTTCTCTACGATTCTATAGACACGCATTGCCTATGGACCGGGATTGAAGGAGGCTGATGGTGGCGAATCCCCCCCAACCAAGTGAATTCTTCTATCCAAATCGATTCGGCCTGATCCTGTTCGATGCGCTTGAGGAAATTATGGGGCGCAATGGCCTGAATGCGATCCTCAACATGGCTGGCTTGTCCCAGTTTATCAACAATCCTCCGCCAGACACGATGGAAAAGGGGTTTGATTTCGCCTATATCTCAGCCTTGAACCGCGCGCTTGAGGACATGTATGGGCCTCGCGGCGGTCGCGGATTGCAGCTGCGCCTGGGTCGGGTGTTGTTTGCGCAAGGCTTAGCCAACTTCGGCGCGCTCGTCGGCGCCAGCGATCTGGCGTTCAAGGTGTTGCCACTCCAGGCCAAGGTAAAGGCCGGCCTTCCAGCTGTCGCTAAGGTCTTCGATTCTCTTAGCGACCAGACGTCTTACGTGCGCGATCCAGGTGGAGATAAGTATCACTACATCATTGAACGTTGCTCCATGTGCTGGGGGCGCAACGTCGAGCGACCGGGCGGCTTCATCGCTGCAGGGATCATCGAGGAGGCGCTGCGCTGGATCAGTGGTGGCCGTACCTTCCGTGTCGATCAGATTTCGTGTATCGGTATGGGCAATGAGAACTGCACCTTCCAGGTCTACAAAGAACCTATTGGGTGACCTGGCTTAGGATGCTGGTAGAGCTTCAATGTGAAGGCGACGTAACATGGCAAGTTCGGATGCGCCAGTGCAAGATACGGGTGTGACCGGCGATCCTGAAGGCACACTTCGCATTCTGATTGTCGAGGACGAGCTCAGCACGGCGGAGATGCTCACCACCTATTTCTCTGCTCTGGGCTACGAGGTCTCTCAGGTTGGCTGGGGACGCGATGCGGTTAGCTTAGCGACGACGATCCTGCCGGATCTGGTGATCTTGGATATTCACCTTCCCGACATCGATGGCTATGAGGTGTGTGCGCGTCTGCGTGATCAAGCGCGGACAGAGAACACGCCAGTCATCTTCCTCACCGAGCGGCGCGAACGCGCTGACCGCCTGACCGGACTGGAGCTCGGGGCCGTCGACTACATTACGAAGCCCTTTGATGTTCAGGAGCTTCGTTTCCGCGTCCGTAACGCGTTGCGCCGGACCAGTCGCGAGACGTTGCTCCACCCCGTCACCGGTCTGCCGACCTCTCTTCTGATCGAAGAGGAGATGGCGCGTGTGGCTCAGGATCCGGAGCTTACCGTCATTGGCGTTGCTGTTAAGGGGATGGCTGCGTTCAGTGATGCGTACGGATTCGTGACCCACGACGACGTCCTGCGCGCGATCGCGTTGATTCTGCGCAACACGGCCTCGGAATCGACGGATGCGAGCCCCTTCGTCGGACAACTCGATCTCTATCAGTATGTGGTGGTGACGTCATCCGGCTCGGCGGCAGGTACCATTGTGGAGCGCCTCGATCAGCGGTTACGGGAGGCGATCTCCTTCTTCTATCCCCATCGGGATTGGGAGCGCGGAGCACGGAGCGATGGGACGGAGATTCCACAGCTCGACTTCGACGTCAAGCTGGTGCCGGCGCAGGCCCGCGAACGGGCTCAGGGCATCGTCGGTCTTCGTCACGTGCTTGGCAGCCCGGAACCTTGATGTCTTGACAGACACCTTGGCGCGAGGGGAAAGCAGGCGCTCTCTTCTCGCCCGGCTTTTCTTCATCGTCTGCTGCTGAGTCATCACGTCGTCCGCTGATACGCCTCAGGCTTGCGGATGCTCCTTCTACCCCCTTGTTGCCGATTGTCCGTTGCATGTTAGGATGGCGGTTTGTGACGAGATACGAGCTTCCAACCCTGAACCACCACGCTGGATGGAGCGGGTGATGCGGCGACTATGGCGCGACCTGATCTTCGTGGGGCTATTGCTTCTCTTTCCCTTGTTGCTCTTTGCCCCTGTCTCACTGGGCGACAGGACAGTGGTACCCGCCGACGCGCTCTATCTGTTCGAGCCCTATCGCAGCGCTGCGGATGAGCTCGGCGTCGGTGCCGTGCAGAACCCGCTGCTTGGGGATCTGATCCTGCAGAACTACCCGTGGAAGCAGTTTCTTGTGGACGCAGTGAACACACGAGAGCTTCCGTTGTGGGATCCTTATCTCTTCACCGGTCATCCCTTCCTCGCGAATGGCCAACACTCAGCGCTCTATCCGCTCACGTGGCTCTTTGTCCTCATCCCAATCGGGCGAGCGTTCGGGGTTTTCGTGGTCCTGCAACTCGGGATCGCGGGCGTGTGGATGTACGTGTTAGGCCGGGTCATTGGTACGGGGCGGCTTGGGGCGTTCTTGGCCGGAATCACCTTTCAGTTCAGTGGTTTTATGGTGGTATCGGTGGTCCATCCTATGATCATCGCCGGTGCGTCATGGTTGCCTCTGCTCTTGGCTATGATCGAATGCACGGTAAGCCGGCGCCGTTTCTGGAAACGGGGGCGCGCGATGTTGCCCTGGGCATTGCTAGGGGCCCTTGCGTTGGGCCTGCAGATCTTGGCCGGTCACGCTGAGATCACGTACTTCGTTCTGATCGTTATTGCGGCCTTCGCCGCTTGGCGCCTGGCTTACCGCATGGCCACCCATCCGACATCGCTGTGGCGGTCCGAAGTACTGAGTCCAGCTCTCGGGGTGGTGCTTATCGTCGGCCTGGGCCTTGCACTGGGGGCTGCCCAGCTGGTACCATTGTATGAAGTTGCGGAGTCCAGTTTCCGGCAGGGCGCCGTCACTTTGGAGGAGGTACTGGGGTGGGCCTATCCCAAGCGACGTTTGATCACATTCCTGATCCCCAATTTCTTTGGCAATCCCACCCATACCACGATACGGGATGTGTTCACCGGGCACCTCCTGCAGGCCACCGAAAATGCCCACGGCGCGGCTATTTCGTCCTTCGACTGGGGGATCAAGAATTACGTCGAGGGCGGCGTTTATCTGGGCATTCTGCCGCTGCTTCTGGCCTTGGTGGCTGTGTTTCGTCCCCCGGGCCTGGTGGAGTCGTCCGGGATGGCAGGACGGGGGCTCCAACGTCTCTTCACTGGGGCGCGACGGTGGCTTAGGCAGCCGTACGTCCCTTTCTTTGCCGCGCTCTCACTCTTCTCTCTGGCCTGCATCTTCGGCACGCCGATCTATGCCCTGGTCTATGCGCTGCCCTTCCTAAATCAATCGCACTCACCGTTCCGCTGGGTCTTTCCGCTGACGGTTGCTGTGTCAGCCCTGGTTGGGCTTGGCGCCAAGACGGTGACAGGCTACAGGTCGCGTCCTGAGCAGGCATCTGAGAAGGCCTTCGGGGATCATCGGCAGCCCCTCCTGGTGAGGATTGGCCTCTTCGATACGACGCCCAATCTGGTCAGTGTCGTTGGTGCCGTTGCGATATGGGCCGGGCTCTTGACCGCGACGGGCGTTGCCGTCAGTTGGTTGGCCTTCGATCGGATCGAGCCCCTGGTGGCGCGGCTCTTCTGGACCTTAGCCAGGGCTTCCTATGCCTTTCCGGATGTGCGTGCCTTTTATTCCTATCTCGTTCCGTGGGCTCTGGTCTTCGCTGCGTTCTCGGTGGCAGGTGGCATTGTATTGCGCGTCTCCCGTTGTCCGATCTGGTTGCCGCCACGGTTGGGGCGCATCCCCGTGTGGGAGATCCTGGCGGTGATGGTCGTCCTGACCGATTTAGTGATCTTTGGCAGGGGCTTCAACCCCGCTGTCGATCCGGTCCTTCTGGACTACCAACCGCCTGTCGTCGACTTCCTGCGACAGGACGAGGGGCCCTGGCGGATCTCCACCTTCGATCCAGAGGGGCGCAACACGTTGAGCCCGAATGTGGGGATGCTCTACGACCTGCAGGATGTCCGGGGCTACGACAGTCTGTTCTCGGCCCAATACGCCCGGTATATGAGCTGGATCGAGCCACAGGGTCAGCTGCCCTATAATCGGATCGCGCCCTTTCGGCAGCTCTCCAGTCTGGATAGCCCGCTTGTCGACATGCTCAACGTCAAGTATGTCGTGACCGAGGTTGAGATCCCTTTGCCCAAGTATCGCGAGGTCTACCGCGACGGGGCGGTCCGCGTGTATGAGAATCTCGGAGTCGCGTCTCGGGCTTTCACGTTACCGTCGGCGGCAACAGTGGAGGCAGCCGACACCGAGGCAGTGCGGGGAGCCCTCCTCTCCTACGATCCGCGCCAGTACACGATCATCGAGTCCACCCGGGATGGATGGACGGGACCTCGCGCTGCTGACACGCCTGTTGCCATAGACCCTCTTCCCGGTTCGCCCCGGCCCCAGCCTGTCACCGGCTACAGCCTCAACGAGGTGACGATCGAAGCGACGGTGGAGGGTCCGTCTTGGTTGATCCTGACCGATGCCTTCGCACCGGGCTGGAAGGCCTTTGTGCGCCCGCCGGGAACGGGACAGGATGAGGAGACGGAGGTTGCGATCGCCCGCGTCGCTGGCAACTTCCGCGGCGTTCGCTTGGACGAGAGCGCGCTGGTACGCTTCAAGTACACGCCGAACACCGTGAAGGTCGGGCTCTTTGTCTCGTTCCTGGGTGGGATGATGGTGGTCTTCCTGAGCGTCGTCTGGACCTGGCGTCTGTTGTACCGCGACCGTGACCAACAGACGACGGTACAACGCCTTGCCAAGAACAGCCTGGCGCCGATCTCGCTCAACCTTTTCAACCGGGCGATCGAGTTTGCGTTCGCGGCCCTTATGCTGCGCATCCTCGGCCCCGCGAATGCCGGTGATTACTATTGGGCGGTCAACGTCTTTCTCTGGTTCGAAGTACTCACCAACTTCGGACTCAACACCTATCTCACGCGCGAGGTGGCGCGCCACCGACAGCAAGCGAGACGTTATCTGTTCAACACTACCCTGATTCGCCTTGGGTTGAGCTTGATCGTGCTCCCGCTGCTATTAGGCTTTGTCAGCCTCCGCCAGTCAGTTGTGGCTAGCCTCGCATCCCCGGCTTCGCGGCAAGCCGTCATTGCGCTGCTCCTGCTCTATGCTGGCGCTGTGCCCATCTCCATCGCGACGGGCCTCTCGGCGCTCTTCTACGCATATGAGAAGGCCGAATACCCTGCTGCGATCACCACGGTGACCACCCTTCTGAAGGTGACGTTGCAGACATTAGCGTTGGTGGCTGGTTGGGGCATTGTTGGACTGGCAGGTATGTCGATCGTTGTCAACCTCGCCACATTGGCGATCCTGGGTGCCCTCGCGTGGCGTCTCTTTCCGGCGCTGCGCCAGGTAGTCGGCAAATCCGAAGAGCGTGTGCGTCTTGGACACACCTCTGACCCTGACCTGCGTCGCGAGATGGTGCAGGAGTCGGGACCGCTGATGATGAACCATCTTTTAGCCATGCTCTTCTACAAGGTTGACGTTTTCCTGATGGAGTCAATCTTGGGCAATGTGTCGCTGGGATTGTACAGCGTGGGATATAAGTTCCTGGATGCTTTGATGATCATCCCTTCGATGTTTACGCTGGCGCTCTTCCCGGTCATATCGCGGCACGCTCAGGATAATCGCGAGGCGCTGAAGCGTTTCTATCGATTGGGCACCAAGATCCTGGTGCTTCTGGCCCTTCCCGCTGCGCTTATTGCGACGACGATCGGGCGCGAGATGGTTCTGGTCCTTGGGGGCGCAGAGTATCTACCCGGCGCTGCCGAGGCGCTCAGGCTGATGGCGTGGTCGATGCCCATCGGCTGGATCAACAGCATAACCCAATATGTCCTTATCGCCGTCGATCGGCAGCGTTACCTGACCCGCGCATATGCTCTTGGTTTCGCCTTCTCCCTCCTGACCAATCTCCTGTTAATGCCGCGGTTTGGCTATCGCGCATCCGCGATCTTGCACATTTTTGCCGAGTTGGTCCTCTTTGTCCCTTTCTTGATCGATGTACGGCGCCAACTAGGCTCGATGGGATGGCGTGATATTCTTCTCAAACCCGTGGCTGTGGCCGCGGCAACGGGCGCCGTGGCGGCTTTGGCCCTGACTGTGGGGCGCGGCGCTGCACTGAGTGTCATCGTCCTGGTCTACCCTCTCCTCGCTTGGCGTTTCAGGGTGTTGACGCCGGAGGAGGTGGCGCTGCTGGCGCCTCTGTTCCGACGAGGCAACCGGAAACAGGTCGATCCCGTGCAGCCCTGAATTGGGTGCGCCCGCACCTGGGTGCGCCCCCGCTTGTCACACCCGATCCTAAGGTATAATGGGGTCTGAAGCACGAACACTATGGTATCAACACGGGGCTGATCGCTCGATAGGCGGGCTGCATCAGGTTATCCGAGCCGCCCCAATCATCATTCCCCACTCTCCGGTCGCGAAGATATCGATGACACGTGGAGGTATTAGAAGGTATGGAAATCACGCAGATAGAGCAGATGATCCGTTGGCTGGATGAAGAGCGGAAACGTGATAAGGCTCAGATTTCTGCTCTACAGGAGCGGCTTGAGCAGCAGTCGCAGACCCTCCAGTCTCAGTCCAAGGAGATCGAGGGTCTCCGCCAGGAGCTGGTCACGCTGCGGACTGATATTCGCCGCACCGATGACTATCCCGGTATGATCGAGACGACGCAAAGGGATCTCAATAGCTCGATCGAGGCGCTAAAGACACAGGTTCGCCGTGAGCGGCTCGAGGCTGATCAGAACCGCCGCGCCGAGATCGAGATGCTGAATGATATGATCGCGGACCTGGAGAAAAAGATACGACCGGTGCTCCGCTACGAGGAGCAACTGGAAGCACGAGCGGCTGGTGAGCAGCGTCTGCAGGGTCAGGTCCAGAACGTCTCCAATGCCCTGTCCGACCTTTCGAAACGCACCGAGGATCGGCTGCAGTCGATTGTCTATCTTGAGGAGCAGCGCCGCGCCGACACACGCCGCATTGCCGAGCTGGAGGGCGAGTTGCCGCCCCTTCGGAAGCGCGGTGATGAGCTGTCCGCCCGGATGGTCCGCTTGGAGGACGGTATTCGCAAGCTACCCGCTCGCGTGGACGAAGCGATCGAGATTGCGAAATCCTACGAGCCCAAGATTGAGGAGCTCCGGGTGGCTGACTTCCAGCGCGAGCAGCGCGTGAAGAAGTACCTGGAACAGGCTGAGCAGGTCGAGGGCGAGGTTCAGCGCCTGGTGGAGCAAACACAGAAATATGCCCTGCTCTACAACCAGAACAAGCAAGCCCTGGATAGTCTGGGGGCGTTCGAGGATCGGTTGGAGAAGCGCCAGAACGAGATTGCGGAGATGCAGCGCCTGACGGAGGAGCGTCTGCTACGCCAATGGGAGGAGTGGCAAGCTTCCTTCGCCCGCGACTGGCAGAAACGCGCGGTCGCCGAGGAGGATCGTTGGCGCCGTCAGGACCTCGCCAATCAGAAGAGCGCGGAAAAGCTCGCAGAGATGGACGAGCAGATGATCTTGCACTATGAGGAGATTGTGGCGCTGTGGGAGGAACTGCTTGCCAACGTCGAGCGATGGAGCCGGGCGCTACAGGATGCCGTCCAACCCAACCAGACGATGCCCAGTGACCATCTGAAGGATCTGCGTCGCTATGCTGAGGAGAAGCACAAGCAGCTGCTCTAATACTATTGACGCTGACGAACCGAGCACGCCTCAGGGACTGCTAATCAGGCGAGATCTCGCCACTGGCCCCCGACCATGACCCGGTTCGGACGTGCTGCCAGTAACGAGCTTGGCGGCAACTCGAAGATATCGCGATTGAGGACCATCAAATCGGCGTGATAGCCTGGGATCAAGAGTCCAAGGCGCGTCTCCAGCCCTGCCGCGTAGGCCGCCCCCACTGTATAGGCGCGGAGGGCCTCTTGCAACGTGAGCCGCTGCTCCGGGTACCAACCCTCAGGGCCGGGCTCTCCGTTCTTCTCAGAGCGGCGGGTCACGGCCGCGTAGAGCCCGATAAACGGATCGAAGATCTCGATCGGTGCGTCCGAGCCAAATGCCAGTTTCGCTCCCGCTTCCTGAATGGAGCGCCACGCGTAGGCCTGTTCGGCGCGGTCGCCCCAATAGCGATCCGCCATGCGCATATCGTGAATGGCGTGGATGGGTTGCATGGAGGCGACAAAGCCGCCCTCGGCTAGGCGCTTCTGGTCTTCGCGCGTGATCAGCTGGACGTGCTCCACCCGATGACGCAAGGCAGGGTTCAAGGGCTTGACCGATTCGAGAACGTCCAGCACCAAGCGATTCGTGCGATCCCCAATCGCGTGAATGGCCATCGCCAGGCCGCCGGCCGCGGCGCGACGCGCAATCGCGTGCAGGCGCTCTGGATCGAGGGTGAGTAGACCCCTGTTGTCGGGTTCCTCTTCATACGGACGAAGCATCGCGGCGGTCCGGGCGCCCAGTGCGCCGTCAGCGAAGAGCTTTAGGCCGCCGAAGCGCAGCCAGTCGTCTCCCAAGCCGCTGCGTAGCCCGGCGTCCAAGATCGCGTCGAGCACCTCCAACCGGACGTATTTCACGATTCGGATGCGCAGCCGCCCTTGCGCCTTCAGCGCCTGCGCAGCAGCGAAGGCAGGATTGCCGTCCACATCGTGAACACTTGTGATGCCCCGCGCCAGCAGCTTACCTTGGGCTTGGTCGAAGAGATCCACGAGCGTATCGAAGTCGGGCTCGGGCTTGGCCTGCTCGATCAAGCCGATCGCGTCCTCGAAGAACGTGCCGGCAGGGGCGCCGTGCTCGTCGCGCGCAATCCTGCCGTGAGGTGGCTCCGGTACCTGGGCGTTGACGCCCGCAATCTCCATCGCGAGGCTGTTCGCCACGAGAGCGTGCCCGCTCTTGGCATTGAGGACGACGGGATGATGCGGCGCAACGCGATCCAGCTCCTTCGCGGTGGGGAAACGGGTGTCGTCCCAGATATTCTGATCCCAGCCCCGTCCGGTGATCCACGTTTCTGGAGCGGACGCCGCTGCTTTGGCCGCGACCTGGGCTAGCGTAGCCTCGCGTGTGTTGTCACGCAGGTCAAGCTCCTGTAGACCGCGCGCGTACCACATGAGGTGGATGTGGGCGTCGGTGATACCAGGGATGATCAGCGCGCCTGACAGATCCTCCGATATACCTTTGTGAGACGCCTCCCAGGCTGCGGCCGCCTGATCCAGCGCGATGATCTTGCCGTCCAGGATCGCCATCGTATGGGCCCAGGGGTGTCCGGCTGTACCCGTGTAGATACGGGCGTTGCGAAGTATATGAATGTTCATTCAGCGCGTGTGTAGCCAGTGCGCAGTCTGGCTAGCAGATCGAGACGATTCTCCACCTCGTACCAACTGATCTCCGACAGCCCAAGCTTCCGGCGCAGCGCGTCGGATTCCATACCCTCAATGTAGTCGCGCACGGCGCACGTCCAACGCAGGGTTTCGAATGAGAGGTGTGAGACGTCGGCTGCCTCTGCAGCCCCGGTCAGAACATACTCCAGATTGCGCGCGGTCCAGGGGAAGAGATACTGCCGCGTAGGATATTGATCCAGGTACTCATTCAAGACCTCTGGCCAGAAACGGGGCAGCGGAATGCGTCGCTCCTTGTGGCGCCGCCGCGCACTCTTGTAGCGGATCCACACCGCTGGATGATCGGCGTCTGCCAGGTCCAGATGGTTGAGATGGATGTTGACGCACTCGCTTTTCTTGATGCCCGTGTTCAGCACCAACGTGAGCAATAGATGCGGTCGCGCGTCAGGCTCACTGTCCTCACTTCCCTCGCGCATCTCCTGCGTCGCCTCCATAAGGGCTGCAATCTCCTCATCGGACAGCGTGTCGGGAAGCGGTGGTGAGACAGCATGGTGGACGAGTGGCGCAGCCACATCACGGTCCAGGAACTCCTCCTCAGCCAGCCAACCGAAGAAGACCTTAAGCGTCGTGATCCGTCGCTCCAGGGTCTTGGGACTGCACGGTACACCCCGGCTGTTCTCCATCCATCGGAGAAACGCATTCAGCGTCACCGTGCTGATGTCGCCAATCGTGGTTCCCGGCGGCAGGTAGTCCTTGAGAAGTTCCATATCGAGCCTGAAAGCTTGTTGGGTGTTCTCAGTGAATCCTCGATCCTGCATATACCTCTCGAACGCACCCATCGCTTGATCCAGGGACGCCTTCGGCGTGAGGCCAGGCCTGGAGGAAGCTGCTTTTTGCAGGTCCAAATCCCCCATTGGGAAGAGCGGTAGTTGTTGCGCTTGTGCCGCTGAGTCCTCTGGCATTTTCGTGTCTCTGCTTCGCTTTCTTAGTACTGCTCGATGTCACCGTCTGTGCGGGTACGCTTGTAATTATAGTGGTTCCGTCACAGAATCAAAGGCCGACGTTAACCGATCTCTTGTAGGTCCTGGCGGTGCGGCATAGGCTGGACGGCTCATGCCGGACCTCGGGATCAGTAACGTTGATGATCCTCTTCTTTTTTGTGTTATACTTAGACGCCAAGCAATCATCATATATGTGGAGGGGAGTATGCCATTAGACGCGTCCGCGATTCGAGCGGAGTTTCCGATCTTTGAGCGTAAGATCAACGGTAAGCGGTTAGTCTTTCTCGACAGCGCAGCCAGTGCTCAGAAACCCAAGGCTGTGATCGACGCGATGGTCCAAGTATGGACCCACAGCTATGCAAACGTCCATCGAGGGCTCTATACATTGGCCGAGGAGGCGACCGAGGCGTACGAGTCCACCAGGGCCAAGGTCGCTCGTTTTATAAACGCTCCCGATGTCGCTGAGATCATCAACGTCCGCAATGCTACCGAGGGCATCAATCTCATTGCGTACACCTGGGGTGAGATGAATATTCACGAGGGCGACAGAATTGTGGTCACGGAGTTAGAGCATCATGCGAATCTTGTCCCTTGGCAGCAACTGGCCAAGCGCAAAGGTGCCGAGCTTGCTTACATCCCGGTGACCGATGAGGGGTTGCTTGAAATGTCGGCACTTCCTCCGCTATTGGAGGACGGGCGCACCAGGCTTGTGGCTTGCTCCGTGATGTCGAACGTATTGGGCACCTTGCCCCCCGTGACGCAGGTGGCCGAGATGGCACACGCCGCCGGCGCCGTCGTCGTGATGGATGGTGCTCAGGCTGTCCCTCACCGCCCGATCGACGTTCAGTCGTTGGGCGCCGACTTCATGGCGTTTTCCGGGCACAAGCTGTGCGGACCGGGCGTCGGGATCCTCTGGGGCCGGCGTGAACTGCTGGAGGAGATGCCCCCCTTCCTGTTTGGCGGCGACATGATCCTAACCGTGAAGCAGCAGGAGTCGAAGTGGAACGAGCTGCCCTACAAGTTTGAGGCGGGCACCCCGGCCATCGCAGAGGTCGTCGGCTTGGGGGCGGCCATCGATTTTCTCAGTGATATCGGTATGGCGGCGATCCACGACCACGAGCAGCGCGTTGTGACCTATGCGATGGAGCGTTTGCGAGAGGTGCCCGAGCTTGAGGTGATGGGTCCTGGCCCCACGGAGCGCGGCGCCGTCGTCTCATTCTCGCTGGCTGCGGCTCATCCGCACGATATCTCCGCGATTCTCGATGAGGAGGGCATCTGTGTGCGCGCTGGTCACCATTGTGCACAGCCGCTTCACGACCGGTTCTGTATTCCCGCGAGTGCACGAGCCAGCTTCTACATCTATAATGATGAAGAGGATGTGGATGTGCTCGTAGAGGGACTGCATCGGGTGGTCCGTCTGCTCGGGCGGCCCTGAGTTTGCCCTGTCTTGCCAACATACCGAAAAGCTCTCATTATCAGGAGAATGCAATGAGTCGTGACCTTTACCGTGAACAGCTTCTTGATCATTACCACAACCCCTCAAACTATGGCGTGTTAGAGGATCCGGAGATCGACATCGAGATGGACAATCCCACGTGCGGCGACATGATTCACTTGACAGCACGCTTGGATGAGGACGGACGCGTTGCAGAGGTGATGTTCGAGGGGCAGGGCTGTGTCGTCAGCATGGCGGCTGCCTCAATGTTGACCGAGGCCTTGGTGGGTAAGGCGCCTCAGGAGGTTGAGGCGATGGGCCTTGCCGAGATTCAGGAGATGATGGGAGGCGTGCGCCTGAGCATGGGGCGGGTGAAATGTGCCCTGCTCGCCCTCAACGCGATGAAACAAGGGCTGCAGATGACCGATAGGTGACACGCTCTCCCTGAGCGTCCGCGATATCGTCACACGCCTTCACTGCGAATCTGACTCCGACTCTTCCGCCTCCGTAATCTGCACAGGCACTTCCTCGGGCGAGAGCTTGAAGTCGACTTGCGCCGGGACGGTGACCTGGGGCACGATGGTGTACTCACCCCGGCGGTAACCTGCCAGATCCAGGATGACCTCGACATCCTCGGCTGCCAGCTCGTCCATCACGGCAAAGGGTCCGCTCAGAATCACAACGACGGAGTCCGGGCCCACCTCAGCGGTCAGACCTGGCGCCAAGCCGCGAATCGTCGGGCTGATCTCCAGTGTAAGCCCGCTGCGAATGACCTCGACGCTCAACGTCACCGTGACCTCAGGGCTAGCGGGCTGGAGCAGAGAGAGGCCCGGCGGCGTCTGCAGATCGACTTGGGTCGTCACGGTCTGGGTGATGCCGTCGAGGGTGATGGGCTCTGTCTGAAGGAATTGAACGGACTGCACGAGCTCCGGTCGCCCCACAACCTTGACGACCTGAGGATAATATTCGATGTCCGAGATGCGATATCCTGGGGCAGGCTGGACCAGCAAAGCTCCGGTGAAGACCGGGATGTCCCGATAGAACCCGAGCTGCGCGATGGGTATATTCACCGTGACAGACTCCGGCATAACGTCCACACGCGCGACGGTCTCCCCGTCCTCGTTCATGGGCACCGGCTCGTAGTCACCCCGTAAGTTGCTCTGACGTCCCTCAATAGAGACGGTGACGTCAGCTCGCACAACTTCAATGACCTGGGATTCCGGGCCGCGGACGCGTACAGATTGAGGGGCTACCTCGTGAGCTTCCGCGCTGAAGCCCACCGCAGGCGAGCCCTGAATCCGTACGTTTACCGGCACTTCTTTCTCCGCAATCCGCTCTACCGTCAGTTTGATGGTTTCGGGAGATCGCTGGGTGACCTCTGACGGTTGCGGGCCCACCTCCACGAGCACCGGGGTTTCAACCGTCCCGGTGGTCACGCCGGTGAGATCGATGTAGGCGTCCACCGCCTCAGTGCCCTCCGCTCGAATCCGGCTCCAGACCGATTCTGGCGCGCGAATCTCTACCTGCACTCGGGCGTTTTCGGCGCCGGTTGCGACCATGTCTTCGGGCAACCCCTGGACCTCCACGGAGATGGCGGTGTTGAGTGTGTTGATGCGCGTGGGATCCTCTGACTCGGTAGCGACCGCCCAGAAGAAAAACGCCAACAGAAGGGACAACAGAAACAAGCTCAAGTTCTGACGTAGCCAGCGGCTCAAAGTCGCCTCTCTAGATTGATAAGGCTGCGCCTAGGGTGCGCGTCGCAGCCAAGATAACGGACCTGTCTCACTGCGCTGCCGCGGGATCAGAAAAGCGCGAAGGATTGATTCCAAGCGCTTTGTGTCGATGTCACGGATGATCCTGCCGCTGTGCGTTAGCGAGATAGTCCCCCGCTCCTCAGAAACCACCACCGCGACGGCATCGGCGTCCTCGGTGACGCCGATCGCAGCCCGGTGGCGCAGCCCCAGTTCGCGATCAGCAAGGAAGGCCGCTGTAAGGGGCATGACGCATGCCGCCGCGATCAATCGTCCTTCGCGGATAATGACGGCCCCGTCGTGTAGGATGGTGTGATGGTCAAAGATCGTCATCAGGAGCTCTGGTGTGACTTCCGCATCAATGGCGACACCGGTTTCGATGTACTCCTGGAGTCCTGTATGACGCTCAAAGACGATCAGTGCTCCGATCTGGCGCTCTGCCATATAATCTGTGGCTTCTACCACGTGCTCAATCGTGCTGCTTACGCGCTCGGATTCCTTCTGTGAAAGGATAAGCACCCGACCCCGTCCAAGCTGCTCTAATGCACGACGGAGTTCCGGCTGAAAGAGCACAGGGATGCCGAGGAGCAGGGCCGGCAGTAACTGCTCAATGATCCAGGAGAAGGCGCGCAGCTCGATGAGTCGTGTCAGAAGCGCCAGCGAGACCAGAAGCGCTGTGATGCCTCTGACGAGCGGCACGGCTCGGGTCCCTCTGATAGCGTAAAAGATCCAGAAGAACAAGAATGCAACCATAGAGACATCCAGGATGTCGGTCCAGGATATCCTTTGGAGCAGCCAATCCAAATTCCACATAAGATAGTCTAGGTGCTGCGGCCTCGTGCTGGAGCCGCGGGATTCTGATGGTATCTATCGATAGTCCAAAGAGAATAGCTGGTCGGGAGCCCACGCGGTCTGCCCGACAAGGTACTTTATCCCGTTGACGTTACAGGTCGGGTTGGGGGTTCGCGTTGCGCCATCTCGCGATAGAGCTCAGCATAGGCATCGCGGTTCGGTGGGTTGAGCGCGAGGATGGCCTCTAGCGTCTTTAGGGCGGCCTCTTTTTGACCCGCCTCTAGCTGAAGATCCCCCAGGATGTCGAGGTGCGATAGTGCTTTCGCTTTCTTTCCCATATTCAGGTAGAGCTGCGAGATTCTGGCCCGCAACGGAATGCTCTCGGGCTGACTCTCGACGAGGTCCTCCAGAATTGCCACGGCCTTGGAGACCTTGCGATTCGTCAGATAGCGTTTGACGAGCCTATCAAGTGCCTCTACTCCCAGATGAGAGCGCCCTGTGCGAGGATAGAGGCGGAAGAGCGCCAGGTGGGCGCGTTCGTCATCCGGCGCGATGCGCAGGATCTCTTCGTTGTCCTTGATTGCAGCGTGCCAGTTGAGTCGCTGCACGTCAAGATCCGCCATCCGATGCAGGATGCGAACCTCCCATTGCTTGTCGGCCGATCCGCGTGGAGCAAGGCGCAACGCTTCGGTGTAGACCTCGCGCGCCCGTTCTGGCTGTGCGAGTTGGTAGTAGGCGTCTGCCGTCTGGAGATACTGCATCAGAGCGTCATCGATGCGACCGTGCTGAACAAGGAGGTCCACGACACGGCGGTGGACTGGGATGTCCAAAGGGGAGATCTCCAGGATCAGCTGATAGCTCGTGAGGGCCTGCGGGATCTGTCCCCGAATCTCGTAGGTCTGCGCGATGACCTGGAACTTCTGGATCGCCTCCTCAAGGTGGCCGCTCTCTCTCACCAGGACGCCAAGGAGGTGATGGAGCGGGAGATAACTAGGTGTGCCGCTGAGCGCATGGTAAAGTTCCTCCAGGGCAGAGTAGATCCTGCCTCGTCGCTGGTACTCCTGGGCTAGGGCGATCGACTTCAGAATCTCTTCGGATCCCGGAAGCGCGATTAACTCTGCAAGGCTCAGCACCGTGCCCAACCGAGCCAAATCGTCCAGACGCCTGCGCGCCTTGATCGCGCCATCCTCCCACCCGCGCTGTCCCAGGAAGTCAACTAGCATCTGATTCACTTGCTGCGCGCGTTGGGGTTCTCCGGTGTTCACCAAGCTCTGGGTGAGTCCTTCATAGACGCGGATGAGATCGTCCATATGCTCCCGCTCAATGGTAGCAACGTCTACGATCTTCACCGCTTCTAGAAAATGTTCCAGCGCGTCTTGAAACGCACCTTGGGCTTGGTAGCATTCACCTAGCGAGAAGTGACTGCCGAGCACATATTCGGCGTCACTTAACGATGCTTCAAACTCAGCGATCGCTTCATCAAAGCGCATCTGCTCTTTGTATAAGAGCCCCAAGTTGAAGTGGATTGAGGGCATTGACACTCCGGCTTTGGTCAGACTCTCGTAGTGCCGGAGCGCGGCATCGACATCACCGCGGGTCTGCGCATCGACGGCTTTGCCGATGAGCAAGTCGATCTCCATCTGGGCAGTGTCTGTGGCCTCAGAGAAGATTGACTCCGCCAGCTTTGTCAGCGCCTTCTGGCGTGCAATCTCGACGGGTGTCCCTACCTCCTCATCGGGCTCCGTTGCCTCGATGTCCATATCCGTGCTCAAGGTCAGCTCGTCCTCCGATCCGATCGGAGGGGGTTGGGGTAGGGCGCGGTTGCTCTGCAGGAGAATGAGTATCTGGCCGATCCGAGGGTCCTGTGGAGCGAGTGGCTGCATTTCCCGGCATAGAGCGATAGCCTCGTCACGCCTATCATCTTGGTAGAGATGGGCCAGCCAGAGTGTGGCAAGAACCAGCCGCTGCGGTTGGTGTTGAGTCTTGTAAAGATTCAACAGCTCCATCCACACGCTGGGCGTGTGGGGCCGCAGCTTTACCGCAGCCTCCATAGCAGCCGTGCGCTTAGCAGTGAGGCCCTGTTTGGCATATCGCTTGGCGGCTTCCAGGTAGGTGTGCGCGGCACGTCGCCGCTCTCCATTGCTCTCCAGGATCTCTGCGATGCGCTCATACGGACCCGGATCGTTGGGGGTAAGCTTTGTGAGGCGCTCGTATGCGTTCAGGGCTTCATCGTAACGGTGACTGTTCAACAGCGCCCAGGCATACCCCATCAGCGCCGAGTCATCCTCCGGGAACTCCTCCAAGGCCCGGTGATAGGCCTCGGCGGCTTCGTCCCATCGCTCGGCCCAGACAAAATCATTGGCCTTCTGGACGGTTTCCTCAAATCGCAGACGGTTTCCGGGCATAGGTCACCTCAGCCGCTCATGCAGTCGTCTTATGCCGCGTTCAAGAGCCAGACCAAGATAGCTTTTTGGGCGTGGAGTCGGTTCTCGGCTTGGTCAAAGAGCGCGGATTGGGGTCCATCGGCTACGGCATCGGTGATCTCCTCTCCACGGTGCGCGGGCAGACAGTGCATGACCATCGCATCTTCTTTGGCGTAGGTCAGCTTGTCGGCATCGACGCGATAAGGGGGGAAGATCTGTCGTCGCCTTGCGGCCTCCTCTTCTTGTCCCATAGAGGTCCACGTGTCGGTGTAGATGACATCGGCGCCGGTTGCGGCCTCAACAGGATCATACGTCGACACCAGCTTCGCACCTGTATCCGCCGCAAGTCGCTGTCCGATGCTCCAGCTTGCGGGATGCAGCTCGTAACCCTGGGGTGTCGCGATGGTGAAGTCCATGCCGAGGAGCGCGGCGCCGAAGAGGAGCGAGGTGGCGACGTTATTCCCGTCCCCAAGGTAGGCGAGCTTTCTGCCCTTGAAGGTTTCTTTGCGCTCCAGAATGGTGAGGAAATCTGCCATTCCCTGGCAAGGATGCGCGTAATCCGATAGCCCGTTGATCACGGGGATGGTGGCGTGCTTCGCCAACTCGACGACATCATAGTGGCCAAAGACGCGGGCCATAACGACGTCGACATATCGGGAGATCACGCGGGCGACATCGGCGGTGCTTTCGCGTTTGCCGAGTTGTATCTCATTTGGGGATAGATAGAGGCCGTTCCCCCCAAGTTGGAGCATTGCCACATCGAACGAGACGCGAGTTCGGAGGCTAGGCTTCTGGAAGATCATGCCCAGCACCTTACCCCTCAGATAAGGTGTCTCTTCGCCAGCGCGCCACGCCTGTTTGATCTGTACGGCCAGATCCAGAATCTCCCGCATAGTTACCGGGTCGAGATCGGCCAGCGTGAGGAAGTGCTTCATCTACAATACCTCCTGGTGGGGTAGGCTTGAGTTTGGCTCAGTCCGCGCGTGCCTGTTGGTGCGCCTGTTGGTACGCCTGTTGGTACGTTCGTTAGTATACCACGAAGGACCAGCGGGGTAAAAGGTATATCTACCTGACACATGTCGTGCCGCGGAGGCCACTTCGCCTTTGTTGGGTTGGTCCGGCGATGCTATACTGGAGTCAAGCTGAACATCAAGGAGGTCCTATGACTGAACCAAAGCTTGTCTGGATCGAAGAGGAGCTGGAGGAGCTGAAGGAGAGTGGGCTGTACATCGACCTGCGGGTGATCGATTCGCCGCCGGGCGCGTGGATGGAGGTCGATGGACAGCGGGTGTTGAACCTGTGCACCAATAACTATTTAGGCCTTGCCGACGATGAACGCCTCAAGCGGGCCGCCCGGGAGGCCATCGATGCCTACGGGGTTGGGCCGACGGCCGTTCGCTCGATTGCCGGGACGCTGCGTCTTCACGTCGAGCTCGAGAAGGCCGTCGCTGCATTCAAGAGAGTAGAGGACGCGCTCTACGTGCAAGCCGGCTTCGTGGCCAACCAGGCAGCCATTCCGCCCCTGGTGGGTCGGGAGGACGTCATCTTCTCCGATCGATTGAACCATGCCAGCATTATCGATGGCGCGCGGCTGAGCCGGGCCAAGATCGTCGTCTACGATCATACGGATGTCACGGATCTGGAGGCCAAGGTCGAGGAGTTCCTTCCGGACTACCGCCGCGGGCTGGTCGTCACCGATGGGGTTTTCTCGATGGATGGTGACATCGCGCCGTTGGACGGGATTTACGCGGTCGCTGAGCGCCACGGGCTTATGACCATGGTCGATGATGCTCACGGAGAAGGCGTCCTTGGCGAAGGTGGACGGGGCATTGTCGACCACTTCGGTCTTTACGGGAAGTTTGATGTGGAGATTGGCACGTTCTCGAAAGCTTTTGGCGTCGTCGGCGGTGTCGTGGCGGGGAAGAAGGCCATCGTGGACTACCTGAGGCAGAAGGCCCGACCCTTTCTTTTCTCCAATGCCGTGACAGCTGCAGACACGGCGGCTTGCCTTGCTGCCGTCAAGGTGCTCTCTGAATCCAGCGACCTGGTTGATCGCCTGTGGGAGAATACCGAGACGTTCAAGACAGGGATGAAGAACCTGGGCTTCGATGTTGGCCACAGCGTCACGCCAATCACGCCGGTGATGTTAGGTGATGTGAAGTTGGCCAAGACCTTCAGCCGTCGTCTCTTCGAAGAGGGCGTTTTTGCGATGGCCCTGGGATTCCCGACGGTTCCCAAAGGCGCGGCCCGGATCCGCGTGATGGTCTCCGCCGCTCTATCGGACGACGATCTCGACTACGGCCTCAAAGCCTTCGAGAAGATCGGCCAGGAGTTGGGCGTCATCTCAGCTGGTTGAGTCCACCTGCGCGTCCCCTCAGCCGATGGCCTGGTCAATAGCGCGCTGCACCGCATTGTAATCCGCCGGCAATTCAACCGGCGGATTTCTGTGCCGGGCGACGACGTCATCAAGGCTGTCCTCATGGTAGCCAACTTTGAAGTCAGTGAACTTAAGCCCGTGGGCGGTGGAGATCACTACAACACGGTCGTCGGGTTTGATCTCGTGTCGCTCTACTAGCTTGAAAAGCACGGCCAAGGCGACTCCTGTGTGAGGGCACGCGTACATGCCTGTGCGGTCGGCGCGGGCCGCAGCGTTGGCTAACTCATCCTCGGTGGCCTGCTCGACGACGCCGTTGAAGGCTGAGAGCGCTTTGACGGCCCGCTCGTAGCTGACAGGATTGCCGATCTGGATGGCGCTGGCCAAAGTCTTCTCGGCCTGGACCGGTTTGAACTCACGGAAGCCGGTCTGATAGCTCAGGTAGAGAGGATTGGCGCGCGCGGACTGCGCGCACGCAATCCGGGGGAGCTTATCGATGAGGCCCAGCTCTCTCATCATCAGGAAGCCCTTCCCGAGCGCGCTCACATTGCCCAGGTTGCCCACAGGGATCACGATCCAGTCCGGCACTTCCCAATCGAACTGCTGGACGATTTCGAGAGCGACGGTCTTCTGCCCCTCCATACGCAGAGCGTTCATCGAATTTGCCAGGTAGATTGACTTGTCCTGCGTGATCTCTTTGATGATCTGCATGCAGCCATCAAAATCGGTGTCCAACGCGAGCACGAGCGCCCCGTTGGCGATGGGCTGGATCAGCTGCGCCGTCGAGACCTTGCCCTTGGGCAGCAGCACCACGGCCGGGATGGACGCAGCTGCGGCATAGGCCGCCAGGGCGGCCGATGTATCGCCTGTCGAGGCACAAGCGACGGCACGGATCGGCCTGCCATCCGCGATCATCTGCCGGACCACAGAGACCAGGACAGTCATGCCAAGATCCTTAAAGGAGCCCGTGTGGCTGTTGCCGCAGAGCTTTACCCACAGATCTTCAACACCAATCTCCTTACCCAGACGCTCGGCCCAGAAGCAGTTGGTGTGCCCCTCGTACATCGAGACGACGTTCTCATTCTCGACCTCTGGGCAGACCCATTCTTTCTTGCCCCAGACGCCACTGCCGTAGGGCCACTCAGTCGTACGCGTGCGGCGCTCGAACAGCTCGCGCCACGCCTCCGCGCTGCGTGTCCGCAGAGCTTCAATATCATGCTCAACGTCCAATAGGCCGCCGCACGCTTCACAGCGATAGACCACATCGAAGATCGTGTGACGACGACCACACCCACGAATGCATTCCAGCCAGCTATTGTAGTGCATAGCCCTCCCTCACATAGACGTATCCGGTGTCTCCTGCGGGTGTCTCAACATGCTGCTCATGAGTGTGCAGACTCGCCCTGAGCCCTGCGCCAACTCTCTTGAATCCTCGATCGAATCGCAAGAGTCGCTGCTTTCAGGCGGCGCCTTAAGGCCAAGAAGGCCCACACGGAGAGGAGGATCTCCAGGATAATGCGCGGCTGTGCAAGGCCCATCCATAGCGTTGTGGCAAAATCCTCAGCCGGTGGAAACTCGTAGACTGCAAATGGATAGAACCACGGCACAACGCTGCCAAGGTCGCAGATGAGGTGCGACACATAGCCAAGAGCCCAGCTCGCGGCATTCCGCTTACCAAAGAGGAGCAGCACGACGACGCTGGAGGCGACGGCCCCAATCAGGGTATGTCCCCAAAGCCGACCGGTGGTGGTTCCGCCGATTACGTAGTGCGCCACTTTGTCGATGGCATCCGGTAGCACGGCTGCTGCCATGACGGGAACGAGTTCCGCTTTCAGATACCGATGCTCCAGCGCAGAAACGGCGAGGTGACCGAATAGCATGCAATCTCCCCTCTGCCCTATAGCAACAGCAGCGCCAGGATCAACAATCCAAGCTCAAAGGTGAGTCGCCGGCGATTGTCAAGAAACCGACGCAGGATCTCCTTGATGCTGGGAGAGGGCGTGAACTCATAGGTGGAGAACGGATACCAGAAGGGCGTTCCGTCATCGGCATCCGCCACAAGGTGACCTATATATCCGGCGGCCCAGGCGCGCGCTTTCCTCCCTCCTGCGAGAAGCCTGACCAGGCCCGTCGACACAACGAGACTCAGGGCCGTGTGTCCCCACATACGCCCACTTGGCGTCACCCGAAGGACGTGACACAATGTCTTGTCGAGCACGTCGGGAAAAAGTCCGCCCATCAGCGTGGGTGCGAGCTCGACGTCGAGGAATCGGTGCTCCAGGATTGAGATGGCGACATGACCAATGAGCATTCAGACCAAAGCCTTTCCTATCTTTCGTAAACGAACGACCGCCCTCCGAAGACCGCTCACAACCTCACGGACTCGATGCCCCATCGAGCCGATGCCCGATCGAGCCGATGCCCGATCGAGCCGATGCATCATCGCGCCGATGCATCATCCAGGGCCAGAGACCCATCGCCTACGACGTGCGTTGAGGTCCGATGTATGGCTTTGTAGCCCTGGTCTGCCAGCGTCTCGCTAGGGATTGAGGCCTCGTCCGGCTTGTCAGACAGACCGAAGAGCAAAGCTCCTCGCTCGCGCCACTCCAAGGCCAGCTCTCGTACTTCTTGAGTGATAACAATCTCGTGAGCCAGCAGCGCTGACACCCGCGCATCTGGGGGCAGGTGACCCATACGCTTGATAGTCTCAAGATACTCATTATACCGGAATGCTTTGAACGGCGTTGGATCGCCTGCTTTGACGCGCCGGTAGATCTCTCTGTGGAGCTGCCGCAGAGGTTTGGGCAGGTCGCTAGAGCGGGCCTCGACCTCCTTGAGGAACTGAGAAAAGCTGTGCAAGTGCCCGGATCGAATGTCCTCAACCAAAGCGGATAAGGTGAAGAGGTCGCTGCCCAGGATCAGACAGAGATAGGCTACATAGTCCTGATTGTCTGTGGTAAAAGGATGGAACTCCGTCCGGTTGAGTAAGTGATAGCTGGCCTCGAAGTCCTCAACATCATAGGTGTCTCCCAATAGACTCTCGACCGTCTGTCGGACGGCTTCCAGGCGCACAGCGTTGATGACGTGATCGTTGCGTCCTCGCGCCCCAAGAACGGTCTTGTCGAGATCGACGACAACGGCGGTGTCCTCGTCGATAGGGAAACCTTCGTCGCTGCAGTAATCATCGAAATCCCTGAGCATAGACCAGCGGTTCGCCAGGTAGAGCGTCTGACCTTCCCTAACCGTCAGCTCTACGTCCGCCGGTTCGCGGTCCTCCGAGCCGATGAAGGCGAGGCCTGGCCAGCCACCAGCTTTACAGAGGTTGATAAAGGCGGTGCCATCGTTCATCTGGGTGTCGCCCACGCAGATCAAGCGACGGATTCGTCCACAGCTCGTCGACAGCGCTGCCGCACGATGGAGCGTGGCGACCACAACCCGCGCGTAGTCCGGCTCGGTCTTTCGGGGGAGGGGCGCCCTACTGATCCCCAGCTCGCTGGCTATCTCCGCAAAGTCCGGCAAGCGGTCGTCCACAGGATTCAGGTTTCGGTAGACCACCATGTCGCCAAGGAAGGTGGCCGCTGACGTCATACCGTGATTCTTCATAGTTGGCCTCTTGTGTCCAGGTTGCTCTGGCTTTGTATGTAGTGCTGGGCCACCAGCAGTTCTGCATTCAGGATGGCACCGCTGGCCGCGCCCCGGAGTGTGTTATGCGTGACGGTAATAAACCGCAAATCCAACAGGGGACAGGGACGGACTCGTCCCACGCTGACGGCCATCCCCTCCGCGGCGTCCCGGTCGCGACGAGGTTGTGGACGATCTGGTTCGCGCCGCACGTAGATCAGGCGTTCTGGGGCACTGGGCAGCTCCCTGCAGATTGCGGGCGGCCTAAAATTCTGCAGGATCTCCATAGCTTGCTCCGGCGTGGGTGAGCGTTCGAAACCTACCGATAGAGCCACCGTGTGACCGTCGTGCACCGGCACGCGGTTGGCGTGTGCACTGACGACCAGCTCTGCCGGTGCGAGCTGGGAGTCCTCTATCTTCCCCAGGAGCTTCGCCAACTCCTGCTGAAATTTCTCCTCCTCCCCGGGAATGTAGGGCATCACATTGCCCAGGATGTCCATAGCCGCGACGCCAGGATACCCTGCGCCGGATACCGCTTGCATCGAAGTCATAAAGACCTTGCGGACCCCAAAAGCCTCATCGAGGGGCTTAAGGGCTACGGTCACACCCGTGATTGTACAGTTTGGGCTCGTCACGATCAACCCCGACCACCCGCGCTCTGTGCGCTGGCGCTGTAGCAGGTCCAGGTGATCGGCATTGATCTCGGGTATCACTAGGGGTACGTCGTCGACGTTTCGATAGGCTGAAGCGTTCGAGCAGACGAGATAACCGGCGGCCGCGAACTGTGGCTCGACCTCCCGAGCCACAGCGGAGGGTATAGCCGAGAAGACGATGTGGGCCGGGAGGTCGGGCTCGAGCCGTTGTACCACACGATCTGCAAGACGGGCCGGCGGATCGCCGGGGATCACCCACTGACATGCCTCCGCGTATCTTCTGCCGGCGCTGCGCTCGGACGCTGCTAACGCCGTGATCTCAAACCACGGATGGTCTGCCAGAAGCTGGACAAAGCGCTGCCCCACAGCTCCGGTTGCTCCCAATACTGCGACGGGGACTCTACCTTCTGTGCGATCCTCGAAGTTAGACATAGTTGATCACCTCGTTGTGGATCTGTTGGACGGCTTGCGTCGCCTGCTCCGCATCGACCACCAATGAGATGCTGCATTCGGACGACCCTTGCGCGATGGCGATCACGTTGATCTCGCGATCGGCCAGCGCGCTGAAGAGGCGCGCTGCAACGCCCGGCGTGCCGCGCATGCCGGCTCCTACGGCGGAGACGATGACCACACTGTCCATAGACCAGACGCGGTCGATGTCCCGACGGCTCAGCTCAAGGGCCAGCTCATCCTCCAGCGCCTGGATGACCGGAGGAACATCCACCGTGGGAATCAAAAAACAGATAGACTGCTCGGACGATGCCTGAGAGATCATAAGTACGTTTGCACCTTGGCTGGCGACCGCGGCGAAGGTTCTGGCAGCGATGCCGGGCACCCCCATCATGCCCCGTCCCTCGACGGTTACCATGCTCAGGCCCTTGATGGCCGTCACGGCTTTCACGGTGCCGGGGGTGGCAGTGGGCTCCGAGACGATTCGCGTGCCGGGGCACGATGGGTTGAAGGTGTTCTTGACCCACAGCGGAATGCCCCTCTCCACCACGGGACGGATGGTCTTGGGATGCAGAACTTTGGCGCCGAAGTATGCAAGCTCGCCCACCTCACCGTAGGAGAGCTCGGGGATGATACGCGCTTCGGCAACGATGCGGGGATCTGCGGTAAGAACGCCGTCCACGTCCGTCCAGGTCCAGACCTCCTTGGCGTCCAGCGCAGCGCCCAGGATTGCCGCGCTATAGTCGCTGCCGCCGCGGCCTAGCGTCGTCGTCACACCGTCCTCAGTAGCGCCAATGAACCCGGTGACGACAGGAACCATCTCTTTCTGCAGCACAGGCAGAAGCCGCTGTTGGACGCGCTCCCGTGTTGGGACCATCAACGGTGCGGCCTGCTGAAACCGGCGATCTGTGACGATCAGTTCCGTGGCGTCGACCGGTTCGGCCCTGACGCCCATCTCTCGTAACCGTGCGGCGACAACTCGGGCATTGATCCGTTCGCCCAAAGAGCTGATGGTATCCATAGCTCTGGGCGTGACCTCCCCGAGCACGTGGACACTGTGGCAAAAAGCGGCATATTCATCCAGGTAGGCCTCAATGGTTGTCAGTAAGCCTGTCTGCTCTGCCTCGTCATGGAGAAGTTCCGCGACGGCCAACATGTGATGCACTCTGAGATCTGCTACGATGCCGCGATACGCCTCTGCATCCCCATCCGCAGCGGTGCGAGCGCCTTCGATAAGCGCATCGGTCACCCCTCGCATAGCTGAAACCACGACCACCAGGTGATCCCAGTTCATTTTCTCCTGCTGGACGAGTGCAGCTGCTTGGGCGATAGCCTGGGCACCTCCGACCGAGGTGCCGCCGAACTTCATCACAAGTGTGTCCATCTCCCCCTCCTGATGGCAAGCGCCTGGTCTCAAACACAAAAATCCCGCATCCTTGGGACGCGGGAGTCACGTGGTTCCACCCAAATTCCTATGTCAACGACTCAGACATTGACTAGGCGCTCTTGACGCTGTAACGGGCGAACCCGGGATGCCATACTTGGCAGGGCCCTTAGGGCCTAAACTTTCCAACACCCACTCGCGGGGGGTCTTCGCCGGGTTTCTGTGGAGGAGGCTCTCAGCCGATGGTCTCCGTTTTCTGTCACAGTCTGCCGGGTACTCGTCCCGCTCAACGCTTTGCGGCGGGCGATGCCAGCTTGCCAGCATGACCCGCTAGATTAGCTGGATTATAGCCGCAAGGACCCGGCAAGTCAAGGTCAGCCGCGTCAAGAGCGCGTCGGTTCTTTACGAAAAAGAAAAGGCTGCTATAATTTAAATGTACAT
>CAZPJP010000046.1:0-6556 GCA_964586915.1 uncultured Anaerolineales bacterium
AGCGATGCGGAAGCTTGACAGGCAGACCATCCAAGCTATAATGCGCGGGCAGACAAGGTGACAAGCATGGTCGTCAGGCACACCTCGACGACTTTCTTTGAACTCATAAGGAGGATGGCATATGGCAAAGAGAGGCAACCGCATTCTGGTTAAGATGAAGAGCACGGAAAGCGGACATATGTACTACACGCAGAAGAACCGCCGCAACGACACCCAGCGGCTCGAGCTGCGTAAGTATGATCCTTTCGACCGCAAGCACGTGATCTACCGCGAGACTAAGTAACCCGCCGCCTGGGCGGCCTGATTAGCACGTCGACCACGGTGCCTCAAGAGGCACCGTGGTTTTTCTTTACCTCAGATTCCCTATCTGATGAGCCAAGCAGCGGTCTTGGCTATTTTGATCTATAATGATATACTATATGTTGTAATTAGCGGGGTATCGGCTGCACAGCAAGCCCGATCTACAGCCAATCAGGTGCACGAGATAGCGAGCGATCAAGAGGTGGATTTGATGGTCGAGACCAAAACGAGGACGGGGGACCAACAGCACATTGATCTACCAGTTCAGGGTATGACATGTGCCTCTTGCGTCAACCACGTACAGAAAGCACTGGATCACGTCGAGGGTGTCGCCGACGTCAATGTGAATCTGGCGACCGAGAAGGCATCGCTCTGGTTTGAGCCGACGGTGACGACAGGCGACCTAGTCAAGGCGGTCCGCGAGACCGGCTACGAGGTCGCTACAGAGACGATGGAACTCGCGATTGGCGGGATGACGTGCGCCGCATGCGTCGCGCACGTCCAGAAGGCCCTCAGTAAGCTCGCGGGTGTGACCGAGGCCCACGTCAACTTGGCGACCGAGAAGGCGAATGTGAGCTACGTCCCGGGCATCACGGGTCTTGCGGACTTCAAGGCCGCAGTGGCTCAGGCGGGCTACGAAGTCCTCCGTCGCACGGACGAAGAAGCTGCAGCTACATCAGTGGCACGGGACATCGATGACGAAGCCGAGGAGAAGATGGCCCTTGCGCGACGCCGAATGTGGATCGCGTGGGCGTTCACGTCTATTGTCGTCATCTGGATGATTCCGGAGATGTTCTTCGGTATCGCTTGGCCGAACCCAACCGTCTTCAACCTAGGCATGATCATCCTGGCGCTGCCGGTCCTTTTCTGGGTAGGACGCAAGACGTACAGCAGCGGGATACGTGCGGCCCTGCACGGCTACGCCAATATGGACACGCTGATCACCCTGGGGACCGGCGCTTCGCTACTCACAGGTCCGGCGTCCTTCGTTGCGCCGGTGGCCAACTATGCCGGCGTCTCAGCGATGATTATGGCCTTCCACCTGACGGGGCGTTACATTGAGGAGAACGCCAAGGGACGCGCCTCGCAGGCAATTCGCAAGCTGTTGGAGCTTGGCGCCAAGACCGCCCATATTGAACGGAGCGGCGTGGAAGTCGAGATCCCCATTGAGGATGTCCAGGTCGGGGACGTGATGATCGTGCGACCTGGTGAGAAGATTCCGACCGACGGCGTCGTGGTCAAAGGCGAGAGCGCCGTGGATGAATCGATGGCCACCGGTGAGTCCATGCCGGTCACAAAGAGCCCTGGCGACGAGGTCATCGGTGCGACGGTCAACCAGGAGGGCCTGCTCAAAGTGAGGGCGACGCGGGTGGGCAAGGACACCTTCCTGGCCCAGGTGGTGAAACTCGTCGAGCAAGCGCAGGGGACCAAGGTCCCCATCCAGGCCTTCGCCGACAGCGTCACATCGGTCTTCGTGCCGATCATCATCACAATCGCGGTGCTGACGCTCTTGGCCCGACTGCTCTTCCCGGAGGCCATGGGGGCTCTCACGGAATTCGGCGCGTTCCTTCCCTGGGTGAATCCGGACCTCAACACCCTGACCCTTGCCATTGTCTCGATGGTAGCGGTCTTCGTGATCGCCTGTCCGTGCGCGCTGGGATTGGCGACACCGACAGCGCTGATGGTGGGCAGCGGGATGGGTGCCGAGCATGGGATTCTGATCCGCAGCGGCGAAGCCATTCAGACACTCAAGGACGTCAGCATCGTGATCTTCGACAAGACCGGCACGATTACGAAGGGCAAACCAGAGGTGACGGACATCGTGCCCAACCCTTCAGTAAGCGTTTCTGAGACGGAGATCCTAGCCTGGGCTGCCAGCGCAGAGACCGGCTCGGAACATCCTCTCGGGCGGGCTATTGTGGCGCGTGGCAAGAGCGATCGGCTCGCTCTCAGCGAACCTACCGGGTTCCAAGCCGTGCGCGGCAAGGGTATCATCGCCGATATCGACGGTCACGAAGTCTGGGTGGGTTCACGACGTATGATCGAGGACGCATCAGGCGCATTGGGTGCGCTCGCGGGCGCCCTCGAAGACTTGGAGGGGAGCGGCAAGACGGTGATGCTGGTCACCGTGGACGGTGAGTTACAGGGTATGATCGGCGTCGCCGACACGCTCAAGGAGGACTCGGTCGACGCGATTGCTGCGCTCCACAGACTGGGTATCCAGACCGCCATGATCACGGGTGACAATCGCCGCACCGCGGAGGCCATTGCCCAACGCGTCGGCATCGACCACGTGGTGGCAGAAGTCCTGCCCGATGGTAAGGTCGCGGAGGTCAAGCGCCTTCAAGATCAGTTCGGCATGGTCGCCTTCGTCGGGGATGGCATCAACGACGCCCCCGCTCTGACCCAGGCAAACGTCGGCATCGCGATTGGGACGGGCACGGATATCGCCATCGAGGCAAGCGACGTGACCCTGGTACGCGGTGCATTGAGCAGCGTAGTGGAGGCCATCAATCTGAGTAGGGCGACCTTCCGGAAGATCCGCCAGAATCTCTTCTGGGCCTTCTTCTACAACGTGGTCATGGTGCCGCTCGCCGTCATCGGTTGGATGCACCCAGTGCTTGCGGAGGTGGCGATGGCCACGAGTTCGATCACGGTGGTGACCAACGCAAATCTGCTCAGGCGGATCAACATTCAGCCGGATTACCGAGAGTAAGCGATAGCGCTATCAAGGCGGGACCTATCGGTCCAAGGCGCTTGGTAGCTTGTTTTGCATCCAGAACCCAACCCAAATAGGCTTTGGCGATCTAGACAAGGAGACACCAACCATGACAAAATACAGGAGCAGGCGGTATCGTCGCCTTCGGACGCAGCGACTCGTTCCAATCGCGATCATAGCCGCGACCGCGCTCGCCTTGGGGCTGCTACTCTATGAGGCCGTCCGGCCCAAACCGGGTCTCGCGATGTCCAATCTCGGGAACGCGCATATCGCATATCCACAAACGGCAACCTATAACTCGAGCCCTCCGACCTCGGGCCCGCACTATACGTCGCTGGCACGATGGGGTATCCATACTGAACCCATCCCCAACGAGCTCCAGGTTCACAATCTGGAGGACGGCGGTGTGTTGATTCAGTATAACTGCCCGGAGAGCTGTCCGGAGATCGTGGCGGAGCTGTCTGAGATCGTCGAGCGCTACGACGAGCAGATCATCCTCGCGCCCTATCCCGATATGGACGCGCGGATCGCCCTGACCGCGTGGACGCGCCTGGCCACGCTGGATACCGTCGACGAAGGGCGCATCGTCAAGTTCATTGAGGCGTACCGCGGTCTGGACCACCATCGATAGATGATGACAGGATCCGAGAAGCGACCCAACGGCAGATACGTGAGCCGGCGCCAGTTTCTCCGCGCTCTAGGCGCAGGGATAGGCGTCGTGGCGGCAGGAGGTGCTACGAATCTGCTAAGCGGATGTACACCCGTCACAACGCGATCGGAGCCGGGGTTGGCTCTCTCTACGAGAGAGAGCCCCGACCTGGAGATGGCGTTGCGGGCTGCGCCGGCGCAGGCCCAGATCCTTTCAGGCGCGCCCACGCGCGTTTGGCGTTACGAGGCGGAGATCGTGAGCGGTCGGGATGATGCGCTGGGGCCTATGCCGGGCCCATACCTTGGCCCAACGTTCAACCTGATCAAGGGAGAGACGGTCAGGATCAACTTCACCAACGAGCTCGACGAACCGTCCATCGTGCATTGGCACGGTTTGCACGTCCCCGAGAGTGCCGATGGTCATCCTAGGTTTGCTATCGATCCCGGGGAGACCTACACCTACCAGTTCGAGGTGCGCAACCGTCCCGGCACCTACTGGTACCATCCGCATCCCCACGGTCGGACGGGACCCCAGGTTTATTGGGGGCTGACGGGGTTGTTGACGGTATCGGACCCGGATGAGACGGCGCCCGCGCTTCCCGACGGCGAATACGATCAGTTCCTGGTCATTCAGGATCGGCGCTTCTCCGACGACAACCAACTCGTCTATCTCGATCCGGGACCCCGCCAGCGGATCATGGGCTTCCTTGGGGATCAGATTCTCGTGAACGGAGAGGTGAACTTCACCTTGCCGGTGGCAACACGACCCTATCGCTTTCGCCTACTGAACGGATCCAACTCGCGCATCTACAAGCTCGGCTGGCGTGACGGACGCCCGCTAACCGTGATTGGCACCGATGGTGGTCTGCTCGAGCGCCCGGTGGAACGGCCGTACGTCACACTCGCGCCCGCCGAGCGCATTGAACTGTGGGTCGACTTCAGCCAAGACGAGGTAGGCTCGGAGCTGACCATGGATAGCCTGGAGTTCTCACGGAGTGAGGCGTTCCCGATCTTCCACGTCAGAGTGGAGCGCGAGGAGCCGGCTCAGCTGACACTTCCGGAGGCGCTGTCCGACCTGGATGGTTACCGGGAAGCCGATGCCGTCAACCGAGACCGGCCTCGCAGTTTCGCGATAGAGATGGCCCGGATGAGATGGCTTCTCAATGGTCGAACCTTTGAGATGGACAAGACGGCCCAGAACGAGGTCGTGCGCCTTGGCGATCTCGAGGTCTGGGAGTTTGTCAACGAGAGCCCCCGTATGACCATGCCCCACCCCATCCACATCCACAACGTCCAATTCCAGATTCTCGAGCGCGCGATCCTGCCCGAGTTCGAAGCCCAATACGAGACCCTCTCCGCCGGCTACGTGGACGAAGGGTGGAAGGACACGGTCCTGCTCTTGGCTGGGGAACGGGTGAAGGTGCTGCTCAAATTCGAGGATTACGAGGGACTCTACGTCTATCACTGCCACAACCTCGAGCACGAAGATCTTGGCATGATGCGTAATTATCGGGTCACGGCCTGATGTCAGTCCAGCCTCCCCTGTTGCCTTCTGGCAACTAAGGGCTAGACTGACATCAGATCTCAGGGAGCTGATGACCGGGGCGCAATCGACTGCGCCCCGGCTTCGTCGCCCCGCTTGTGACGGAGTGGACAATGAGACGATACGTACGACGACTGAAGCTTAGCGGTGGGGTATGGACCCAGAACCTGATCTTCCTGGCTGTTGCGGCCTTTCTGCAACGGTTCGGGATGGGATTGCTTGACGGCGCCCGGACCAACTTCTTCGTTGAGGCCCTGGGCCTCAGCGGAAACCAGATCCTGTGGCTTGAGGGTATCCGGGAGATTCCAGGTCTGGCGCTGATCTTCATTGCAGCCCTCACAATGCATCTCTCACTGTCCCGTCGCACTGCCATCGCCGTGATCATCGCCGGCCTGGGGTATGGGCTGTATGCGTTTGTCGGCTCCTACACAGCCTTGCTGATCGTCGCCGTCGTCGCCAGCCTGGGCTTGCACATATGGATGCCGTTGAACAGCTCGCTGGCGATGAGTCTCAGCCCAAAGGGCAAAGCGGGCAGTGTTATGGGAATGCTGAATGGCATTGGTTCGCTCGCTGCGATTGTGGGCATGGGCGCTTTGGCGCTGATCGCCCGCGTCGCCGCAGACATCCCCTTGACAGCCTATTACCTTGTCGGCGCCGGGCTTATCATCATCGCAGGCTTTGCGCTCTTCCGGATTCCACCGGATGTCGGGGCGACCGACGTCGAACCGCCGCGTCTGTTGCTTAAGAGACGCTACTGGCTCTACTACGTCTTGACGTTCCTCCAAGGATCAGACAAGCAGGTCCTTAACACCTTCGGCATACTGGTCCTGGTGGAAAGGTTCGGGCTCAAGGTCTGGGAGATCAGCTTGATCCTGGTCGCTAGCAGTCTCATCAACCTGGTGGGAGCACCCTACCTCGGTCGCTTGATCGACCGGCTGAGCGAGCGAACAGTGGTATCCACAAGTTATGTGATCCTGATGCTCGCCTGTGTTGGCTTCGCGATCGTGGACAGCGTCTGGGTCTTGGCCCTGCTGCTGCTCACCATCAAACTCTTCTTGACCGTTGGCGTCGGGCTGGAGACCTATGTTTATCGAGTCGCCCCCGCCGAGGAGCTGACCCCGACGCTCTCTGCTGGGGTGAGCATCAACCACGTGACCTCCGTAGCGATGCCATTGCTCGCAGGCGCACTGCTACCGCTCATTGGGTATGATGGCATTTTCTTGGGCACAGCGGGGCTGATTTTGATCTCCATACCCTTCGCCCTGGCGATGCACGTCGAAACGGAACCACTCCCCGTCCCACAGCCCGTAGCAGCACATCAATAGGCAGCGTCAGAGCAGGTGCTC
>CAZPJP010000046.1:6656-27487 GCA_964586915.1 uncultured Anaerolineales bacterium
CTTCACCTATGCTGCGCACCACGCCTTCTTCGCGGGGTTTCTACCCACACCCATCACCCCCGGCCACCATCCCCGTCTCTTCGCAGCCCGCTTTCCCGGAAGCGGCACGACCACGGAGCGGACCTACGCCTTCGATGCGCCCGACATCGTCACGGGGCTCGCCGGCGTCGGCTACCACACGCTCTGTATTGGCGGCGTCGACTTCTTCAATAAGCAGAGCCCATTGGGCAACGTCTTGCCTGGTCTCTTTATCGAGAGCCACTGGAATCCCGAGATGGGGATCAACGGACGGCGTTCGACAGAGCTGCAGGTCGATCTTGCTGTTCGCCGATTAAGCCAGTTGGCATCGGGGCAGCGGGTCTTTCTCTTCCTGAACGTCTCAGCGATCCACCCGCCAAACCACTTCTACCTGCCGGGGGCCAAGGAGGACAGCCTGGCTTCCCACGCTGCGGCCCTCGCTTACGTCGACCAGCACCTGCCCCCGCTCTTCGCTGCGTTGCGCCGGCGCGGACCCAGCCTCGTCATCATCTGCTCGGATCACGGCACAGCCTACGGGGAGGATGGCTACACAGGGCATCGTTTGAGCCACCCCGTGGTCTGGACGGTGCCCTACGCTGAACTGCTCCTACCGGGGAGCCTCGGTTAGGGGCTGAAAGAGCGCCTCAGCTCACCCGTCCAAGGTCGCCAGTCGCCGCACAGCTTCCTCAATGCGCTCTGTCGGCGCCGTGGCGGAGACGCGAATGTACCCTGAGCCGGAGGGGCCAAAGAACGTGCCCGGGGCCACAGCCACGCCGGCCCCATCCAGCCACCTCTGAGCCAGCGCTGCCGCATCCTCATCCTCAGGAAGCGGCACCCAGAGGTAGAGCGCCGCTCGGGGCAACGAAGCTGAAAGCCCCACCTCACGGAGCCCTTCGACTAGGATCTGCAGGCGCTCGCGGTAGATCGCATTGCGGCGCGCCACCCAGCCATCATTCATCGCCAGAGCCTGGATAGCGGCCTCTTGCATCGGATGGAACATCCCCGAGTCGACGTTGGATTTCACCTGCGCCAGAGCGGAGAGCACTTCCTTATTGCCGACGGCCATACCCATCCGCCATCCCGCCATATTGAACGACTTCGAGAGCGAGTTGAACTCCACGACGACCTCTCGCGCCCCCTCGATCTGCAAAGCGCTGGGCGTCACATAGCCGTCATAGGTCACATCGCAATAGGGGACATCATAGCAAAGCAGCAGGTTGTGGCGACGGGCAAAAGCGACGACGGATTCGAGGAAGGCCAGGTCCGCCACCGCACCCGTCGGATTGTTTGGGTAGTTCAGCCACATCAGCTTCGCCCTGGACGCCGTTGCCTCGGGAATGTCCTCGAGGGCCGGAAGGAAATCGTGAGCGGCCAGAAGGGGAAACGTGGCGACTTCCGCGCGCGCCAGCATCGCCCCCATTGTGTACGGAGCGTAGCCAGGATCGGGTACCAGCACGAGATCCCCGGGGTCGAGGGAGGCCAGCGCCAGATTGACGATGCCCTCCTTGGAGCCAATCAGGGGCACGACCTCACACTCTGGATCCAGCTCGACATCGAAGCGACGCCGGTAGTAGTCGGAGATGGCCCGCCGCAACGAGGGGAGGCCCCGGTATCCGGAGTACCCATGGTGCCCCGGCTCGCGCGCGGATGCACACAACCGCTCGATGACGGGATCCGGCGGAGACAAGTCAGGATTGCCGATATCCAAGCGGATCACGTCGACGCCACGACGCTGCGCCCGAGAAACCTCGGCGGACCACAGCGCAAAGGGATAGGGAGGCAAACGACTCAGACGCTCGGCTTTCTTTATCATTGCGTGCCCGCCTTCGGGGAGGCACCCTCCAAAGAGACATCCTCAAGAGTGTCGAGCAAGCCCTGTAAGCCCAGGATATAGCTCCGCCAGCTGAAGCCGCAGATCTGCCCCACGCAGACTGGCGCGATCAAAGAGGTGTGACGGAATGGCTCGCGGGCGTGAACGTTCGAGAGATGAACCTCCACCGCAGGCAACGCCACCCCGGCGATCGCATCCCGCAGCGCAACGCTCGTATGCGTATAGGCCCCGGGATTGATGAGGACGCCATTGGCCCAATCCATGGCCTGGTGCAGGGCGTCAATCAGCGCGCCCTCGCCGTTCGCTTGCAGGATTCGAAGCTCCACATCACGGCGTCCGGCGACCTCGTGAAGACGCTCGTTGATGGTCGCGAGGGACACACGACCGTACGTGTCAGGCTCCCGACGACCCAATAAGTTCAGGTTTGGCCCGTGAAGGACCAAGATTCGATACTTCGGTTGACCGCGCTCAACACTCGTGTCCATATCTCCTCCGGTCTAGCCTTCCGCTCCCAGCTGCAGCAACACCGACCGCACTACGGATTCAGGCACATCATTCCGGATCACGACCTCGCCGATGGATGTGGGCAAGATCCACCGGAGGCGCCGTCCCCGGCGCTTCTTGTCATGGCGCATAGCCTGCCAGATCCCGTCAACGGGCAAGGGAGGGCAGGTCACGGGTAGCTCGGCGGAGGCGAGAACCTCTGCGATATGATCCTTCAACCCCACCGCAGCAAGGCCAAGCTCCTTAGAGACCGAGGCCGCCACCACGATACCTATTGAGACCGCCTCCCCGTGGCGCAACTCGTAGTTGCTCAATCGTTCGAGGGCGTGACCCGTCGTATGTCCGAGGTTCAAGACCGCCCGCCGCCCCCGCTCAAAGGGATCCTGCTCCACCACCTCGATCTTAACCTGAATGGATCGCGCCAGGATCTCCGGACTGACACCGGCCCTCCCCAGCCGGAGGCGCACCTCGATCTCCTCGAAGAGCTCGCGGTCGCCGATGATGCCGTGTTTGATCACCTCTGCCAGCCCCGAACGCAACTCCACCTGCGGAAACGTCCTCAGCACGGCAAGATCGATGAAGACCAGCTCCGGCTGCTTGAAGGCACCGACCAGGTTCTTGCCTTGAGGCAGATCGACCCCGGTCTTGCCCCCGACGCTGGCATCGGTCATCGCCAGGAGCGAGGTCGGAACCTGTGCAAAGCGAATCCCTCGCATAAACGTCGCCGCGGCGAAACCAGCGATATCCCCGGAAACGCCGCCGCCCAGCGCCAGCACAACCCCACTTCGATCGAGATCCCCGTCGAGCAATTGGTTGTAGAGCTGTCGAACCGCCTCCGGCGTCTTGTGAACCTCGCCGTCCGGCAGGACGCAGGTGAAGGACACTAGGCCGCTCCGCGCTAGCGACGACGCCACCTGCTCAGCATAGAGGGGCGCAACGACATCGTTTGAGATCAGAGCAACCCGCGTCCCCTCAGGAATCCCCGTCGCGCGCAGCGCCCCACCCAAGTAGCGAAGCGTCCCCTCGCCGATGTGGATGGGATAGACGCCGCCGGGATGTGAAACCCTGAGCGTGTGAACGTCGGCGAGCGCCACGACATCGGCCACGACCTCCTCAAGCGTGCGACCGGTCGTCCTCACCTGCCAGGGAATTGCGGCGTAGGCTTCCTGACGCGCTTCTAGCAGGCGCTCAACATCCGCTCGTGGACTCGTACCTCGGAGCATCGGACGGTCCGCAGCGTCCCCAACCCGGCGGAGCACCGCATCAACATCGGCCTGAAGGCAGATGAGCGTCGAGGATGCCGACAGCGTCGCGCGGTTGACGGGATCTACTAGGGCGCCGCCGCCCGTCGCGATCACGAGTCCTTCGCGCGCGCTCAGCTCCTCGCAGAGCGCGGCCTCCAGTTGACGAAACCTCGCCTCACCCTCCTCCGCGAATATGCGCGAGATGGGCTGCCCGGTGCGCTCCTCGATCACGGCGTCCATATCCACGAAAGGTCTGCTGAGCCGTTCCGCAACTCGCCGTCCGACGGCGGACTTTCCCGTTCCCATAAATCCGGTCAGAATCAGGTTCACCATAGCGCAGCCTCGTCGCGTCATCGAAAGAGGGTGAAGTTCTCGCGGTCAACCGACCGAGCCTCGTGCATCAGCACGGCGTTCATTAACTCGATAGCCATCCGGGATTCCAGCGTGATGCCCGCTCGCACGCCCACACAGGGATCGTGACGTCCTTTCCTCAGCCGGAACTCGATCTCCTCGAGATCCTTACGCACCGACAGCTGCGGCTTGAGAATCGATGACGTCGGCTTGAACCCCACGCGACAGATCAATGGCATACCTGTGGTGATCCCGCCCAGCATGCCTCCGTGGTTGTTGGAACAGAACCCCGTTTGCCGTATCGGGTCGTTGTTCTCGCTGCCGCGCCGGCTCACGACATCGATGCCCGCGCCGACCTCACACGAACGCGCGGCGTTGAGACCGCCGAGCGCGCCGCTTAGCCGCGCCTTCAAGCTCTGATAGAGCGGATCCCCCACCAGAGGCGGCACGTTAACCGCCACGACTTCCACCATCGATCCCAGCGAGTCGCCCTCATCCCTCGTCTGTTCTATCAACTCAGCGGCCCGCTCGGCAAAGGCCGCATCGAGGGTAGGGATCGCCGCAGCGGCAAGCTTGTCCTCAAAAGACCGCAGGAGGTTCAGGGGCACCGGTTCGCTCTGCGGATGCTTGCGCATCCACGACGTGACCGCGCTCGTCAGCGTTACCTCAGCTTTGAGGGATCCTACCCGAACCACGGCAGAGAGAAAGACCGTATCGAAATGAGTTCTGAGGAAGATTCGGGCAATCGATCCCCCAATGACATCCGAGATGGTCGCGCGATAGCTGGATCGTCCCCCGCCCCGAGGATCTGTGAAACCCCGGGATTGGTGGTGCTTGACAAGATCAGCGTGCCCCGGGCGGGCCTCGCCCTGAGGACCCGTGAACTGAGCGTAGTCGGATGATCGTTTCGATGCAGAGAGCACCACCGCAGCGATGGGCTCGCCCGTCGTGGCGCCCTCTGCGTAGGACTGCGTCGAGAATGTACGATCCCCGACCTCAGCAGCGACCGTGGGACCCGCGAGTAGCCGGTCGAGATCATCAGTGTAGAGCCCGGAGAGAAGCAGCACCTGATCGGCTTCCTGGCGCGAGGTGCCGTGACGGGTACTGCCCGGGCGACGACGGTCGAGATATCGTTGAATGTCCCGTCGGGTCAGGTGCAGACCGGGAGGACAGCCGAAGACGATGGTCGTGTAGCCGGGACCGTGCGACTCACCGGCCCCGGCAACACCAAAGAGCGGGCCACCCAGGATCTCCATATCGCGCTACTCCTTCATCCACAGTCCCATCACGGTCACAACAATCGAAGCCGTCCCAACACATCAGTGGGTCAGGCGCACCAGATGGTATCGCTTCTTGCCCCGACGCAGGACAACAAAGCGGCCCTCGATGGCCTCTTCAAGCGTGACCTTAGCTCCGACATCCTCGACCTGCACATTGTTGACGTAGATCCCACCACTCTTCAGCAGGCGGCGCGCCTCACCCCTGGAGCGCGTGAGATCTACCTCGTCGAGGAGCTCGACGATCGAGACGCCCCCTCCCTCAAAATGGGACTTGGGGAGCTCGCTCGACGGGACATCGGCAAAGATATCCGTGATATCCTCGGCCTCCAGGCCCACAATCTCGCCCCCAAACAATACCTCAGAGGCCTGCTCCGCTTTAGCGAGCGCGCTCTCGCCGTGGGTGATTCGTGTCATCTCCCGCGCCAGGGTCCGCTGCGCCTCCCGGCGCTCAGGATGCTCGGCTACTCCCTGTTCGAGCTCGGCGATCTCCGCACGGCCAAGCCAGGTGAAGTACTTGAGGTGGTCGATAACCTCGGCATCGCCCTGATTCAGCCAGAATTGATAATAGCGGTAGGGCGATGTCTTCTCAGGATCAAGCCAGATGGTCCCCTGCTCCGTCTTCCCGAGCTTGGCGCCGCTCGGATCCGTCACCAATGGGTAGACAAGCCCGTAAGCGCGCGCTCCACGCGCACGACGGATCAACTCCACACCGGCTGTGATATTGCCCCATTGATCGCTGCCGCCACACTGAAGGGTACAGCCGTGCCGATCGTAAAGCTGGAGGAAATCGTAGGCCTGGAGCAGCATGTAGCTGAACTCCGTGTAGGAGATGCCTTCCTCTCGCTCCAGGCGGGTCCTCACCGAATCCTTGGCTGTCATGTAGCTCACGGTGAAGTGCTTGCCGACATCACGCAAGAACGTCATCATCGAGACCTCAAGCAACCAGTCGGCGTTATTCACGATCGTTGCCGCGTTCTGGTTGGCCCCGAAATCCAGGAAACGGACCAGCTGCGACCTGATGGCCTCAACGTTGGCCTCCACCTGTGCAGGGGTCAGCAGCTGGCGCTCGCTTGTCTTTCCACTGGGGTCGCCGATCATCCCTGTGCCACCACCCGCCACAGCGATTGGCGTGTGCCCGAAGCGTTGCATGCGGGCCAAACCCATCAACGCCAGAAGATTCCCGACCTGGAGGCTGTCCGATGTTGGATCAAAGCCGATGTAGACCGTGACCTTCTCGGCCGCGAGCACCTCCGGCAGCCCCTCGGTGAAATCGTACACGAGGCCGCGCCACCTGAATTCATCAAATACATTGTCAGCGGTCATATAATCTCTCCTTCTGTTGGAAATAAACTCAAAGAAGACGGAAGTAAGGCGTAGGAAGCACCAGATCCTGCTATCGTCCCTGCTCGATGCCCCTCACCACCCTTGTTGTTGGTTGAGGCTGCGCCGCCCTATGCTATTCTACCATCTCGTTCTCACCGCGCTGGGCGCACAGGTGCTGCGCACACACGCGCCGCATCTCCGCCGCAACGCCATCGACATTCAGTGGTCCATCCAACCACAGCGCCAGGGCCAGCGCCCCCTGCCGGGCCAGCATGCCGAGCCCATCGATCGTGCGGGCGCCGGCGCGACGCGCCTGGTGAAGCAGACGAGTCTCCAGCGGATTGTAGACGAGATCGTACACGGTTAGGTGCTCGGGAAACGGCGTAGCCGCCGGCCAGATCGAGGCACCGGTCTCAGGCCACATGCCGACCGTCGTCGCATTCACCAGCAGATCCGCATCTGACGCCTCTGCCAGGAGCGTCTCTTGCCTCAGCGAGGACGCGCGGAGACGTCCGTCCGCGACACCAGCCATCCGCAGATCGGAGATTAGCGCCTCAGCCCTGGCGCCGGTCCGGTTGAGGGTCACAATGTGCTCCATGCCGGCAGTTGACAGTCCGTAGACCACCGCCCTAGCAGCGCCCCCAGCACCGACCACGACGGCCTTGCCGCCTCTTTCTGGCTCAAATCCTCCTGCCCGCAAGGCGCCGAGGAAGCCGGGCACATCGGTGTTGAATCCCCTGAGTTTCACGTCCTCTCCGGACCGATCAATGACCACCGTGTTCACCGCGCCCACGACAGCTGCACCGGGTGCGATCTCGTCGAGGGTGGCCATGACCCCCTGCTTGTGAGGGACCGTCACGTTGAAGCCGCGAAACCCGAGCGCCGCCGCCCCTCCCACGGCCTCTGCTATCCGGGTGGGATGTACCGGCAAAGGCACGTAACGCCAATTCAGACCCAGGCGTCGCAGCGCAGCGTTATGCATAGCCGGCGAGAGGCTGTGGGCCACAGGCCACCCCATCACGCCCACGAGCACGGTCTGCCCATCGATCTCGAACCTGTCACGCCTCCTCTCGTTCACGCTTAGCTCCTCAGAAGCCGTGACGAAGATCGCCGCCCAGCGTCCGCAGGGTCTCCGTAAACCCCGGGAAGGAATCCGGGATGGCGTCGGTCCCCATAACCATTGTCTCGCCACCGGCGATGAGACCAGCAATGGTGAGCGCCATTGCCAGCCGGTGGTCACCGTGGCTGTCCACCTCTGCGCCCCGTAACTCTGTTGGCCCGTTGACGACAAAACCGTCCGGACGCGGCTCGATATCGGCACCCAGCTTCTGCAACTCCCCGACGACCGACGCAATCCGATCCGTCTCCTTCACACGCAGCTCAGACGCATCTTGCACAATCGTCGTGCCTTCGGCCTGCGTGGCCAGCACCGCCAGGATTGGGAACTCATCGATCATGCGAACGACCGTGCCGCCTCCCACCTCTGTGGCAGTCAGGCTCGAAGCGTGGACCCTCAAGTCAGCCACGGGCTCCCCCCCCTGATCACGCTTGTTTTGCACCACCACCTTACCATGCATCGCCCTCAGAACGTCGAGGAAACCAGTTCGGGTCGGGTTTATCCCCACCCCAACCAGCGTGATGACCGAATCCGGGATCATCAGAGCCGCTGCCATCAGGAATGCGGCTGACGAGAAATCACCGGGCACCACGCGCACCACCGGTCGCAACCGGCTGATGGCGCCGGGGACCAACTTGGCCTCGGCTAGGTCATAGGTGATCGGCGATTCCGCATCTTCCACCGGCTCGATCTGAGCCGCCAGCATCCGCTCCGTGTGATCGCGGGCAGGGCCCGGCTGGTAAACCGTGACCGGTCCATCGGCATAGAGACCTGCCAGGAGGATCGCGCTCTTGACTTGGGCGCTGGCTACCGTCAGCCGGTGCTCTGATCCCCTCAGGCTCACGCCCCCAGAAATGACAAGAGGACCATACCCCTCAGAATCGTCGATCGCCGCACCCATCTCCCGGAGCGGCTGCGTAATCCGGCGCATCGGCCTGCGCAGAAGCTGCGGAGCGCCGGTCAATGTGCTGTCAAAGGACTGTCCCGCCAGAATGCCAGACATCAGACGCATCGTCGTCCCGGAGCGACGACAGTCGAGCGGCGCCTCCGGCGGCTGCAGCCCGTGAAGACCACGGCCCTGAATCACCAACGTCGTGGGCGCGCCAGAGGCTGGGTGTTCGAGTCGAACGCCCAAGCTGCGAATACAGTCGAGCGTGGCGAGGCAGTCTCCCGAGGGCAGAAACCCCTCGACACGCCCCGTACCTTCCGCCAGGGCCCCCAACATGAGGGCACGGTGAGAGATCGACTTATCCCCAGGGACGCCAACGGTGCCCCGAAGCGTCTTCGCTTCGGAGGCCTCATAGCTGTGGATGGTTAACCACGTCATGGATACATCTCCTTGCGAGTTTCGCGGATATACTGGAGCGCAGCGCGCAGCTCCTGCTCATCGCCGGCCTCGACTAGAGACCGCAGGCGAGCTAAGTGGGTCTCACAGATGCGCGTGGCGTTGACGACGTCCTCCCGATTGGTCAGCAGGATATCGACCATCATCGAGACGTCACTGCCTGCAACCCGGGATGTGTCGCGGAACCCCCCTGCCACGATCTGCCACACGAGAGGATCCGAAGAGGTCGTGGCATCCGCCGTGCTCACCAGCGCGCAGGCCAGGAGATAGGGAAGGTGGCTGATCGTCCCGACCAGATAGTCCTGACGCTCAGCGTCGATGATTAACGGGACGGCCCCCACCGCGCGGACAAGCTGCTCGCCCAGCTCAAGCGCGGCCTCCGACGTTCGATCTAGAGGCGACAGAATGAAGGTGCGCTGGCGGAATAGACCCGGATCTGCTGCCGCAATGCCTGAGATCTCCTTGCCACACATTGGGTGGCCTCCCAGAGCCTGGATGTGGACAGGTAGCGCGCTCATAGCCTCAAGGATCTCAGCCTTCGTACTCCCCACGTCCATCAGTAAGGAGCCCGGCTCCAGCCACGGGCCGACCGTCTCAACAAGCTCGATGACCGTACGCACCGGCGTGGCGAGCACGATGATATCAGCCGCACGCACCGCCTGTTCGAGATCCGCCCCCGCCCGATCGATGAAACCGCGTGCCATAGCCTCTGCAACAACCTGTGGGTCGCGGTCGACACCGATGACCTCGGCGCAGTGTCCGCGGAGGGCACCAGCCAGCGAGCCCCCTATCAGGCCAAGCCCGACCACAGTGATGGCACATTCTGCAAATGGCTTCATAACGAGATCCATGTTTGGCTAGACTGTCCGTCCCACCGCTGCCGCGATGGGAGCAAGAGTGTCCATAAGCTCGGCGAAGCGCGAGGGCTTCAGTGACTGAGCACCATCTGAGAGCGCCTCCTCGGGACGCGGATGTACCTCAATGATCAGCCCATCCGCTCCCGCCGCCACAGCAGCTCGCGCCACGGGCACGACGTACTCCCAATGTCCAGTCCCATGGCTGGGATCGACGACCACCGGCAGGTGGCTCAGCTGTTTGAGCACCGGCACGGCGCTGATGTCCAGCGTGTTCCGCGTGTACTTCTCGAACGTGCGAATGCCCCGCTCGCAGAGCATCACGCGATGGTTGCCGTGCGAGAGGATATACTCGGCCGACATCAGGAGCTCCTCGATCGTGGACATCATACCACGCTTGAGAAGAACGGGGCGCTGTGATTCGCCAACGGCGTGAAGGAGCGCGTAGTTCTGCATACTGCGAGCCCCGATCTGAAGGATGTCGGCGTAGGTCGTGACCAGGGGAACCTGCTCGGGCGCCATCACCTCGGTGACAATCGGGAGCCCCGTGGCCTCCCGGACCTCTGCCAGCAGGCGGAGTCCTTTCTCCCCCAGCCCCTGGAAGCTGTAGGGGGAGGTGCGCGGCTTGAATGCTCCCCCACGCAGCACATGCCCGCCCGCAGCCTTGACCGCTTCCGCCGTCTCCAGGAGCTGCTCGCGGCTCTCCACGGCACACGGCCCAGCCATCACGACCAGCTGCTCCCCGCCGATGGACACGCCGTTGATAGGAAAGACTGAGTCTTGAGGATGGAACTCCCGACTTGCCAGCTTGAAGGGCCGGAGCACCGGCACGGTACGCTCCACACCCGACATGCGCTCAATCTGCTCGCGGTCGATCGGCCGCCCGTTGCCAATAACCCCGATGATGGTGCGCTCCTGCCCCTCAGAAAGATGCACCTGACATCCCATCTGTTCGACCCTGGCAGCCACATTAGAGATCTGCCCTGTCGTTGCACCATGCTTCATAATGATAATCATCTCACTCCTCCTCAGCATCCCTTCCCTCATAGTTAACGGACCGCTCCCCCGCAGCAACGGGATAGAGGTCCATTGAGCTCTCCCATATCGTGGTCTCCTCAGGCACGGGCGTTGTCGCTGCCGGGTAGGAACCCAGGAACTTCACAAACGACGCATGCCTAAACAGCCCCAATAGGGCAGCTTCAGCCTCTAGATCCTGACAGTGCCCCTCAAAATCCAAATAGAACGTGTAACGCCACGGCTGGTTCAACCTGGGACGTGACTCGATCTTCGTTAGGTTAATCCCGCGTGTGGCAAACTCCCCCATACATGTATAGAGCGCCCCTGGACTATGCCGGGTAGAGAAGACCACTGACGTCTTGTTGCGCTGCGCCCGCGGCGGATCCTCCAGTCCAAGGAGGAAGAACCGCGTGTAATTGAAATGGAAATCCTCGATCGCGCGATCCAGGATCTCCAGCCCGTAGATCTCAGCTGCCAGCCTGCTGGCAATCACCGCGACCTCAGCATCGGGATTCTGAGCCAGGTCCCGCGCGCTGCCCGCCGTGTCGAAGGCAGGCTCGGGCTGCATCCCGTGGCGGCTCAGATACCGCCGGCATTGCGCCAGGGCCTGGGGATGCGATCGTACCCGCCGGATGGCCGACCGCTCCGCACCGGGCGGGGCTATCAACATATGCCGAACACGGAGGATGATCTCCGCATTGATACGCAGGTCACGCTGCAACAGAAGCTCATATGCGCCAGCAACAGAACCAGCGACGGCATTCTCGACCGGCAGCATCGCATAGTCCACGCTGCCATTCTCCACCTCGGGAAACATCTCCTCAAGCGTGCGGCACGGCACCGTCTCGACCTCAGGACCGAAGTACTGACGAATGGCCTCCTCCGAATACGCACCTGCTACGCCCTGGAAAGCAACGCGTGTCATAGTCTCATCTCCGTCAGATCCGGTCTAAGAGCCCGAGCCCCCCGAAGGTAGACATGCTGGATCTCGCCGGGCAAGCGGTCAGTGTTCCAGTGAAGTAACACCCGGATGCACCGCGGCAGACTTCCTGCGACTGCCATCTCCTGCATACACAACAAGGGCGTCTCGGTCCACCCCATCTCCCGTGCTGCCGCTGCTGGATACGCAGCGGTGAGATCTGGGGTCGCCGTAAAGATCACACTGGCGATCTCCTCGACGGCAAAGGCATTCGCCTCACGCATCGATGCTAGAAGCATGTGTGTCGCCTCAAGGATCGCCGCTGGCGTGTTCTCGTCCACTGTGATGGCTCCTCGGACCCCCTGACACCTCATGATCAATCTCCTTCCCCTGGATATAAAAAGCGTGGAGCCGGTCGGCTCCACGCTTTAGGTTGCTTAGGGGACTCTGTCTAGCCTAGGTCATCCTCCTGACAGCGCAAAACCGCCGACCCGGTTGGGGCGACCAAAATAAAAGTAATAGATGTAGGCCTGCGCTGAATCAGGCTTGTGCTTCAAATGGCTTGACATACTGACCACCTAACGGATATTATTTCCCCTAATAATAGGGCTTTATTGAAGCTTGTCAAGTGCCAGCCGCGGGGCGAGCCACGAAGTGGTTGCGCGGAGCGCCCGGGTCGCACTAGCGGGTCACGTGTTGGAGCGCTTCCAATGCCGAGGTGAGCGCATCACCCATTGCCCGCAGCATCGTCTCTCTGGTCTTCAGCGCCTGATTCACCATGGACTGATGGATATCCCACACCGAGCGATCGATCTGATCATTCTCATCCACGGGCAGGCAGACGGTCGTGTCGCAGTCAAAATCAATTCTGGTATAAGCGCGGAGCCGCAAGCTGTCCGTCAATCCCGGATCGTTAAGATCTAGACCCTTGCGAGTAAGGGACGTGATCTGAGCGCTCGGCGTCGTGAAGGTGCGAATCTCCAGCGTGCTGATATCCTCGACGTACGACTCGGCCCTACCAGCCAGATCCCTGGCGAACTTCTCAATTGCGCTCTCTAGTCCAGTCTCTGTCATCTTTCTTCCTCCCAATTTGGTCCGCTAGCAGGCACCTGCGGACGGATCCCACAGCAAACTCCAGCGCTTGCTAAGCCGCCATCCTGACCCGACTCTGCTCCAATTCCTCTAGCACATCCCGCACGAACTGATACACAGCCGGCAAGAGCAAGACCTGACCGCCTGGCACAGAGGCCTTCAGCGCAAGGTCCAGCGCACCAGCTGCAACGACCGTGATCAACCGCAGCCATGCCAGGCGCGACGCCAGCGCCAACCGAACCGCATCGAGATGCAAATGCATGTCCGAAGTGGTCACATCATCCATCCACGCCGTCTGATAGTCTCCCGTCCAGTCCACCGCCGTAAGCGCAACATCGCGCCCGTCCACCTGCGTCTCAACACGAGCATAGAATTGGACAAGTCGACGGGCCTGCGCCAGAAGCGCCTCGCACCGTGCATACACCTCGCCATAGGCCAACGCGACGTCTGCTCGCGTGTCAAAGACAAGCGTCGGGCTGCGCAAGGCCCGCACCTCGGCCAACAACTTCGCCTCAGCAGCATCAGCCGGCACACGGTACGCTGGCGCGGGATCCAACCGAGCGAGACGCTGAGCCGCGATGGACAGCGCCTTCTCACGCGCCTCCAGCTCGGCCCGGCGCGCCCTCAGCGCCGCGTCGGCGTCCTTCGGCACACAGGGCAGCTCAACATGCCACACCAGCCCTCCCGCTTTCTCCTCCCGACCCGCGGCAAAGGGGACCCTACCGGGGCGAGCAAGATCCCAGATGCCCAGAGGATCCTCGCCCTGAGGGAAGGCCAAGCCACTGCAGGCGAATGTAGCGTTCCCCACGATCAAGCAATCCGCAAGCTATCCAGAAGATGTGTGGCGAGCTCAGCCATCGTGGCGAGGAAACGAGCACGGCTGTCCTGAGCTTCTTCGACCATCGCCCTGTGAATCATCCAGAGCGCCTCGTCCACACCCCCTTGGAGCTTCTCAGGCACATACACCTGGAGATCACCGTCGAAGGCCACCCGAGTCAACGCGCGCAGACTTGCCTCGACATCCTCGCGGGCGTCAAGAGCCTGCGCGACAGCCGAGATGTCTCTTGTCGAGTAGGTGCGAACGTCAAGCGTGACGATATCCTCCGCAGCCCGGCCCAGTGAGGTCGCCAGCTGATCCGTGAAGGTCTTCAATGACTCACGGAGCTTCTCGAACTGATCCCCGAGCCCATAGGCCACCCCAGCCTCCTCCCACATAAGCTCGGGCGGCACCGCAGCTGCGGCTGCAGGCTGGCGCACCGGCGTCTCTGGGGACGGTTGCGCTGCGAATTCGGGCGTCACGCGCGGTCGGTCCTCAAAGGCGGGCGTTTCGGGAGGCCACGCTCCCCTCGGAGGCGCTTCAGCCTCCCACTCCTCGACAGAGGGAGTCTCGACGGCAGCTTCTTCCTCCAGCTCCAATTCCGCCTCAACCTCCACCGGCGGCGGCACTATTGCCCGCTCAGGCGGCGGTGCCACTGCCGGAGGTGGCTCTGCAACGGCACCAAGCCCCAGGACCTCTTCTGCTTCCTCTCGAACGAAGGGGATCCGCACAGCCGGATCGCCGATCACGACATAACTGCGCGCATCGTTGTTCGCGGTCCAACGGTGAACCAACTCATAATCGCTCATATAGTTCGGATCCCATTCAAGCTCCTCAAGATCCGCACTGAGGTCCGAGCTCATCTCCGCATAGCGCATATCGAAACTGAGATCAGTCGCCAGACCGACAGGATCCCCATTCATCAACGTGCGTAAAGCAGTGACGAAGGCCTGGTTCTCAAGTCGTCCTCCAGGAGAGATAAAGGAGTATCCCCAGGCCCGCTCCACGTGCCCGAGCACTGCTAGCGCGCCCTGTCTGAGCAATTGCTGCGGCAACGCCGCGGTGAAGGCGCGCGGAGCAATGCGCTCTCGCACCTTGAAGGCCTGAGCCGCAAACTGATCCAACTCGGGCGTCCCCGCCCCGTAACACGCGAAGAAGAAGGCAATCATCCCGGCTAGGTCCGCCCGAGAGGGTATGTCTTCGCCGGTGAAGTAATAGTCACGTAGAACATCAGCGCCGGGGCCGGGCCAATCCTGACAGAGGAGGGCACCCTGGTGGCGAAGCTGCGCGGGATGCTGTGCCGGGAACTCGACACCGTGGCTTGCCGTGAAGAGCAAAGCCGGCACTTGCCTTGGATCCGCCCCGAGCAACTGTGCGAGCTGCCTGTGGGTCGCTCCTCCCTCGCCGACGAACGGGGGAAGCAGGTCCCAATCGTACGTCAGTGCCAACTCGTGATCAGGCGAAGCAACTGCCAGGTTGGCCCAGAGCGGCTCGGCGAGATAGGTTGAGCTCAGGCGAGTCGCCTTGTCGCCGGGATTCGAGGGCGCAAAAAGCGCCGCTCGACGCGGTCGTACGACCTCGCCGGTCTCGGCGGCTACCACGCTCTGCGCATAGAGCGCATATGCCTCGACATCGCTCCCGAAGTCCAATCGCCCAACCCCGCGCATCACATCCAGTTGGTATTGAAACCCGTAAGGTATCTGCTGCGGTGTCCCCACCAACATCACGTAGAAGGGCATCTGTTGAGGATCGACCAACCCCGCTCCAACACCCATCCGCTCGAAGAATTGATCCTTGCGCTCGCCCGCACGATACGCATCCCCGTCCTCATAACTACGGAAAAGCTCGCCGGCCTGCGCGCGGCGCAGTTCGAGCAGGGGTTGCAGCGCTTCCCGAATCTCCTCAAAGAGCTGAGGACGCATATCCGCGGGGAAGATCACAGCCCATCCGACCTCCTCAACGCGGGCGGGATCGCCGGCACCTGGCTTTACCGGGTACTTGACCTGATCCCGCACCTTGCGCCGGAGCTCGGAGAGACGTATCGCCATCTCGGACTCACGCAGCTCAATCTCAGCGTCGGTGATGCGCGTGAGGCGGTCCTCCACCTGGGCCTGTGCCGCTAGCTCCTTTTGATGCTCGACAAAGTCCCGGTAATCCTGGGGAGACGGCATCCCGCGGATCAACCGCGCCAACTTGTCGCTGCTGAGGGGAGGCCGTCCGTACTTGCCGGTCACGGCATTCACGCCATTGAAGACCAGCTCTTCCTCAAAAAAGCTTCTCAGCTCATCGGCCATGGTTAGACTCCTTCCGTTGAATCAGGCGACCTTCGGTCCCGCGGGAATGCCGCGCAAGCGCACGGCTGGATCGCCAACGATGACATAGCCGCGGGCGTCGTTGTTTGCCGTCCACAATTCGGCCAGCCTGAATGCATCATCAAGAGATGGCGGATCCCCGATCCGATCGTAGAGTGAGGTCAGCTCGGTCGCAAGTGCTGCATACCGCATATCGAAGAAATCCATCGCCGAGCCGACCGGATGGCCATCCAACAACCGCTCGAGCGCCGCAGCGAAGACCTCAATATGCTCCCGCTGACGGTCGTGCATACCCTCTGGACGGTGGGGAAGCTCAGCCAGAAAGGAAAGGCCCCATGTTCGCTCGACATGTCCTATGACAGCCAGCGCACCGCGGTCTCTGAGTGCCAACATCGCCTTGGGGAGAGCCGCCACGAACGGGGTCTCCGCGATAGGTTTCGCCCGCACTCGGAACTCAGAACGATGATACTCGTCGAATTTAGGCGTGCCCGCGCCAAAACAGGCAAAGAGAAACAGAATCATCCCCCGCAGGTTCATCCCCGAAGTGATATCCTGCGCCGCGAGGAAGCTGTCAGACGGGACCTCGCCGTGACCACCCTGCCAATCCTGACAGAGAAGCGCTCCCTGAAGCTGGACCTGACGCGGATCTCCGGCGTCGAACTCCAGACCGTGCGTCGCAGCAAAGAGGAGCGCCGGCGGCGCTTCAAGCCGCAGGACTCTCAGCAAGTTGGCCTTGGTGGCATTCTCCGGGGCCACTCGGACAAACTGCCACGCCGCACCTGTCATCCGCGTCACGAAATGCCGATGCAGCGGCGCGATCAAGTGTTTGGACGTCAGCGAGGTCGCTTCATCGCCAGGGTTGTCGGTGCCAAAGAAAACCGCCTGAGGGTTGTGAGCAAAAGACTCGCCTTCCGCAGCGACCACATTGCGCGCGTATCTCTCGTAAGCGGGGAGATCCTCACCAAAATCCAGGCGCCCCACCGCATACTGCACGTCCAGTTGATACTGGAAATCGAAGGGAATCTGCTCCGGAGTGCCCACGATCAGCAGGTAGTAGGGTACCCCGGTGGCCTCCGGATCGGCTGGGTTTGCGGCGCTTGCATTCCGAGGCGGTCGGTGGAGAAAGATCGTCGCGCTATCGCCAGGACGATACCCATTTCGGCCAGCATAGAGAGAATAGAGGTCGCCTGCCTGCCTGCGCCGCAGGGCCAGCAATGGCGCCAAGGCCTTTTGGATAGCTTGACACCGGTCGTCGGGCATAATCGCAGGAAAGATGATGCCCCAACCCGATTGATCCAGGCGCTTGGGATCAACCCAAGGCACAGGTCCCAGTTGACCCACCACAGCCCGCCTGAGCTCATTCAACCATTCCCGTAGCGCATCCCGCAAGCTGACCGCATCGACGGACTGTGACGTAAAATGCAGAGCCATCAAGAACCCGTTCAACCTCCTCACCACCTCGTGCCAGGATGCGTCCGGACCCAAAGCGGAGAGCGCGGCAAGCTTGCGCTGTGGCTCAATCAACGTCGACATATGCCCTTCCAGCAGGTCGTTCAAAGCTCCCAGCCGATAGATTAACCTCCGCAGAGGAGCCCCAATTGGGTCGACCGATGGCAAGGTCTTGAGTGATTCAACGGGCAGTTGATCCAGATCCCAACAAAACGCCTCCACCCAGTCTGTCCGTACAACACCGCGCTGAGTCACAATGTTTTCTGGTTCGCCCTGCAGGTAGGAGCGCTGGATGCGGACCAGCGCCTGATCAAAGCGCGACTCAAGACCGCCCCGAAGGACGGCGGGGTTCGCCGCGTCCTCGTCCAGCAGCCATTGGACCAGCGCAGCGCCTTCCCCACTGTTGAGCAACTTGATGATACGGACTATCGTGGACGCTGGCTGTTGCCGGAGCTTGGCGGCTAGGATCTCTACGTCTCCGGGGTTCGGTTCAGAGGAGGCGTCAAACAGGATGGATAAAATGCGACGAGCCATCGTGACAAACCAGGAATCCTGGTGCCCGGACGCCAGATCATCACCCCGCTGCATGGCGACGACGTCTCTCACCAGAAGCTCAACAATGGCGAGGATCTTCCGTTCGTTGGCGGTCCGGTGGGTCAGCAAGCGCTCAAGATCACGGAGCTGCCGAGCCGTCCCGAACCGCTCCTCAAGGAGACGCTCAGCCAAGGCCGTCGCCGTCATCGGCCGCAGCCCGTACTCTCCCGTCGCGCCATTGATACCGTTGAAGTAGAGTTTCTCGGTCACAGCCCTGCTCTCGTCGGTAGTGAATCCGTCAGGCTCGCCCGTGTGCCAGCCTCTCTTCCAGATCCGCAGCGATTCCGTCATCCCACCGTCGGGGATCTGCTTCTCAAGAGACTCACTGCAAAGGAAGGTGCTGTGGGACCGCAGCACACCAGCAACAATCGTCAGCAGTATAACATAGCAGCAGCGTGAACGCAATCGGTGATGCGTGACGGCTTCGTTTCGGAATGCTAACGATTTTCTAACCTTTTTGGGTGGCGGTGGGACGACCTACCGGTCAAGTCCAACGGCGAAAACCAGGTGACCGGGAGAGTCGCTGGGGCCGGAGTGGTTGATCTATGCGTTTTCTTCCGTAGAATCAGGGAAAAGAACGAGTAAAGGCGTGACGCAATCCGCACTACGCCACCCCCAGGCATCTGGAGCAAGGAGCTAATGATGAACGTCACATCTCAGCCGGGACGAAGCTACCCCTTGGGCGCTACAACGGGTCCAGACGGCGTCAACTTCTGTCTCTATTCGCAGAGTTGCGATGCTGTGGAGCTTCTATTGTTTGACGATCGCGATGATGCCCAGCCAAGTCACAGCATTTCGTTGGACCGAGAACGGAATCGCACGTTCCACTATTGGCATATCTTCGTGCCACAGATCGGTCACGGACAGCTCTATGGCTACAAGGTGAAGGGACCTCACGAGCCCGAAAAAGGACTGCGGTTTGATGGTGACAAGCTCCTTGTTGATCCCTACGCCCGAGCAGTCGCGCCCAGCAGTGCGTACAGCCGCCAGGCAGCCATCGAGCCCGGGGACAATTGTGGGCAAGCGATCAAGAGCGTGGTCGTCGATCCGAGTGTCTACGATTGGGAGCGAGATGTCCAACTCGATCGACCCTATGCCAGCACCATCATCTACGAGATGCACGTCCGAGGCCTGACCCAACACCCGAGTTGCGACATCGCCACGGACCAGCGAGGGACCTATACGGGCGTCGTCGAGAAGATCCCCTATCTGAAATCCCTAGGGATCACCGCCGTAGAATTGCTACCCATCCAGCACTTCGATCCTCAGAGTGCGCCGGATGCGCTGACGAACTACTGGGGATACAATCCGATCGCGTTCTTCGCACCCCATTACGGGTACAGCTCGCGGACAGACCCAGTCTGCGCGATCAACGAATTCCGTGATATGGTGAAGGCGCTGCATCAGGCAGGGATCGAGGTGATTCTTGACGTCGTCTTCAATCATACAGCAGAGGGAGATCATAGAGGTCCCACGCTCTCGTTTCGGGGATTGGAGAACCCCGCTTATTACATACTCGAGGACAACGCAGCACGATACGCCAACTACAGCGGGACAGGCAACACGTTCAACACAAATGACTCGATCGTGCGAAGGATGATCTTGGACTGCCTCCGCTATTGGGTATCGGAGATGCACGTCGATGGGTTCCGCTTCGACCTTGCCTCAGTGATGGCCCGGGATGAAAAAGGGGAACCTATGGACGATCCCCCGATCCTGTGGGAGATCGAGACTGAGCCCGTCCTTGCCGGCACCAAGATCATCGCGGAGGCTTGGGATGCTGCGGGTCTCTACCAGGTCGGCTCATTCATCGGGCATCGGTGGGCTGAGTGGAATGGGAAATTCCGGGACGACATACGCCGGTTCGTGAGGGGCGACAATGGTCTTGTCCGAGACTTGGCCCATCGCATCAACGGGAGCCCCGACCTCTACACCCAGCCAGACCGAGAGCCCAATCGCAGCATCAATTTCGTCACCTCGCACGATGGATTCACCCTCAACGATCTGGTCTCCTACGACGAGAAACACAACGAGGACAACCTGCACGACAATAAAGACGGAATGGACGCCAACTACAGCTGGAACCACGGCGTAGAGGGCCTCACAACAGATCCCCAGATCAAGGCGCTGCGGCGACGCCAGATTCGAAACCTGATGACGATCCTCTTCGTATCTCAAGGGACCCCAATGACGCTAATGGGTGACGAAGTGCGCCGAAGCCAGGGGGGGAACAATAACGCCTACTGCCAAGATAACGAGATCAGCTGGTTCGACTGGAACGACCTCGATGAGCACGAGGCGTTTCTGAGGTTCGTCCGCAAGGTCATCCACTTCACACAGGATCTCGCCGTCTTCCGCAAGGAGTCGTTCTGGTCCACCCCGGAAGAGGGCGATTCTCCAACCGTGATTTGGCACGGCGTAAGCTTGCGCGAACCCGACTGGAGCGACAATTCCCACAGTCTCGCCTTTGAGATCCTCGCTCCCGAGGATGAAGAACACCTCCACATTATGCTCAATGCATACCGGGAGCCCCTAACCTTCGAGTTGCCATCGCCCGATCAGAACGGGGAAGACCCTCGACACTGGCATCGTATCATCGATACCACGTTGGAGAGCCCCGAAGACATCAGACTTCCGACCGATGCGCCTATCGTCGACGGCGATACATACACCGTTCGGGCCAGATCGGCGGTGGTGTTGCTGTCGCAGAGCTGAGTAGGAGATCTCCTCGTGGGCCACCTTTTTATATGTAGAACAGCTATGC
>CAZPJP010000047.1:0-27421 GCA_964586915.1 uncultured Anaerolineales bacterium
CCCTGCGACCAGAGCTGGCAGGCGCGGTGCATCGCGTCGACCATGTTGGTGATCTCCTCAACGGTGCCGCGGCGCTGCGGGCCGAGCACGCGGATCGTGGAGCCGCGCTTGCGCACGAAGCCGCCGGAATCCCAGAGGCGCTCCAGGTCAACGCCCTCGGCGCTGGCGATCTTGCGCGCGTCGTCGTAAGGCACGCTGTTGTCGAGGTAGGTCCAGCGGTAGATGAGGTAGAACTGCGCCTCCTTGTCGATGGCGCCGGCCGAGGCGTCCTCCAGCAGTTGGTGCACCAGCCAGTCGGTGGCGACGGAGCGGATGAAGCTCAAGAGCGTGTCAACGCCGACGGGCTCGCCGGCGTAGGTCTCGACGCGCTCGTAGCGGGAGTAAGCCTCCATCCCGGGGCCGATGGCGGAGATGAAGAAGTCGCCGCCGGCGATGCCCTCGGCCCAGAACTGGGCCATCTTCTCCTCGACGCGGGCGCGGAGGTAATCCTCAGGCGCCTCTTGAATCTTCTGGGGGAGCTCCAGCAAATCCTCGAGCCGCGCCTTGCGGCGCTGGAGCGAGCGGAGCACGGCGTGGGTGCTGGAGGTCAGCCGGCGCTGGAGGATCATCAGCGCGAAGGCGATGGAGCGGTTCTCCTTGGCGCGGTCGAAGTAGTCCTGGACGTAGCGGGTGACGTTGTTGTAGAGCTGGCGTTCGACGGCGGTCAGGCGGAAGGCGAAGGTGTGGACGTGGCGCGGCGGGAAGATGGCGGTGCCGTCGAAGCGGTACATGTCCTCCTTAAGCCGCCGGATGAAGACGGGGTTGTCGCCCTGGCGCACCGACTCCTGCAAAAGCTCGGTACGGGCGAAGAAACCGGGGCGCAGCAGGTCGAGGAAGAGGCGGAAGTTCTCGGGGTCGCCCTTGTGGGGCGTGGCGGTGAGGAAGAGCAGGTGCTCGGCCTGCCGGGAGAGGACCTCGCCGGCGCGATAGCGCTGGGTCTTGTCGATCTTGGTCTCGGACTTGGTCTCGTAGAGATAGGCGCTCATCTTGTGGGCCTCGTCGACGATAATCAGGTCCCAGCGGGCGCCGCGCAGTGTCTCGCGGATCTCGGGCTGTTTGATGAAGTCGATGGAGGTGATGGCGTCGTCGATCTCCTCCCAGACGTTGGCGCCCCAGGCGGCGTTGAGCGTGTTGCGGTCGACGATGACAAAGGCCTCGCCGAAGCGCTCCTTAAGCTCACGCTGCCACTGGTACTTGAGGTGGCCCGGCGCGACAATAAGGACGCGCTGCACGAGCTGACGGAGCTGCAGCTCCTTGAGGATCAGGCCGGCCATGATCGTCTTGCCCGCGCCGGGGTCGTCGGCGATGAGGAAGCGGATCCGCGGCGAGCGGAGGGCGTAGTGGTAGACGGCCTCGATCTGGTGCGGGAGTGGGTCGACCTGCGAGACGCTGACAGCGAGCTGCGGATCGAACTGGTGGGCGAGGCGCAGGCGGTGGGCCTCGATGGTGAGGAAGAAGTCCTCGGCGCGCTCGACGGGGCGCAGGTGGACCTCGTCGAGGATCTCGATCTGCGTCAGCTGGTGGGGGAAGACGCGCTTCGACTGGAAGGTGTGGTGCGCGTCGTCGAGGACGACCTCCAGGTGGGCATAGCCGCCGCGTTGGACGAAGGTCTTGACCTCGGCCGGCGCGGAGAGGAAGGGCGCGGTGATGCGCTGCCCCGGGTGAAGCTGCATACGTGCTCCTACAGGTTAGGTGCTCAAACGAGAAGGCCCCTACAGTGTAACCTACTCTTTTTCGAGACGCAAGTGAAGCGGAAGCAACACGGCAGATTGTCAGGGGTTTGATAGGTCAAGCGGGAGGGTTGTCAGGAGTTTGTCAGGCGGGCTGGGCTGGGAGATTCAGAGAGGTCCTCGTGCGGGCCGCGGACTGTGGTCCGCGGCGAGCGAGTGAGATCTGCGTGCAGGCCACGGACTGTGGGTCGGCGGCGAGCGAGTGAGGGCTGCGTGCAGGCCGCGGACTGTGGGTCGGCGGCGAGCGAGTGAGGGCTGCGTGCAGGCCGCGGACTGTGGTCCGCGGCGAGCGGGTTCGGGGAGGATCGGGGGAGAAGAGGGAGCTGAGGGTTAGGTGGCTGTCCTCAGCCCCCCGGAGTGCTGAGCTCACTTCAGCGTCTACTCCACGGTGACGCTCTTCGCCAGATTCCGCGGTTGGTCGACGTCGGCGCCGCGGCGGACGGCGATGGCGTAGGCGAGCCACTGCAGCGGGATGACGTTGAGGACCGGGGCGAGGAAGGGCGGGGCCGCCGGCACCGTCATCACGTAGTCGGCCCCCCCGCAGGCGGTGACGTCGTCCTCCTGCACCAGGCCGATGACGATGCCGCCGCGGGCCTTGACCTGCTCGATCTGGCTGACCATCTTGTCATAGACGTGATCCTGGGTCGCGATGGTCACCACCGGCATGACCTTGTCGATCAGCGCGATAGGGCCGTGCTTCATCTCGCCCGCCGGATAGCCCTCGGCGTGGATGTAGGAGATCTCCTTGAGCTTGAGCGCGCCCTCCAGCGCGATGGGGTAGTTGATGCCCCGTCCCAGATAGAGGAAGTGCTCGCGGCGATGAAAGGCCTCCACCAGCTCGTCGTAGCGGTCGCCCTGCTCCGAGACACGACCGGCGAGGTCGGGTAACCGCGCCAACGCATCCACGCGCTCGCGGAGTTTGGCCGCCGGGAGCGCGCCGCGCAGCTCCCCGAGCTTGAGTGACAGCAGGTAGAGGTCGACGAGGCTGGTGGTGAAGGCCTTGGTCGAGGCCACGCCGATCTCCGGGCCGGCCTGCATCAGGACGTAGCCGTCGGAGATGCGCTGCGCCTGGCTGCCCAGCACGTTGACGATGGTCCAGAGTTTGGCGCCCCGCTCCCGCCCCTCATTCATCGCCGCCAACGTGTCCACCGTCTCCCCGGACTGGGTCATCGCCAGGACGACGGTCCGGTCGTTGATCAGCGGATTGCGGTAGCGGAACTCCGAGGCGTAGTCAACCTCGACGGGGATCTGTGCGAGGTTCTCCAGCATGAACTTCCCCACCAGCCCGGCGTGATAGGAGGTGCCGCAGGCCACGATCACGATCTTCTCCAGGGCCTCCGCCTCGGCCTGGGTCACCGGGAAGGTCTCCAAGTTCACGCGCCCGCGATTGAAGTCGGCCCGACCCCGAATCGTGTCGGTGATCGCGCGGGGTTGCTCGGCGATCTCCTTCTGCATGAAGTGACGATAAGTCCCCTTCTCCGCCGCCACCGGGTCCCAGGGGATATTGTAGAGCTTGGGCGTGATCGGACGGTGATCGAAATCGAAGATCTCGAAGCCCCCTCGACGGACCTTGGCGATCTGACGATGCTCGAGAAAGACGACGTCACGCGTGTACTCGAGGATAGCGGGGATATCGGAGGCGACGAAGGTCTCGTCCTCGCCTCGGCCAATCACGATGCCGCCAGCGTTGCCCAACCGCGCCGTGACCAGACAGTCGGGATCCTCACGGCTGATGAAGACAAAGGCGCTGGCGCCCTGAAGGGCCGGCAGGGAACGGCGGACCGCCGTCAGGAGATCGGCGCCCGCGGCCATGTGTCCCTCCACGAGGTGCGCGATGACCTCGGTGTCCGTCTCCGACGTAAACCGTACACCCTCCGCCGTCAGCTCCGCGCGCAGCTCGGTGTAGTTCTCGATGATGCCGTTGTGCACGACCGCCACACGACCCTGCATTCCGACATGGGGATGGGCGTTCTGCTCCGTGACGCCGCCATGGGTCGCCCATCGCGTATGCCCCACGCCGACGTGGCCCGTCAGCCGGTGAGACGTCAACTTGTCCGACAGGTTATGGAGCTTCCCCACGGCCCGCTCCACCTCGATGTCGCCGTTCTGGTGGAGCACCGCCACCCCGGCTGAATCATAGCCGCGATACTCCAGCCGTTTCAACCCACCCATGACAACCGATGCCGCTTGCCGTGGCCCAATGTATCCGACGATACCGCACATAGTGCCCTCCCATACGCTAGATTAGCTACCAGGTCAGTCCAGCACAGATGACTCGCTTGGCGCTCGTGCGGTAGGAGCCAGGGTCGGCCCACTCAAATGGGCGCAGGCAGGAAGACAAGATACACCTCGAATAGCGATGCATCGAGCGCCCAAAGGTAAGCGTGCGCTCTAAACATACGCTGAGAGAGATCTTGCCGTGACGCATCGCGGGTCGTCAGAACGTGCCAATCTGCAACCACACGAGCTTTCTTGCCCTGCCGCACCTTTTGTCCCGCCGGTTACCCGGCAGTTTTGTGGTGAGGCTTGCTATAGGGGAAAGTAAAGGGGAGGGCTTGGGACGTCCCCTGACGGTCATCCGCCGATGGGAATGCGTCATTCCGAGAATGACCTTCATTCCTTGTTCGATCAACCGTCTCCTCGTCATCCTGAGTCATCATGCCCACTCAGGATCAGGCGCTTATTCCCCGTCTGGATTCTTCAGCTTTCTCCGATAGGCACCTCCTTAACCCATATAAACTATGACGTTATGCAGCGATCATAGCACGGAGCCAGAGATAATGCAAGCGCGGTGCAAGGGCGAAGGACCCCACTCCGTTCCGCATGGTAAGGGACACATTCGATCTCGCCCCTGCGGTTCGAAGCGTGAAAGAAAACTCGGGCCAACGAGGTCGTTGGCCCGGGAATCATCCTATACATATGAAGAGCCGTCAGTTAGGTTAAGGCGCGGCTTCCTCAAGATAGGCATTGCACTCTTGTACCGTTTCATTCAACGCGGGCTCAGGCTCGGCCCCATCCAGCACGTTCGTCAGCATATTCCCGATCCCGGCGCGGCACTCGTCGTATCCGGCGACCGGCGACTCAATGCCGTAGTCCATACTCATAAAGGTGAAGGCCTTGGCGTAGGTCGGATTTTCCTCGAAGTAGTCGCTCATCAGCTCCGCAGCGGAGTCGCGCGTCGGGAAGTAGCCCGTGCTCGTCGCCCACGACGCTTGCGGTTCCGTCTCGCTCAGGAACTTGGTGAACAGCCACGCTGCCAGCTGCGCCTCAGGCGTACTCACGAAGATCGACTGACTCGCCCCGTAGATGTTCATCCGTGGCTCCGGGGTGGTGTGGGGTGCCGGGTTCACGCTCCACTCGAAGCCCGCACCCTCGTCCACCGCCGTCCCATAGTACGGCAACCCCGAGATCGAGCCAAACGTGAAGAGTGAGAAGCCATTCCCGAAGTCCGTCTGATCGCCATACCGCTCCGTCGCCTGCTTGGCGCAGCCCCGATCCACCAGGTTCTGCCAGAAGGTCAGCGCCTCGAGGCCGGGCTCCTCGTTGAAGACGTACTCTTCCCCGTCCTCACCGATGATGTTGCCACCCCGGCTGAAGACGAACGTGGCGAACCGCGACGCGCTGATCGAGTAGACATACCCCATCGGGTCACCCTCACCCGTTGCTCCGGAGAAGGGGTTCTCCGAAGCAGCGCACGCCATCTCCTCGAACTCCGCCCACGTCTCGGGCGGCCCGTCAAAGCCCAGCTCGTCCAGCCAGTCCTGGTTGTAGTACATCACCTCCATCGACTTGTACGGAGGCCAACCGTACCGACCATCGAACTGCGGCAGGTAGTCCGCGGCTAGCGCGATCGGGAAGAAGTCGTCCAGCTCTTCCTGTGTATAACCCCAGTTCTCGCTCTCGACGTAGGGATCCAGTCCCACCAGCACGCCCTGCGTCGCGTAAGTCGCCGCCTGGTTCTGGTAAGCCACCGACATCTCCGGTAGCTGGTTCGCCGGGATGCCTGCGATGATCTTCTGGTACAGGTCATCGTAGCCACCCTGGCTCTCACCGACCACCGTGATCCCCCACTCGTTCGTGCGGTTGAATTCGTCGATCAGCGACAGCATCAGTTCCTCACGGGAGCCCGTGTGCTGGTACCAGTATGTCACTTCCTGGTCGCTCGGATCTAGGTTCTCCAGATCGCCGTAGATCTCCGTGTCATAATCAACCTCGGGGGCCTCCTCCTCAATCACCTCGGGCTCTTCAGGAGCCGCTGCCGGCGCATCCGTCGGCGCCACCTCTTCTGTGGGAGGGCTGCACCCAGCCACAAAACTGAAGACCAGGACGAGGGCCACCACAAACGCAAACCACTTGCGTCCTTTCATTACCGTAATCCTCCTTCTTTAGGATTCGAGAATCAAACTTACCATTACAACACTACACTGTACCATCTTAAGTTACGCAGCTTACGCTGTCATCTGCACTCTGACACTCGCTTTCGGTCCGTCCATCACCTCCTTTCATCGCGGATTTGCCGTAGATCTCTCGACGTCATCTGCCTTGGTGACCCCCGACAACGCAGGGTGCAACTGGGACGGTCTTAGGATGACGGCATCCGCCAAGACCGCTAATGCCGACAGGGATCAAGCGTCATCCTTTCAACCCTGTCGTTGAGATACCTTCTGTGAACTGTCGCTGCGTGAAGAAATAGAGTATCAGGATAGGTATCGTGGTGATCACCGAACCGGCCATAATCAACTGAGTCTCGGCTGCAGCTTCGGTGATGAAGCCGGCGAGCCCGACCGTGATCGGGCGCCAGCGGTCTGTGCTCGTGACGATCAGGGGCCACTGAAGCTGATTCCAGGCCCAAATCATGTTGAAGACAACCACGGACATCAAGGGGGCCTTGGAAAGGGGAACCACGACCTGGGTCAGAAAACGCAGATGACCCGCGCCATCCATCAGTGAGGCTTCATAGAGCTCGTCAGGAATCTGAGCAAAGAATTGGCGAAGCAGAAAGACACTAAACGCATTGATCATAAAGGGAATCGTCAACGCCGTCCAGTTATTGTACCAGGCATTGGCGAGGTCGAAGTTTCTCGCGAAAAAATCCTCCAAGCCCACAATGATCAAATAGTTCGGGATGATCGTGACGGCGCCCGGGATCATATAGGTGGCCAGATAGAGGGTAAAAACGAAGTTCTTGAACGGGAACCACATCCGGGCAAAGGCATAGGCCGCCAACGTGCCGGTCACCACCACGCCCGCCACCGTGAGCAGGGTGATAATGACGCTGTTGCGCATATAGAGGCTGAAATCAGCTTTGTTCCACGCCTCGAGGTAATTGTGCATCAACATCTGCCAGACGCTCCAATGCTGCTTGACGACGAAATGGTTCGGATCCGCATCAAGCACCTTGAAATGAGGTCCCCAGCGACCGCGGTCAGCCGCAAAGTAGTTCGGGCCGCCCGACTCACCAAGGTCGACCCGGGTGGTGAACTGCTTGATCACCCGAGAGCCGCTCGTGAGGTAGAAGAGATTGTAATTCTGTACGCCGTCGTCGGTCGTATCAGCAGCAAGGATGAGCACCTCAAGAGGCAGCGACTCATTCTCTCTCTCGGCAAACTTCGAACGTATGTAGGCCGGTACATCCTCCACAAGGATACGCCCCTCCAGCAAGGGGCTGAGGGAGCGGGGAGCATTCTGCCATTCATCGGTGGGCGTCATCTCCACAACCACCTCTTTTGCCGGAGGTCGGTCCGAGTACGGCTCTAGCGTCAGGCCCGCCGGCCAAAAACGCCGCGCGCCGTGCTCGCCGTAAGTCTTGAAGGACGTCTGAAGCATAAAGGCAAAGGGCACGATGCAGATGATCGCCCCCAGCGTCAGGATCAGATAGAGCACTGTCTTCCCAATCGTCTGCCGTAGCTGGTATTTACCGGAGGGATCCTTGACCGCTGAGATATCAGCCATAGAAGACCCTACCTTCGGAGATGCGGTTCTGAACCCAGGTCAGGCTCAACATCACCCCCGTCAGCACAAAGGCGAGGGCCGAAGCGTACCCAAAACGGTTGCCCTCCCAGAAGTTCTTCCAGATCAGCATGCTCGCGGTCATGGTGGTGCTGTTCGGCGCTCCGACAGGCCCCACCACCCTCGTCATCACGTAAATGTGATTAAAGGCCCTGAAGGTCCCCAACACCCCTATCATCACCAGGAAGTAAGTCGTGGGGGAGACCAAGGGGATCGTAATCGTGCGGAGCATCTGCCACCGGGTAGCGCCATCGATCTCCGCCGCCTCATAGAGCGCCCCGGGGATATTGCCCAAACCGGCCAGATAGATGACAGTGTTATACCCCACGTACGTCCAGATATTGTAGATAATGACCGCCACGAGCGCCAGGCTTGGCCCTCCCGCCCACGTCGGAACTTCCACACCGAACAGGTCGCCCATGTAGACGCCCAGGCCCGTGGCGTCAAAGAGCCAGCGGGGTAAGTTGGACTCCGCCACCCCAAGGCTCATCAAGGTCTGATTGATAAGTCCTTTGGAGGGGTTGAAGATCGACTGCCAGACCGCGGCCGACGCCACTGTGACCGTGACGTAAGGGAGGAAATAGATAATGCGCCAGGCTGTCTTCCCCCGTATGTTCTGGAAAAGGATAAATGCCAGAATAAACGAAAGTGCAATCTGAACGGGCACCGTGCCGGCGGAGTACATAAAGGTGATCGCCAAAGAGTTAAAGAGCGCCTCGTCGCCGTTCTCCAGCATACTGGGGAACCCCAGGAAGAGCCCCAGTCCGCCGATGATCAAGAGCGAGCCCGCCGCCATACGGAGAATCAACTCACGCGTGGAGGTATCAGGCTGGATCCGTTGCCAGATCAGCCACGAGATGCCCAACAGAACGATGCCGCCGACGACATAGAGGGCATCGAGCGGATCGCCCAAAGCTCTCAGGAAATTGGCAAAACCAATATAGTCGCCCTTGCGAATTCGCCACCGGTGCAGGCTGATATAGAAAGCATACCCGATAGGAAGGAGGCTAAACGCGAGGAGAATCAGCGTTCCCGGAAGGAGAAAGAGATAGGCTTGAATAGCTTCACGAATGCGTCTGACGGTGCGACTTGCGTACCAAGGCGTTGTCGTAGATGAAACGGATTGCTCCGCTGCTGTCATAGGTTTCTCCTACCTATAAGAACAGATGATGGGTCACGCACATCCATTATGCCTCGAATCACGTTTGAGACAACTTCGTCGTCCTATACCACCTTCGTCACATCCCAACCGCGCCGGTTCACCCCTGCCAGATAGACAGGCGCGCCCAACGCGCGCGACACGTCCGCTGGCGTCATGCCGTCCAACGAGCGTCCCTCGGGGCCCCGAAAGACCTCCTCCGGGATCACAATCGCGTCTCCCAGATCACGCCTTTGCCGCAGGGCCGCAACGATGTCTGCGCCGGTCAACAGGCCTGCGACGGTGATCGTCTCACCAAAGAACCGATTGGGCACGGGCGCAACGTCGATCGCTTGACCCGCGTCCTGTTCCTGTGCGCGTGCTTCCGCGTCCAGGACAGGGGCGAAGAGAGTTCCCGTCACCCACGTCTGCCGGGCGCTGAGGGCCTGTAAGGCCTCGCGCAACGCCGCCCGTCCGTCAAGGAAGCGCCGGACCATGCCGACGCCGTTCTCGATCATCGCCGGAAGGAGGTCGTCATACGCATCCCGCCCGGGCACCGTCCGACCGCTTCGCAGGAACCACTCATCGGAGGGATAGACAAACCCAACGCCTAGCTCGCTCCGGAGTCGCGATTGCCACACCAACACGTGATCGAGCACCGCAGCAGCTTCGTCATCGGTGTGGGGCCGCAGATCAGGCGCGTGCCATCGCGTCAAGCCCACCGGTACGACCGCAAGGTCCTGCACGCCAGGATAGAGCGCCACCAGGTCCGCGATCGTGCGATCGAGGTGCTCGCCATCGTTGCGCCCGGGCACCAGGACCACCTGCGTATGCAGCTCAATCCCCGCAGCGACGAGGCGCTGCACCTGTTGTAGAATCGCCCCCGCCGAAGGATTGCGCATCAGATCGACGCGCACCGCCGGCTCCGTGGCGTGGACCGAGATATAGAGAGGGCTCAAAAACTGCGCCTCGATGCGGTCCCAGTCCGCGGGTTCGAGGTTGGTGAGGGTGATGTAGTTGCCGTGAAGGAAAGAGAGACGGTAGTCGTCATCCTTGATGTAGAGCGGCGGGCGCATGCCAGGCGCCATCTGGGTCACAAAACAAAACTCACACCGGTTGTAACAGCGCTTGGGCCGACCGGCAAAGATGTCCTCCGCGAAGTCCAGTCCCAGGGGCTCTCCGTAACGCCGGCGAACGCGGCAGCGCTGACGTTGCCCCGCCCGCTCGAAAAGAAGCGAGAGCTCAGGCTCCCCGGCGTAGACGCGAACGTCAATCACATCTCTCAACGGCGATCCGTTGATCGCCAAGAGCACGTCACCTTCTCGCAGCCCACAACGTTGCGCTGCGCTGTCCGGTGCGACGCCGACGATCATTGCAGGATAGAACTGTGTCATGCGTAGATAGCGGTATCAGACCACTTTGGCCCAGGCACTCTGGAGCCCCACGAGCACACTACGCGATGTCGTCCCCTCCCAGCCGTTGGTTCTGCTCTGGCTTCAGGCACCGCGTCTTTATATGAGGTTGACAGGCTATTAACAGCAGCATTTACTCCCACTCGATCGTAGCCGGTGGCTTGCTGCTGACATCGTAGACGACGCGATTCACACCGGCGACCTCATTCACGATGCGGCTGGCGACCCGACCCAGGAGTTCGTAGGGCAGGCGCGCCCAATCGGCCGTCATAAAGTCCTCGGTGGTGACAGCGCGCAGCGCGACGACGTTAGCATACGTGCGGCCGTCCCCCATGACCCCGACGCTGCGCACCGGGAGCAGCACCGCAAACGCCTGTGAGGTCTCCCGATAGAGGCCCGCCTCCCACAGCTCCTCCAGAAAGATCGCATCAGCCGCCTGCAGCGTGGCGACGCGCTCGGGCGTGACGGCGCCCAGAATCCGCACGGCAAGGCCGGGGCCCGGGAAGGGGTGTCGCCAGACCAGTGTCTCGGGCAGCCCCAGCTCAAGACCAACCTGTCGGACCTCGTCCTTGAAGAGGTCGCGAAGGGGCTCTACTAACTCGAGATCCATATCCTCGGGCAGGCCACCGACGTTGTGATGTGACTTGATGCGGTGCGCGCCCGCGCCGCGCGCGCCCGCACTGCCGGCGCTTTCGATAACATCCGGGTAGATGGTGCCCTGGGCCAGGAACGCCACATTTCCCAGACGGCGCGCCTCCGCTTCGAAGACGCGGATGAACTGCTCACCGATAATCTGGCGCTTGGCCTCCGGGTCCGTGACGCCTGCCAGCGCGCCCAAGAACCGCTCCGAAGCATCGACAATCACCAGGCGCATGCCCAGGGACGCGTGGAAGGTCGCCGCCACCTGCTTGGCCTCGTCCTGACGTAAGAGCCCGGTATCCACGAAGATACAGGTGAGTTGGTCCCCGACCGCTCTATGGACCAACGCCGCCACCACCGAGCTGTCGACACCGCCGCTGAGCCCCAAAACAATCGAACTCTCCCCGACCAGCCGCCGGATTTGGCCAACGGCATGCTCGATAAAGGCGCCCGGCGTCCAAGACGCCTCACAGCCGCAGATATCGTAGAGGAAGCGGCGCAGGATCTCGTCGCCCCGGGGCGTATGGTGGACCTCCGGGTGAAATTGCGTACCGTAGATCTGCCGATCCGTGTTGCCCATCGCGGCGACGATATCGTTCTGGCTTCGCGCCAATACCTCAAACCCTTCGGGCAGCGTCACCACCCGATCGCCGTGACTCATCCAGACAACCAGCTGATCGGCAAGCCCTCCCAGCAGGCCGTTGGTGTTCTCTGTCACCTGGACGACAGCCGGCCCATACTCCCGTTCGGTACCGGGCACGACCTGCCCTCCAAGGCGGCGGGTGAGCAGCTGCATTCCGTAACAGATGCCTAGAACCGGAACGTCCACCTGGGTCAGGTAATCAGGCAGGCCGGGAGCGCCCTCATCGTAGACGCTGTTAGGGCCACCGGAGAGAATATAGCCTTTGGGCCTCAAAGCCTGGACCCGCTCAGCTTCAGCATCCCACGGGAGGATCTCGGCGTAGACGTGCTGCTCGCGCACACGCCGGGCAATGAGCTGCGTGTACTGGGAGCCGTAATCCAGGATAACGATCGTCTCGCGCTGGGTCATAGCCGCCACATCTTCCGTGGTGCGTGTCATCTCTGGAAGATGATCGTGCCGTCGTTACTCATCTCGTCAATGATGACGAGCGAGACGATGGGCACATCGAGGTGGGCAAGCGCCTCTCGGCCACCCTCGAAGGACTTCTCGACGAGGGTGCCGATGCCAACCAGCTTCGCTTCAGCGCTCTCCACGATTCGCGCCATTGCTGCAATGGTCTTCCCGGTCGCCAGGAAATCGTCGATAATCAGCACGCGGTCGCCAGGGCGCAGAAACTCCGGTGAGACCATCAGAGAGACCTCTCCGCCTTTGGTGTGAGAAGGCGCGAACTCAACGAATACGGGATCGGTCATCGTGACCGGTTTGTGCTTGCGCGCATAGACTAAGGGGAGCCCCATCGCGTAAGCCGTGGCCATCGCAGGCGCGATGCCCGAGACCTCGGCCGTGAGGACGCGCGTGGGGTGCACATCGGCGAAGCGCCGGGCGAACTCCGCCCCGGTCTCCAACATCAACTCCGCGTCAACCTGATGGTTGATCACGCTGTCGATCTTCAGGATGCCCTGACCTAAGTTTCTCCCCTCTTGCCGAATCCTGCGCTTCAGACTCTCCATCTTGCCAATCCACCTCCGTAGGCTGATCGTCCCAGGCTTATGATAGCACACATCGCGGATTCAGCACGATTAAGAATCGCACGATTGAAAATCGCACGATTGAAAATCGCATGAAGCATGATAGCATAATCATTCCCATTAGCCTCACACAGGACGAACGAGCAGGCCTATTCTTATGACCGAGAATCGACACAATCCCATACCTGATCGCCCGATCCGTGATCGCCCGATCTGCAGCTACGAAGGGTCGCGCTACAGCACCGAGTTCTGGACGCAGGCTCGCACCTACGAGGACGCTGTGGAGCGCATCGCGCTCCACGCGCTACTTCCTCCTCGGGGAGAGACGTTGATGGAGATCGGAGCCGGTTTCGGGCGTCTCGTCGAGCTCTATCAAGGCTATAGGACCGTGGTGCTGATGGACTACGCCCACACGCAGCTAGCACAGGCCGTAGAGCGGCTCGGGCAGGGAGGCACGGATGGCGAACCGCGCTACGTCTTCGTGCAAGCGAACTTCTATCACCTGCCCTTTGTGGCGGGGCGGTTTGACACCGTGACGATGATCCGAACGCTCCACCATGCTTCAGACGCCCCAACCGTGCTTCGCAACATCTCCGAGAGCCTGGGGCCGGCGGGGACCTTCGTCCTTGAGTTCGCCAATAAGCACAATCTGAAAGCGATCGCACGCTATCTGCTCCAGCGCCAGAGATGGTCCCCTTTCACGCTCGAACCGGTGGAGTTTGTGGACCTCAACTTTGATTTCCACCCCCGGTGGATCTGGCAGCAGCTCGACGAAGCCAACCTGCATCGCGAGAAGGTGCGCACCGTTTCGCACTTCCGAATCGCCCTCCTAAAACGCTGGATCCCGACCCGGCTGCTGGTGGCCCTAGACAGTTTGGCACAGCGCACGGGCCGCCTCTGGCAGCTCAGCCCCAGCGTCTTTGTGCGCGCCCGGGCGGACGCGCACAAGCCAGCAGCGCCGCCGGAAAGCTTCTTCCGCTGTCCAGCCTGCCGGCGCCCGCTCGGCTCCCCGCCTCAGGCCCGTTTTGTGTGCGCGTGCGGCGCCGTGTGGGAGAAGAAGGGGGAGGTCTACGATTTCCGTTACCCCAGAGATTGAGCGGTTGCGCCGGAAGGTCGCGTCGCAAGGTCGCGCCAGAAAATCCTGCGGCTAGCTCGAATGCGCTGCGCGTTAACAGTGTGACAGGAAGACAGCCATGCAGATGCAGTTGATCCGCGAAGCAAGCCCGGATCCGGAGCGCCAGCGGCTTCTCAGGTGGGCGCTCGTGATAACCGTTGTGGGCAACCTGGGATTGGCGATAGGAAAGAGCGTCGTCGCATACCTCTCCGACAGTGTGGCGCTCTACGCGGACGCGGCGAACTCGGTTTCCGATGTCTTTTATTCTCTGCTGATGACGCTGGGCCTCTGGATCGCCCAGCGCCCGCCAGACCTATCACATCCCCAGGGCCATAGCCGTTTCGAGCCGCTGGCGGGCCTGGTCGTCGCCGCTGCGATGACCGTTGCCGGCTACGAAGCGGGGCGCGCGGCTGTCACGCGTTTTCTCGAGGGCGGCGCTTCGGTCGCGATAGGATGGCCAACGGTGGCTCTGCTCCTCAGCGCTGCTGTCAAAGCCGGGATGTACGTGTCGATCCACCGTATGGCCAGACAGACCGCCAGCTCAACCCTGGACGCTGCGGCCAAGGACAATCTAGCAGATGTGCTCACCTCGCTAGCCGCTTTTCTTGGCACATTGGGGTCGCAGTTCGTCCACCCTCTGGCCGATCCCATCGCCGGTGGACTGGTCGCGGTCTGGATATTCAGATCCGCCTTTGACGTGTGGGCGGAGAATCTGAGGTATCTCACCGGGGGGGGCGCCTCGGCCGAACTGCGCAGCCAGATCATCAATGCTGCCTGGTCGGTCAAGGGGGTCGAGCGCGTGCACCAGGTTATCACCGAGCACGTCGGGCCCGAGCTCGTCGCCGATCTGCATATCAACGTCGACGGAAACGTTCCGCTCTTCGATGCCCACGCCATCTCCGACACAGTGCAGAGCCGGGTGGAAGGACTACAAGGGGTCGACCGCGCCTACGTCCACGTCGAACCTTGTGAAGTCATCCCACCACAGGATTCAGGCGAAGAAGCCCCCGTCATGCCTCGGGCCGAATAAGGTATAATGACGACCGATGATGAATAGCCAGATGGAACGTTCCGCCACAGCAGAGATCAGGCCTCTTCTCGAGGGGGGATGGATCGCGCTGCCGGTGCTCGCTGTCGTGGGCGGCATCTGGGCCTTCTCCCGCCCGATCATTGATGAGACGCCAACCAGGCTGGCAGCGGCGCTGGCCCTGGTCATCGGCGGCTGGCAGCCGATCTGGCGGGCCCTTACCCAGACCAATTGGGCCATCCCCATCAAGCGATGGCGAGGATGGACGCTCAACGACTCCCTGCCCACGTGGCCTTATCTCCAGGATGGTACACCGGGAGCACGCCTGCATCGACGACTTCGTCAGGCCCATTCTTGGTGGCGTCAGGTAGGCCGAGAGAGCCTTGCCCAGCCCCTGCAGCGATCGGTGCTGGGGCTGCTGGTGAGCCTGCTGCTGGGAGCAGCGCTCGGTCGGTCGGCGCTCCTCCTCACGGCTTTTTTCGTGACCTGGGCGGAGTTAGCCGTCTTGTGGAGTGAGGGAGAAGGTCAGGTGGGAATGATATGGCGGGGGGTCGCGGTGGCGGGATTGCCGTGGGTGCTGGGCGGGGGGCTGATCGAAGGCGATGGCCTCGCCTTGGCCCTCTCAGCGCTGCTGGTCTCTCTACTGGTGGGCCTCTACGGGCTCAGGTCCTGGTGGTCGCTACTCGGGCCGGGGCTCGGCGCGGCCTATCTGGTCGCGCAAGGCAAGGCGTTCGCCGCTGGACTGTTGCTGCTTCTCGCTCTACCCGGGCTCATCGCCCTGAGTTATCGGCCCACCCCAGAGGCGCATCGCCGGGTAACCGGTCCCTGGGTGCTCGCGATGGTGGCGCTGCTAGCTCTGGCGCTATAGGACAGATGCGGAAGCCTGGGCACTGAACGATGATCTGGATCCTTGTCGGCCTGGCAGTTGTTGTGCTTATTGGCGTTCTCTACTGGCAGCTCATCATCGCCGAGGGAGCTTACATCGGACGGCGGATTGTCGCGCTGTTGTACGACTGGTCCGCGCATATGTACGATCGGATCAAGCACTTTGACACCGGCTACGAACAATACTTCCTAGCCCGTCCGATCGCCAGCGTACTCTTCTCCTGCCCCAACCCTTTGGTACTCGATGTCGCCACAGGGACTGCGCGGCTGGCTCGGACCCTGCTGCCTGAGGTCGGCTTTCGAGGTCGGATCATTGGATTGGACCTATCACGCAAGATGCTGGAGCAGGCGGTCGATAAGACCGAGCCATGGTCGGGACGGATCGCGCTCCTGTGGGACGACGCCTCACATCTGCCCTTTCCGTCCGAGACATTCGAGGCGGTGACGTGCCTAGAAGCCCTGGAGTTTATGCCTGACCCCGACCAGGTGCTATCCGAGATGGTCCGAGTCCTCCGTCCCGGCGGGCTCTTTCTGACGACGAACCGCATCGGCAAGGACGCACGATGGCTGCCGGGGCGCACATACTCTGCAGAGGAGCTGAGGGCAAAGCTCCAGGATCACGCCCTGGAGATGATCCGAATTCGCCCTTGGCAGGAGGATTACGATCTGGTTTGGGCCCTCAAACCGGGGGTATGCACCCCGGTCGGCCCGCGCAGGTTAGAGAGCGTTCTTCGATGTCCGATCTGTGAAGCCACCGTGACCCGGGACGGCCAAGTCTTCCACTGTGCTCACGGACACCGGATTCCTATCGCCGACGATGGGATTGTGGAGATGGTTAACGCCGAGGCCTGACACGCAACGCCGGTCCTGTCCGAGTATGAGAGTGTGATGCCCCGCCTGTCAGCTAGACGGGTCCGAGCGATGCTGATCAAGGAATACCGCCACGTTCTACGGGCGGCGCGCACGGTGGCCCTGGTCGTGGTAGCTCCTGCGGCGCTGTTGTTGCTCCTGGCGCATATCCTCACCGTCGAAGCCGAGCAAGCGCGCTTTGCCCTTTAGGATCTGGATCGTTCTTCCCTGTCCCGGCAGTACGTCAACGCCCTCATGGCTGATAGGGACTTCACCCTTGGGGATGAAGTCGCCTCCTACTCGGTCCTGGTATTCCGAGTGCCGTTCCGAGGATCTTTCCTGCTCTATCTCGTGCTCACCGGGCTCTATATGGCAGCGATGATCGGGCTCGTCATGGCGCTCGCGCCGGCGCTCAGGAGTCAGCAGGTAGCCTTCTTCGTCGTGCTCGTTTTCTTCTTCGTGCCGAGTTTCTTCGTCTCGGGCCTCGTAACCCCCGTATATCGCGAGGGGCTGCGGCGACTCTCCTCCGACATCTTTCCGGCAACGCACTACATGATCATCACTCGAGGCATCTTCGTCAAAGGATTGGAGTTCGGCCAGCTTCTACGCCCGACAGCCTTCCTGAGCGGGATGTGCGTTGGGGGGACCCTGATCGCCCTGTTGAGCTTTCGAAAGCGTCTGATGCAAGAAGCTCCGACCAACGCCGGCAATGCCGTTACCTGCGGCGGCGCAAGCGCGGCAGCTGCGACATCGTCTTCCGGATATCTGAGAGCAACTGGCGAGATTTCGCGCGCCTCGCCGCCACCAGCGCCCGATTCAGGTAGGACTTAGCCTTGCCGCGATTACCGTGCTGTGCGTAGAGGATGGCGAGATTGCGCAAGGTCCTCGCCTCGCCCTCCGCATCGCCGGCCGATTGCCGCAATGTCAGGGCCCGATCGTAGACCTCACTGGCCTCCTGCCAGTCACCCCTGCCGTCGTGCGCTGCCGCAATGTTGTTCAGGACGACCGCCTCTCCAGCAGAGTCCTCGATCTCCAGGTAGAGCTCACGCGCCCGGGTCGCATAGGTCATCGCCTCTTCGTAATCCATCAACGCTAGATAGACGCTGGCGATGTTGTTCAGAGCCTCCGCCTTTCCTGCGAGGTCCCCGGCCTCCTCCATAAGCGCGATGACCTCGCGGTAGGCCTCAACGGCTGGCTCCCATTCCCCCTTCGCTAAGTGTGAACGGGCCGTCGTATTCAACTCCGCGGCCTGCGCGACGTGGTCCGGTTGTCCGGTCTTGCCCTCGTCGATCGGGCCCATATCTTGGGGGCCCATATCTTGGGAGCCCATATCTTGGCTCCCGTCTCCTTCAACAGCCACTCAACACCTCCCTCAAGAAGCGCGCTGGCGCCGGAGCCGGCGTCGCCGCTCCTCCAACCGCTTGAGAACAAAGACAACGACCAAGGTCACGGCCATGACAATCGCGACGATCCGCACACCAAGATGCTGGAAATTCGGGCCAATGAGCAGCGCGTGTGCCGTCCCGAGGAGAAAGGCCACGTAGTTGAGCCAGTGAATCGTCTTCCAGCTCTTCTTGAACGTCATACGAAGGAAAGCTGTCACCGCAGTGACAGCGATAATCCAGAAGGCCGGTCGCCCGCCAAGCTCGAAGAAGGCGCGCACCGAGCTGACGTCGGGCACGAACGTCGCCGGTGTCCCGGCCCGCCAGGCCACCGCAATTGCGTGGACACCCAGCGCGCTCATTGCCGTGATTGAGGCTGCATGATGCACCTTAGGGAACGGTCGCCCAAAGAAGCGCGTCAGCTCGCGCATATAGTTCGAGGAGAGACTTGCCAGGAAGACGGAGAGGTATCCCAGCACAGCTCCAAATCTGATCACACCATCAATCGGGGTGGAAAGGCTATCCAGCACCACCACCCCCGCCACCAGTACGACCGCGACGGCGGCACTCAAGACAAGAACCCACGTGTTCTTCGGTTGAATTCTCGGCATCTTACCCCTCTATGATGTTGATGGATGTGGATCGACTTAGCGACAACAGCTTACCGATTATGGCTGAGACAGTAGCCAGTATCCAGCGCGTACCGTCACGGGTGAAATGCTCCACGTGCGCGGACTCTCCTTAATCCTCTCTACCCAGACGCTTTCGGCCTTTGCCCCCTTTTATCTCTTTCTGCCAGGCGTAAAGCTTGGTCAACGCGTCCAACGGCGTCAGGCTGTTGACGTCAAGCTGACGCAGCTCCTCCACCACCGGATGCTCCTGTGCGATGAGCACCGGCTGAAAGACCTCGACGTCCTTCTGCGCCACGCCAGGCCGGAACTCCCCACTCTCCAACTCCTCCAGCAGCTTCTCCGCGCGATGCACGACGGGAGCTGGGATTCCAGCCAGCCGGGCCACATGGATCCCATACGAGCGGTCAGCTCCCCCAGGCACCACCTTGTGGAGGAAGACGACGTCACGCCCCTCCTCGGCGACGTCCAGATTGAAGTTACGCACGTGGGGCAGCGTCTCCTCCATCTCAATCAGCTCATGGTAATGAGTAGCAAAGAGGGTGCGTGCCCGACGTTCGGGGTGATTGTGAAGGTACTCTATAACGGCCCACGCGATGGCCATCCCATCGTAGGTGCTCGTGCCCCGCCCGACCTCGTCGAGGATCAGAAGGCTCCGCGGCGTAGCATGGTTCAGGATGTTCGCCGTCTCCACCATCTCGACCATGAAGGTCGACTGTCCCGCCGCCAGCTCATCGGAGGCCCCGATGCGCGTGAAGATGCGATCGACAACACCGATATGTGCCTTATCGGCGGGCACAAAGCTGCCAATCTGGGCCATCAGAACGATGAGCGCGGTCTGACGCAGAAAGACGGACTTCCCAGCCATGTTGGGTCCGGTCACGATATGAATGCGGCCTTCGGCATCCATATCGAGGTCGTTGGGCACAAAAGGTTCACGCTGCGCCTGCTCCACGACAGGATGTCGCGCACCGAGGAGCCGCATCTCCGGCGCTTCCTCAAAAGTGGGACGAACGTAATGGTTGCGAACAGCGATCTCCGCGAGCGCAGCCGCGACATCGATACGCGCGAGCGTTTGCGACGTCTTCAGCAGATCGGCGGCATGGGTCGCGATGCGTTGACAGATCTCGGCAAAGAGACGTGCCTCCAGTTCGGCCATGCGCTCCTCAGCGTTGAGGACGATGCTCTCGTATTCCTTAAGCTCGGGCGTAATATAGCGCTCGGAGTTAACAAGCGTCTGCTTGCGAATGTAATGCTCGGGGACGGCCTCCGTGTTGGCCTTCGTCACCTCGATATAGTAACCGAAGACTTTGTTGTAGCCGACCTTGAGGCTCTTGACGCCTGTGCACTTCCGCTCCTTCTGCTCCAGAGCCGCAATCCACTCTCGCGCATCCTTGCTTGCCAGGACAATACTATCCAGCTCTGACGAGAAACCGGGGCGGATGAGCCCGCCATCGCCAAGCTGGGCCGGCGGCTCGTCGACGATAGCCTCCGCAATGAGATCCCTGACCGCGGGCACAGGCTCAAGGCCAACCAGCAGCGACGTCAAGCCCGCCCCCTCGATCGGGGCGGTCAGCTCCGGCACGGCCTCCAGGGCGGTGCAAATGCCCTCCAGATCCCGGGGGCTTGCCCGCTCCGCCAACACACGGTTGGCCATCCTCTCGAGGTCGGGCACCCGCTTCAACAGATCTCGAATCTTGGCGCGCAGCAAGCCATCGCTATAGAATCCCTCCACCTCGTCGAGGCGCCCCTCCAAAGCCGGGATGTCCAACAACGCTTGGGCAAGACGCGTGAGCAGCAGCCGCCCGCCCATCGGCGTGATCGTGTCGTCCAGCACCCCGAGAAGCGAACCGCGCTTCTCTCGACGCAGGGTCTCGGTGATCTCGAGATTGCGCCACGTGGAGGCATCGATCGCCATGAAGTGATCGGTCGCATACGTGCGGAGCCCCGTGATCTGCGGCAGAAGCCCCTGCTGCGTCTCCTCCAGATAACTCAACGCCCCGCCCGCGGCGCGGATTGCCAGCGGTTTGCCCTCACAGCCAAACCCCTCCAGAGTCCGCACGCCAAAGTGCTCGATCAGGGTCTGACGGGCCGTCGACTCCTCAAACCGATAGCCAGCCCAAGGCGTGATCTGCGCCGAGACAGCGTCGATGAGCGCCTGCTCAGGCCGACGCGCTTGCTCATCGGGATCGCGCTCTTTCCAAGAGCCCACCTTCGGGATGAGCACCTCCCGGGGCTGCAGCCGCGCCAGCTCTTGACGCACCAACGTGAGGACGTCCTTCGCGGAACCGTCGCTGAGTTGGGTCGTGGAAAACTCACCGGTGGAGATCTCGGCATAGGCAATACCAGCGCGGTCCCCGTCGATGACAACAGCCGCAAGATAGTTAGGGCGCTTCTCATCCAGCATCGTCGGTTCGGTGACGGTCCCGGCGGTGACCACTCGCTCTACACGCCGCTCCATGGGTCCCCGCCCCGTGGGCTCGCCAATCTGCTCGGCAATTGCGACGCGATATCCTTTCTCGATCAGGCGTGCGATATATCCTTCGACGGCATGGTGAGGCACCCCCGCCATAGGCACTCGCAAGTCCTTTGAGACGGGACGGGAGGTGAGGGTAAGGTCGAGCTCGCGAGAGGCAAGCTCGGCATCCTCGTCAAACGTCTCGTAGAAATCACCCAGACGAAAGAAGAGGATCGTGTCCGGGTATTGCGCCTTTAGGTCCAGGTACTGCTGTCTTAGCGGCGTCGTGTCGTTTTTGCTCATACCGTGATTATAGTGGGGGATGGCCTTGAAACAAGGTTCGTGTAAGCTATCGAAGAGCCCAATAGCTATCCGGAGGCGCGCACGTCCGGGTGACTGTTCAGAATTCAGTAGGCGACCTAGCGTAAGGGCGGGAGGTCAACAATGCGCCTCAGAGTTCGCTTAGAGTTTGCTTGCTGAAAGTCAGCGAAGACTTCCCTGCACGCGGGGAGTGTGGGATAATGACGGGGTCGAGGATAGGGTGAGCTTGCCGGACGGCCTCGTCGCGGACAACGAAGAAGGGATATGCATCGGCCGCTTGAGCCAGAGATCGCGAGGTCCTATCCGGAGTTTGCGCTGGACAGAGACGGGATCAACAGAGACTAAGGGTCAAGATGAGCGAAACTGAACACCAAGGTGAGGCGGTAGCCCTAAGAGGCAACCCCTCGTTTGTATGGCGTGCTGGTCAGGAGCGGCGCCTGCGTCTGGTACGCCAGCACGTGACCTTGGAGGGTCAACGGATTCTTGATGTCGGCTGCGGCGTCGGTATGTACACCTCAGCGTTTGCCCGCTACAGCGAACACGTCTTCGGGATCGAGATCGAGTTTGAGCGAGCATGCGCCGCCCATCTCCATATTCCCCGGATTGCCCAATCCGTCGGTGAGTCTCTGCCCTTCGGGGACGATGCCTTCGACGTCGTCTTCTCTCACGAAGTCCTGGAACATGTTGCGGACGACCGGCTCAGCGCTGCTGAGATGGTGCGGGTAACGAGGCCGGGCGGACACGTTGTCATCTTTGTGCCCAACCGCCTCTATTTCTTCGAAACGCACGGCATCTACTGGCGTGGGACCTATCATTTTGGCAATAAACCCCTCGTCAACTGGTTGCCCAACGCGTTGCGGAACCGTCTCGCCCCCCACGTGCGCGCCTATACGCGGCGCGCCCTGGACCGTCTATTTGCCGGCCTGCCGGTTCGCAAGGTCGCACACACCCAGATCTATCCTGGCTACGATAACATCGTGACTCGCAAGCCGCAGCTCGGTCGAATCCTGCAGACGATCACCTATACCCTAGAACGCACCCCGCTCAGGCTCCTGGGACTCTCCCACTTTCTGGTTCTACGGGTGGCGGCATAGGCCGACCCAGACAGATAGAAAACGACATGGACTCTTGGATCAACAACAACCGCGACGCCGTGGGCTGTGAGCGTGGGCGATGTCGGCCGCGCGGGGCTGCGGGTACGTTACGCGCCCAACGGTATGATCGTCGGGCGGCTGGAGGAAGGCGAGCCGGTCGTCATCCTAGAAGGACCAGTGTACGTCGAAGAGGTGACCTGGTATCGCGTCGTGTCCACGTCCACCCGGCTTGAGGGCTGGGTGGATAGCGAATACCTCGTGCCGGCACCGTAGAATGCCAAAGAGGAGTTAACATGCAGGCATATGGAGAGGCCTTCGCCTATATCTACAATATGCGCTGGACGCATTTCGCCAGCGCCATGGCGCCGCGCATCAGAGCGTTTTACGAGTCGACGCCCATCGCTCAGAGATCGAGAAAACTCCTGGACCTCGCCTGCGGCACCGGGCAGTTGGCCGTCTACTTCCTAGAAGCAGGCTACGAAGTCATCGGTATGGACCTCTCACCGGCGATGCTCGAGCACGCTAGAGAGAATGCCGCCGCTTACGTCGAGCAGGGCAAAGCGCGCTTTGTCTATGGCGACGCCGCTGACTTCACCTTAGAGGAACGGTTTGGGCTGGTGGTCTCGACGTTTGACGCGCTCAACCACCTTCCGGACGATGAGACCCTTGCCGGGTGCTTTGAGTCGACATATCAAGCCCTGCTGCCCAAAGGCTGGTTTATCTTCGACCTGAACACCCGCTTTGGGCTGCGACGCTGGGGCGGCATCAACGTCCAGGATGAGGAGGATCTAGTGCTCATCACCCGGGGCGTCGTGGCGGAGGAAGAGGGCCGAGCCTACACGCAGATCTCGGGATTCTTGCGTCAGGACGACGGTCTCTATAAACGCTTCGGCGAGGTCGCCTACAATACGATCTTTGATCTGGCTGACGTCGCCGCGACCCTGGAGGAGAGCGGCTTCCGTAGCGTCCACTTCGCAGGGCCGCAGGCGCTCGATACGCCTCTCGACGAGCCGGAGGCGCACGGACGGGTCTTCATCATCGCGCAGAAATAGCCACCGCTATGCCCAAACAAGCGCGTCCCAGCTTGCCGAAACGGGGTTCGCAGGTATAATGACGTTACATCGAACATGTGTTCACAAATGGGCGTTCAACCCTTCTTACCTTCCCCCTAAGGTCAGCGACACTGTGCGCCTTTACCGGGGAATGAGCAGGATTTAAGACGCAAGAGTGAAAGATATATGCCAGAATTTCAGCTTGTATCCAGCTTCAGACCCACCGGAGATCAGCCGCAAGCCATAGCCCAGCTTGTCAAAGGCATCGAGCGGGGCGACCGGCATCAGGTCCTCAAGGGCGCCACCGGCACGGGAAAGACCTATACGGTCGCCAACGTTATCGCCGAGGTGCAGAAACCCACCCTCGTCCTAACCCATAATAAGACCCTCGCGGCACAGCTCTACTCGGAGTTCCGCGACCTCTTTCCCCACAACGCCGTGGAGTACTTCGTGTCCTACTATGACTACTATCAACCTGAGGCTTACATGCCCCAGCACGACCTCTATATCGAGAAGGATGCGGATATCAACGACGAGATCGATCGCTTGCGACTGGCTGCCACGGCGGCGGTCCTGACACGGCGAGACACCATCGTCGTCGCCTCCGTCTCGGCCATCTATGCCCTGGGCAACCCACAGGAGTGGGGACGCGTGATTCTTCCGCTTAACGTAGGCCAGGCGATCCGCCGCGAAACGGTCATGCGCCACCTTGTGGACATCTTCTACGACCGCAACGATCTCGACTTCCGCCGAGGCACCTTCCGGGCGCGCGGCGACGTGCTGGAGATACGGCCCGCCTATACCGAAACGGCCTATCGCATCTCCTTCTGGGGCAATGAGATCGAGAGCATCATGGAGGTCGAGCCCCTCACCGGGGAGGTCCTGGAGAAGCCCAAGGAGATCCAGATCTTCCCGGCCAAGCATTATGTGACCTCAGAGGAGCGGGTCAAACAGGCGCTTATCGAGATCGAGGCAGAGCTGGAGGCGCACCTCGACTACCTGAACGCTCAGGACAAGCTGCTCGAAGCGCAACGTCTGGAGCAACGTACGCGCTACGATCTTGAGATGATTCGGGAGATTGGCTATTGCTCGGGCATTGAGAATTACTCGCGGCACTTCGATCAGCGCGAGATTGGAGAGCCGCCGTGGACGCTGATAGACTACTTCCCGGCGGACTACCTGATGGTGGTGGACGAGTCCCATATGATGGTGCCGCAGATACGCGGTATGTTCAACGGTGACCGGAGCCGTAAGCAGGTGCTCGTCGACTATGGCTTCCGCTTGCCTTCCGCTCTGGACAACCGCCCGCTGATGTTCCACGAGTGGGAGGAGCGCCTGAATCAGGTCATCTATACATCAGCGACCCCCGCCGAGTACGAGCTTACTCACGCGACGCAGGTCGTCGACCAGGTTATCCGTCCGACGGGTGTTTTGGATCCTCAGATCCTCGTCCTGCCGACGAAGGGTCAGATCGACGATCTGGTGGGCAAACTGCACGAGCGGATTGATAAGGGGCAGCGAGCCTTGGTGACGACGTTGACCAAGAAGATGGCCGAGGATCTGTCCGATTATCTGCGCGAGCTCAACCTCAAGGTTCAGTACCTGCACAGTGAGGTGCAGACCATCGAGCGCGTCGAGATCCTGCGCGATCTGCGCCTGGGCCAGTACGACGTCGTGGTCGGCATTAACCTGTTGCGCGAGGGCCTCGACCTGCCGGAGGTGAGCCTCGTCGCCATCCTGGACGCTGACAAGCAGGGCTTCCTGCGCAGCGCGACCGCCTTGATTCAGACCATCGGTCGTGCTGCCCGCCACACGGAGGGTACCGTCGTGATGTATGCGGATGACATCACCGACGCCATGCGCGAGGCGATCGATGAGACGAACCGCCGTCGCGAGATTCAGCAGGCCTACAATGAGGAGCATGGAATCGAGCCGCAGACGATCATCAAAGCGATCCGCGACCTCACAGATCGGGTCCGCGCCGCTACCCAGGAGGAGAGCGCGCTGGACGTCGCACCTGAGGAGATGGAGCCCAGCGCCTTGGAGAAGTTGATCCGCGAGCTCGAGAAGGAGATGAAAACCGCAGCCGAGAACTGGGAGTTCGAGAAGGCCGCGGCGCTCCGAGATCAAATCTTCGAGCTGCGCGGCGTCCTGGAGGACAAAGCGCCGCTCTGGCAGAGAGAGCGTAAGCGATAGGCAACCGATCCCCGAAAGCCGGGTTCAGGTGCGCCTGACCCCGGCTTTTCTGTGTTCATGCAGTTGCCAAACGCATGGGGTGGGGTATAGTTAACGAGCAATACGTTCATCTCACACATGCATGCATGTGTGCATAATGAGTATTATGGATAATAGTGGGACTATGACACAGTCAGACATAGAGACGACCAACGAAACTGAGACCCACCCCGAGTTCTCCTCCTCTACATTGGTGGGCGTGCGCTTCCAACCAGCGGGCAAACCCTATCATTTCCTGTCGCCGCCAGATGTTGAGGTGGCCCCTTTCGATTGGGTTGTCGTGGAAACCGTGTATGGAGAACAAGTTGGGCAGGTGACGCACTTGCCCGAAGCGACGCCGGAAGAGCTCGCATCCCGAAAACTGCGTCCCGTCGTCCGGCAAGCCAGTGGCCTGGATATGGCGCGCTATCACGTGATGCAACAGCGGGCCGAGCGATTGGTCGAGGTAGCGCGCGAGGAAGCGAAGGATAAGAAGCTCGACATTAAGATTATCAGCGCGGAGTTCACGCTGGACGGCAGCAGTGCCATCGCCCTATGCACCGGCAATATCAACAAAAAGGACTTTTCTGCACTCCGACGCCGGGTGGCTTCTCGCATGAATTGCCGGGTAGAGTTGCGATCGATTGGACCGCGAGACCACGCCAAGGTCCTGGACGGGCTGGGCGTCTGCGGAGAGCGGCGCTGCTGTGGCCGGTTCCTCACCGATTTCCAAGCCGTCTCCATCCGGATGGCCAAGGATCAGGCGATCTCTATGGCCCCCTCCGATATCACGGGTATGTGCGGTCGGCTCCGTTGCTGCTTGGCGTACGAGCACCAAGTCTACAAGGAAGCGGCGAAGGAGCTCCCGCGTATCAAGGCACATGTGAAGACCGACCGGGGGATTGGTCGGGTCATCGACCTGGATATCCTTAAGGGCGACGTCGTGGTGGAGATCCCACCTGACGGGCCGCGGCGAGATCGCGAACGGTTCCGTTACCCTGCGGAAGAGGTCGAGGTCGTGCCACGGAACAGAAACCGCTAGATACGCCCTCACATCTGATGTCCACGGGCGCGCTGCACAGCGCGCCCGTTTCCCGTCTTTCAGGGACGACCTTCGAGATCCGCCAGTTGCAGCCTCTCGGAACCATCCACCGTCAGGTGCCTGCCCGTTTCGGACACGTACAGACCGACGTAGAGCGCGAACGGGCCTGACCCCGCATCCTGATGGGGCAGTGGCACCGCATGAACGTCGGTGACAATCTCCCCGGGCATCCATAGGGACGTCGGATAGGCGCCCTCTCTGGGCATCTCGTCGACCTGCGCGATCATCTCACCCGTGTCTCTGTCACGTACGTGCACGAAGACCACGTAGTCTTCATCCATCGCCTCAACCGCTTGCCACGCTAACGTTACCCTTATGACCTGGGCAGCCTCTGTCCCCCCCTCGCCAGACGGCCCGTTGTCAAACGCTCCGTTGCCAGACGGCCGGATCTCATAGCCTCGCAGACGCACCTTTGCTGTCGCATCTTCGGCGAAATCCACGCTGAGCGTGTGGGCGAGCTCCGGCACGGCAAAGCTCCGCGAGATCCGCGCCACCGACAGCGCCGCGAGGTCCGCAACCTCGACACCGTCCACGTAGAGAACCAGACGATAGTCGCCCGAGGACAGGCCCCTCGGCAAGCGTAGTCTGTAGCGATCCTCCAGGATCTCGCCGCGGCGCCAAGATCGGAAGCCATATCCGCCGGTCGGTTCACCCGC
>CAZPJP010000048.1:0-27276 GCA_964586915.1 uncultured Anaerolineales bacterium
TGAAGACGTCCATACCGGTCAGCATATTGGCGTAGCCGCTGGTCGTTGGGATGTGGGGACTGTAATAGCGCTCGAATAGCGTCCCCTCCTGAGCAAAGCGATCGAGATGCGGCGTGGTGAGCCGGTCGTACCCATAGCAGCTCATGTGGTCGGCGAGCAGCGAGTCGATGCCCACCAGCACGATGTTTGGCAGCTTATCCTTCTTCGTCGGCATCTTTATCCTCCTAGGTTTATTGTCTCGACCATCGCGTGAGATACAATCTCGTGCGAAAGGGTCCAAGAAAACCAGCAGAGACATCCAGCAGGGGCAGTAGGTCCAACATCACAACGTTGAGGTTCGTAGTCATTCTGGTCTTGAGTCTAGCATAAGATTAAGACAATCGCCTTAAGAAAAGTGACGAATGCTATGAGAAAATTGCCAACTCCTGATCATCTCACTATAATTGAGCGGTGATGAATCAACAACGCGTGCTCAGCGATTCTCTGTTCTCAGAGCCGGATCTCCCCTTGGCTATGCGGCACACGCGGCAGCCGGATCTGGCTCATCACATGCATACGTTCATCGAGCTGGTTATGGTGGTGGAGGGCAGCGGCACCCACGTCTTCAAATCCGAGCGATATCCCATCACCGTAGGAGATGTCTTCGTCATACCGCCCTACACCCCCCACGGGTATGCCCACACCAGAGACTTAGCCATCTACAACATCCTGTTCAAGGAGGAGATGCTTGCGCGGTACAAGGGCGAGCTCGAGTTAATCCCCGGGTTCCACGGGCTGATCTATCTGGAGCCTTACTACCGTTCCGTCCGGGACTTCGCCGGTCGTCTGACCCTTACACCAGAGCAGATCGTGCAGGCCACATCCCTGATCTCCCGGCTCGAGCACGAGTGCAACAACCATCTCGACGGTCGAAGGGTGATGGTTGAGACCCTGTTTACCGAGCTGCTTCTTTTCTACTGCCGGCGCTTCTCAGAAAACACGGGACCCTCAACTCGGGTTATGCCGGTCGCCCGGGCCATTGGGTATATGAACCAGCGCTTCGCCGAATCCATCTGCCTCGACGACCTCGTCGAGGTCGCGGGGCTTTCCAAGCGCAGCTTGATTCGCCACTTCAAAAACACCACCGGCTTCACACCGATCCGCTATCTGCAGAAGGTGCGGGTGGCGAAGGCGTGCGCGATGCTCGAGCAGGAGGACCAGTCGATCACCCGCACGGCCCTCGACGCCGGGTTCAACGATCCCTCTTACTTCTCCACCGTCTTCAGAAAACACACCGGCGTCACGCCGAGCCAGTATGCGAGCACGCGCGGCACTGACGATTTCGAAGGCTCAGCAGGCAGCAGGAAATGAGGAGAACGAAGTAAGATAACGCTGCAGCGCGAGTCTACTCCCTGCTTCCGACGCCTGACTACCACCTCTAGTTCGCTAACTCTCATAGCCGAGACCGGACAGCTACACAGTCCCAATCCACGCTTCCTCAATCCCTAATCCAAACCCGGGTGCCTCGCTCGGCACCAGCCAGCCGTCCTGCACGACGGCCTGTCCGGGCAATCGAGCCGCCTCCTCGAGCGGAATGCCCGGCGCCGATCCCACGAAATACTCGCACCACGGCGACGCCGAGGTCGCGTACGTGAAATGCTGGCCAAAGGGCGTCACACCACCGCCGTGCAGGATCACGCTGACGCCAGCGGCGTCAGCAGCATCGGCGATCTTGCGACACGTCGTGATCCCACCGCACCAGTTGATATCAGGCTGCAGGATATCCACAACGTGGTGGTTGATCGCCCATTGGAAAGGCACGTGCGTGTACCAGTGCTCCCCTGTCGCTAGTCCCTGCCACGGCAACCGCTGCCGCAGCGCGATATGCGCGTCGAAGTCCTCGGGGATCAAGCACTCTTCCATCCACTTCAGCCGGTAAGGCCGGAGCGCCTCCGCCAGCCGCACGGTATACGCCACATCGAAGGCCATCCAGCAGTCGAGCATCAGCTCGGCGTCCTCGCCAACGATCTCCCGCTTCTCAGCGACGAAGTCCACATTCCGCTTAAGCCCGTCGAGACCGTCGGTCGGACCATACGGGCACGCAAGCTTGAAGGCGGTGAAGCCCAGTTCCTTGTACCAATCGACATCGTTGCCGGTGGCGTAACAGAAGATGCGGTCTTTCTGGGGCCCGCCCAGCAACCGGTATACAGGCTGCTCCAACAGCTTACCCTTGAGGTCCCACAGCGCGAGATCGATCGCACTGATGGCATAGGAGGCCATGCCGGTCGACCCGTAGGATTTGGTCATACGGAACATCATATCGGCCAGCTTGTCCGTCGCCAGACAGTCCTCACCCACCAGCTGTGAGGCGAGGTGCTCAACGACGGGCGCGAGCGCCCGCGCAAAGCTCAGCGTGCCGAGCCCCCACGAGCCGTCCTCTCCGATGACCTGAACCCAGGCGCCCTCCCACTTGGGCAGCCACAAACTGCGGTGCCGCTTCACTTTCGCGTATCGCGACATAGGATTTGCGACCTCGGCCTCCTCCGCCCATCCCGGGCGCCGGGGCTTGGTCCGGGTCTCCCGCGCCGGCAGGTCAACTCGAACCACACGGATATCTGTGATCTTCATAGGCACAACCTCCTTATGGCTAATCGACAGATCGCATGTCCCTGATCGTCGCCTGCCGGGCGCGCAGCTGACGCTCGACCTGACGGCGGCGCCACCTGATAGAGATCGCCAGACCCAAGGGCACCGTGCAGAAGACCGCGTAGGCTAGACTGAGATGGACCAACATCGCTATCCCCCCTCCCGCCATATCAGGTTGTCCAAGGTCGCCAATCGATCCCGGGCATCCTCCAACCTGATCCGCTGTCGAAGCAGGGCCCCGTAGACGAGGGTGAACGCCCCGATCGAGACCAGGAGCGTGTGGAGCATACGGGGCGTCAAGGCCATCTCGCCCCCCGATAGGATCTGTGGGTGAATCGTACGCCACCAGCGGATCGCGAACCAGGACAGCGGGACGGTGACAAAAGCGATGACGCCGTAGACGGCAGCGAAGCGCGCGACACGTTCCTCATTCGGCGTTGATGCGCGGAGCATGACGTAGGCCACATAGAGCAACCACTGTACCGCTGAGATGGTCAGCCGGGGCTCCCAGGTCCAGTAAGTGCCCCAGACCGGCCTCGCCCATAGAGAGCCGGTGACGACGGTCATCGTGATGAAGGCCAGCCCGACCTCCGCAGAGGAGAGACTGAGAATATCCCACCGCCGTTGGCCCTGCAGGAGGTAGAGCACGCCTGCGATAAAGGTCACGAAGAACGCAAAAAAACCGATCCACGCGGAGGCGACGTGGAAATAGAAGATCCGCTGTATCTCCCCCATCGTGGCCTCGCGGGGTGCATAGGCAAAGACCATCACCAACGCCCCAGAAAATGCAACGACGCTCACGACGCCCAGCAAGCGATCTGACAGTCCACGGCTCATAGAACCTCCAGATACTCCTTAGGCCTCCACCACGTATTCGAAAGTCAGAACCGAGACGGCGGTGATCACCAGATCGTAGACGACTATGATCCGGATCCAGGCGCCCACCTCACCCGGCGGGAGGCCCTCCAACAGAGCCGCAGTAGCTCTGACCGCCGAGATAAGCAGGGGAACCACGAGCGGCAACAGAAGAATCGGCAACATCACCTCTCTGGCCCGTGTGTTGACCGCAATCGCGGCAAGCAGTGTGCCTACCACCGCATATCCTAGTGTCCCCAGCACCAGCACGAGGACGACCCCGCCCTTGAGCAGGTTGACGTTGAAGAAGACTGTTCCCAGGGCCAGCAGCACGGCCTCCAGAAGGAACAGCAATATAAGATTGCCCACCATCTTGCCAAAGAAAATCACGGTGCGATCTTCCGACGCCAGCAAGAGACCAGACATGCCGCCGCTGTGTTGCTCCCGGGCCAACGACCGGCTGAGGCCCAGCGTCCCAGCGAACGCGATCGTCGTCCACAAAACGCCCGGGGCAGCCGCTTCGCCGACAGTCCCGCGAAGGTCCAGCGCGAAGCTGAAGCTCAGCATCGCGATAACGGCGAAGACGAACATAGCGCTGAGGATCTCACGCGTGTGAAGTTCTGCCGCCAGGTCCTTGCGGACGATGGCGAAAATCTGCCGGAGGCTGCCCATCCTATCCACGCCCCGCGAAGCGATCAGAAGGGAGAGGCCCGACCAGCAGATCGCGATATCGGGCGGGGAAGCCAGCCGCATCGCTCAGCGGTTCATCGACGATGACCCGCCCCCTGCGCATCACGATCACCCGCTCGGCAAGACGCCCCTCAGCGGCTGGATGATGCGTGGTGAGCACCAGCGTGCAGCCCGCCTCCACCAGCTCTGCCAACAGATCCGTAAGGATGTCGGCTGCAACCGGATCGAGACCCGTATAGGGCTCATCCAGAAACAGGAGCTCCGGCCTATGCAACAGCGCCCGCGCCACAGCGAGGCGCTGTTGCATGCCTCTCGAAAACGTGCGGACGAGATCGCGGCGCCGCCCCTCAAGCCCGACGCGACTCAGCAACGCGTCGATCCTGTCATCCTCACGGGCCAGTCCGTACATCCTGGCGTAGAATTGCAGATTCTGCAATGCGGTCAGGTCCTCATAGAGCAGCGTCTCGTGGGAAACGAAGCCGATCAGCCGGCGCACCCGCCCGCCCGCCACTCTGGGATCCAGCCCGGCGATGCGCACGGTCCCAGCGGTCGGACGACTCAGCGTCGCCAAGATGCGCAGCAGCGTCGTCTTGCCGGCGCCATTCGGGCCAACGAGCATCACGCGCTCGCCCTGCTTGATGGTGAGGTCAATCCTGGCAAGCGCGACGCGAGGGCCGAAGCGCTTCTCAAGCCCTTGAATCTCGATCATGCCCGCTAGACCCTTCGGCAGCCAAGCCTACCTACGAACACTAAGATCTCCGCCACAAAGCTGGAACGTGCCCCGCATATCGGCTGGCGAGTTCATCTCCCATCGCCGCCACCGCCGCTGCGAATGCGATCCCGCAGCTGGGCTCTCAGCGCCCGCCGCTCTTCGCGGTACGTCGTCTCTGACATCTCACCTGACGCATACCGGACGTCCAACTCCGCCATCGTCGCCACTTCTTCTCTTGCGCTCTCCGGCACGGGGGGAAGCGGCTGAGATCGCCAGAGCATCGCGGCTGCCAATGCCGCAGCCAGAACCGCCGCGACACCGACGGCGATCTCGATCCCGTTCACGCGACCCGAGGGTGCAAGGATGAATTGTGAGCCCGTCCCGTCGCCGGGGGCAGCAGATGCAGGCGATCCAGCCACGATCCTAAAGGCCATCACCTCACCGGCCCCGATTGGATCGCTCTCGTACGCAACTGCCGTTTGCCCTCCGGCCTCCATCGGGCCGAGCGACGTGAGCCCCGGCCCCTCCAGCCGCCAGGCCTCGCCGACCAGCAGGATCACGAGGGAGCGCACATCCAGGGGAACGGTACGGGATATCGTCTCACCTGGCACCAGGGGCAGGTCGTACGCAAACCGCGCCTCCACCGTCGCGACACCGGGCGAGATCGGGCGGGTGTCTGCAATTGAACTCGCGCCGAGCCGGTACCGGTCAGGATCGTCCACAGTCTCGTCGATTCTGATCTCAGCAGCGCCGGCTGGCAGCGGAAAGACGATAGTGATCCCCTCCTCAGACCCCTCGGACACACCCGTATAGACCGTGTCTCCCATGTTACCCAGAAGATAATACTCGGAGATCGTCAGGGTCTCCTCAGCGGGGAAAAGAAAGAGATGCAGTTGATCAATCACCACGTCAGCTTCCGGTTGCGATTGAGCGTACGTCGCCGGCATTAGGAGCGCGCCCAGACTCACAAGGAGAAGCAATGCCCTTACAGCCATCCGCAGACAGGGGCAATCGCGCCACAGGCCAACCTGCATCCTATTCCTCCAGCAGTCGCGTCCCACAGTGGGGACAATATCTGTGCTCGGGCTTGACCGGTTGACCGCACTGGTGGCAGAAGTGGGCTTGGTCGCCGGTTGGCACAGATCCGCCCCCTGGCTGCAGCGCATGCCGTTCGCGCGCGACCCACGCCTCGATCACCGCATCTGGATCAATCGGCCGACGTCGGAACGGCAAAGCCACGTACGCCGTCAATAGGATCAGCGCAGCCGCCCCAGCCAGCAACGCACCAAGACTCATCGTCACTCCTCTAGCAACGCATCTAGCGCAGCCCTCAGCTCCGTCTCCGACACGGGGCCAACATACACCGCCGCCACGCGCCCCTCGGCATCGATGACAAAGGTCTCCGGAACCTTGGTAACCCCGTAGGCCTTGGCTGCGAGGTCAGAGGCATCAAGCCCGATCGGATAACCCAATCCATAGGTCGTCACGGTCTCCTCAACGGCGGCTCTCTCTGAATCATAGGCCGCGCCCACGAATGTGACGCCCTGATCCCGATAGGCTTCCCAGGACGCCTGTAGGGCGGGCAATTCATCCTTACAGGTTGGACACCACGGAGCCCAAAAGTTAAGCACGACGATCTCTGCTCCTAAGTCTGCGAGCGTCAGCGTGCCCCCATCCAGCAAGGAAAACCGGAAGTCGGGCGCCGCTTGGCCGACGTGAGGCCGGCCAAGCTCCCTGACTGCCGTCCCGTGCCGCGCGCCCCACATAGCCCAAGCGCCGCCCGTCAGAAGGCCCACCACCGCCACAGCCACAGCCGCATTGCCTAGGGCCTTAAGCCCCCGCGGCCACAACGCTAGGGCGCCTCCCGCCATAAAGATCAGACCTCCCAGCCAGAGGAAATTCACAAGGGCATTGATCACGATTCTCACGGTGACCGTTGTGCCGTCCCCGCTCCAGCCAGCCAGGATCATATAGAGGTCCTCACGCAAAGCGGGACGTAGCGCCGGCACGGAGAATGTCTGCTCATAGTTCTGATAGCGGTTGATCCGCGGCTCCAGCGTCACCAGATATCCATCATCGCTGTAGACGCTGATGCTGGCCCACGTGCTGAGCTGATCGCGGATTACATCCTGTGATAGCTGATCAAAGACCAGCGTATAGCCGCCCATCTTGATCGGCTCACCGGAGGTCATCACAACCTCCTGCTCAAAGGGATAGAGACGTGTGCCGATGACGCCCACGGCCATAAGGATGACGCCAAGGTGCACGAGATAGCCTCCATACTTGCGCCGCTGCGTCCGCAGTAGATTCCAGAGCGCGTTCAACGGGGCGAGATCGGTACGTTGCCTCCGTTGCCCAATTCCTTCCCCGTACTCGATCAGAACGGTAGTCGCCGCCAGCCCCACCAGGCCGAGACCCAAAAGGGACACCGGTTTGTCAAATCCCGCAAGGAGAGCCGCCCCAATCGCCGCAAGGGCTCCGAGGCCAACTAGCCAGGCATAGTGCTTCGCGCGACGCACCGCTGCCGCTGCACGCCCTAGGAGCGGGCACACGCCGATGAGCAGAATAAGCAGGGCGAACTGGGGCCCGGTGACACGGTCAAACCACGCCGGTCCGGCCTCAAACCGCTGCCCGAGAGCCACATCCGTGATCGTCGGCAACACGCTTCCCACGAAGACCGACAGCGTGAGGGTCACAAACAGAAGCAGCGTGAGGAAGAAGATGCCATCTCGGGACAAGAGCGACGTATCGGAGGACGCGGAGTCGAGTTCAGCACCCCGCCACACGATCAAGCCCAGACTGACGCCAAGGGACACGAGAATGCCTGCCATGAAATAACCGCCCAGGTTGGACACGGCGTAGGCATGAACTGACTGGATAACCCCGCTCCGCGTGGCGAAGGTCCCGAAAAGCACCAGCACAAAGGAAAGCGTCACCAGGACGTAGTTCCAGACCCGGAACCCACGCCGCTCCTCCTGCATCACGGCACCGTGAAGCAACGCCGTCGTCGTGAACCACGGCAGCAACCCGGCGTTTTCCACCGGATCCCATCCCCAATACACCCCCCAGCCCAGGACGTCATAGGCCCAGCGCATACCCAGGAGCAGCCCGAGGCTCAGGCCGATCCAAGCCACCAGCGTCCAGGGACGGATCACGCGGGTCCAGAGCCGGTCGTTCTTGCTGATCAGCGCCGCCAGCGCAAAGGCAAAAGGCACGGACAAGCCGACATAGCCGACGTACATCGCTGGCGGATGGAAGATCATGCCTGGGTGACGTAGCAGCGGGTTGAGGCCCTGGCCGTCAGCGAGGGGCTGCGAAAGCTGCGTAAAAGGATTCGAGAGCAACAGCATCGCGCCGACAAAGAAGACCCCGACCAATCCCAGGACGACCGTCGCCCAGGGGATAAGGGGCCGGGCGCGTTCATCGCGAGTACGTATGGCGAGTGCGGTAAAGACGGCCTGGAAGAAGCCCCAGAGCAACAGGGAGCCTTCCTGACCGCCCCAGATCGCCGATACTTTCAGGTAGGTGGGCAATGCCCGCGAGGAATGCTGCGCTACATAACGGATAGCGAAGTCGTTCCCGAGAAATGCCAATGCCAGCGCCAGGAGCGCCAACGCCAAGAGTGCCGCCGCGCCGTACAGGGCATTGCGAGCGCTTTCCCACCACCGCGCATCTTGCCTGCGTATGCTGACGGCGCTGGCAATCGATCCGTAGAGCGTCGCAACCCACGCCAAGCCGCTGAAGAGGGTCCCCAGATCACCCAGCACGTCAGTCCTCGACCTGCTCGGGAAGATCCTCGGCGTACTTGGAGGGGCACTTCAGCATCAGGTCATCCGCGTAGAAGGTACCATCTGGCTGCAATTGACCGCGGACGATCGCCTGCGCCTCATTCGTGAGTAGATCAGGCTTCAAACCGTCGTAGGTCACCTCCAGACGCGACCTGGACAGGTCCTGGACCGCGGCGTGTAAAATAGCCCCCAGCCCACCCGCTGCTTCGATCGACTCAGGATCCCCCGGTATCTGCACCATCGTAAAGCGTACACGGGGCGTGTTCTGCTCATACTGGATGCTCTCGCCAATAACAGCACCCGAGACGGTGAGCTTGCGCCCCTCCGCCTCCACGCCCATCGCCTCAAGCTCTTCAATCGTCATGAAGAAACTGGCGGTGCTCCCCGTACTGCTGACGATCAGATAGACCACCGCTGCTATGATCAGAACGCTTGCGATGATGAAATTACGTCTCTGCATGGATCACCCCGTCACCACGATATAAGACAGCAAAGACACGATCAAGCTCGACCGTAGTATACGAGTCTCACCCGGTGAGGCAACTCGTCTGCCTCAAGAAACCACCGGATGACTTCACCCTCGTCGGGAATACAGAATTGCGGAGATAGGAGTATACTTAATGTCACAAGCGTTGGGCCACCTGTTATGTGCTACAGAGCGCAAAGCTATGGCGAGTTCCGCGGGGAATGTCGTCCTTAGCGACCAGGAAAGGACAGAAGATGAACGATGAGATTCGTGTGATACTCGCCGATGATCACGCCCTTGTGCGTGAGGGAATCCGGCAATTCCTGGAGGAGGCGCGCGATATTGTCGTCATAGGTGAGGCCGATGATGGCGCGGAGGCCATGCAGTTAGTAGCTGAGCTAGAGCCCGATGTCGCAGTCCTCGATATCAGGATGCCGCGCGTTACGGGCATAGAGGCAACCCGTCGCATTAAGCAGCATTTCCCCAACATCAAGGTCCTCATCCTGACCGCGTACGATGACGACCCCTACATTCGTGCGCTTCTCCAAGCGGGCGCGGATGGGTACGTGCTCAAGACCGCTCACGCGGACGAGTTAGTGAAAGCCGTCCGCGATATCTATCACGGCACGACCGCGCTCAGCCCCACAATAGCAACCAAGATTGTCCGGCAGATGACCGAGGGGCGCTCGCCTGCGGCATCGGACCAGGTCGAGATGCTCACTGAGCGTGAGATTGAGGTGCTGCGACTTGCTGCCCAGGGCATGACCAATCGGGAGATCGGGCGGGAGCTCGATATTAGCCACCGCACCGTTCAAGGCCATCTCGCCAATGTCTATGAGAAGCTCGATGTGAACAGCCGCACCGAGGCCGTGACCGAGGGGCTCAGGCGTGGCTGGATCGTGATTGAGTGAGGAGCACCGAGTGTGAATTGGCTCATGCGCTGGCTGCGCTCTCTGCAGGCACAGCTGATCCTGTGGGCTGTTCTGCCCGTCACCTTGGTGATCATCGGACTGGCGCTGACCGGCGTCTACTCACACCAGCAGGAGATGCTCGATTTCGTCATCGAGAGAGACCGCGTCCTGGCTAACGTCATCGCCCGCCGTTTGGAGGAGGATCTGGCTGAGGGGCGCCTCTCCCCCAGCGACACGGGCCTCGGCGACTGGCTGGAGGAAGCTGTCGGTGACGCGCCACTTACAGTATGGATCGTGGATCGCGCCGGGCAGCTGCTCGCAACAACAGGGCCACGAGCGCCGAAGCAGGAACGGGATCTCCCCGGCATGAGAACCGTGCTGGCCCAGGAAGAAGGGGCCTTGATCGTCCCCACTGTGGCCTCGGAGTCTCTCGTGATAACGTTTACCGCCGTTCGAGGCGCAGGCTGGCGTGTCGTCACCCAAGAATCAGCTCAGGAGGTGATCGGTCCCATCCTGCGCTTCTCAAGCTTAGGGCCGGTCGCAGCCGTGGTTGCCGCAGGTCTTTCTGTGATCATCCTGACGTTTGGGTGGCGAACGATTGTTCGGCCCCTGCAACGCCTGTCTGACGCCGCGGAACAGGTGTCCTGGGGAAATCACGGCGCGATCAACGCAGAAATATCGGGCGTCGCCGAGATCGAGGATCTGCACCAAACCCTTGCCGATATGGTCGCCCGGCTCGAGAGCTACCAGACCGGCGTCCTCGACTATCTCGATGCCGTGACCCAGGGGCAGGAGCAGGAACGAGCTCGCCTGGCCCGGGAGATCCACGACGGTCCCGTCCAGAGCCTCATCGCGCTAAGCCAGCGCACCGAGATGGCTCACCGGTGGCTGCAGCGCGGCGACGCAGCACGCGCAGAGACGCTCCTCAGGGATCTCAGAAGCGCCGAGGTAGGCGTCATTGAGGACCTACGCCGGATCGTCGGCGCTCTCCGCCCAGCCTATCTGGAAGATCTGGGGTTCGTCCCCGCGCTGGATATGCTGGTCAAGGCCGCCAACGCGCGCAACGAGACCGAGGTCCAGCTGACGGTAGCTGCCGACCAACGGCGCCTGGACCCGGAAGTTGAGCTTGCGGCCTACCGCATCGTTCAGGAAGCACTGAGTAACGCGCTCCATCATGCTGATGCAGATCACGTCGTCATAACCGTGCGGTACGAGAATCAGGGCGTGCGCCTACAAGTCGCCGATGACGGCGTGGGCTTCGTTCCTGCGGCCCACGTGGATACCTACACGCGGCAGGGACACTTCGGCCTCGTTGGCTTGCAAGAGCGTGTGCGTCAACTCGAAGGAACGTTCAAACTCGAAGCCAACCCCGGCAAGGGGACGTCCCTTGACGTCTGGCTGCCCGATCGCGTGTGACGCCCCAACACGATGGATGAGTCACGTATAGCGTGACGCAACCACAGAATGTGGCGCAATCACAGAATGTGACACCATCGCAGAATGCGACACCATCGCAGAATGCGACACCATCACACACGACGTGACGCGATCACGCACGAACCCACACGCTGATATGATAGCCTGCATCATCCCCGCCAAACGGCGGTGCAGCCTTCGGATCGTATTGCCCTCCGCGCTTCCCCTCCTGCCTGCTACACTCAGAATCGATGATATCCGACATCGGATGTCCAATATCGTGGGAGAGATCAGAAGGGGGCGCACAATGAAAACAGGGCTATGGTTTGCCGTCGGTGTGACCGTGACGGTCACCGTCGTTGCAGCAGTTTTGTTGGGGGGATGGCTTCTCTGGACCGGTCGTGTATGGGCAGCGCCGCTGTTCCAGGGCATGGGTACATGGGCAGCGCCGCGCGGGGTCCCGTGCGAGGATCAGGTGAGCGGCTGGGGACCGGGCGGGATGATGGGACGCCGGCCAAGCACATCAGGCTCCGCGTTGTGCTCCTTTGAGGATGACGATGATGCTGCGGCGCCCGAACGCGCAACGCCGTCCGATATTGAGGAAGCAGAGAGCGCTTTCGAGCGCTACGTGGCAGCGTTAGGCTACGATGGCCTCGCGATCGTCGAGGTGATGGAGTTTGAGCACAACTACTATGCCATCGTGGAGGAGTCCGATAGTCAGATCGGTGCTATGGAGCTGCTCCTAGACAAGACCACGGGCACCGTGGGCCCGGAGATCGGACCCAATATGATGTGGAACGTGAAGTACGGCATGCACCAGCGCGGTATGATGGGCCGCTGGCAGGGCGAGGACAACGCCTTGTCCGAGACACAAGTCCTGGAGATAGCGCAGAGGTGGCTCGACGCGCACGATGCCGGCGCCACGGTGGAGAGCCACGCCGATCCCTTCTACGGATATTACACAGTCCACACGGAGCGTGACGGAGAGATCGAGGGCATGCTCAGCGTCCATGGAAGCACCGGCCAGGTCTGGTACCATACCTGGCACGGCGACTTCGTGCAGATGATTGAGCATCAAGAGGGAAACTCCGAACACTAATCAGGACCATCGCAAAGAGCACCATACGCCGACGGCCCACCGCGCGCTTTGCCGTCGGTAGCGTTTAAGCCCGGCTTGCCGCCAAGATAGTGCCAAATCCAAGGGTCTGCTATTATGAGGACAGTGCTGGATTAAGCCGTGGGGGTGGCCAATTGCTCTTCAATGTCAAGGAGTTCCTCGCGTTTTCCCGTCGCGCTCTCCTGCCAGAGCGGGACACGCCCTATCGTATGACGCCCAAGCGCCTCGGCGTCCTCGCCGGCTTCTACCTTCTCTTTTTCGCCACAGAGACGACGACACGCCTGGCTTGTACCCTGGACGATCTCCTTTACCCAGGCTATAAGCGGCAGCCCGTGAGAGAGCCCGTTTTCATCCTTGGCAATCCGCGAAGTGGCACGACGTTCCTCCAGCACTTGCTCGCCAAAGACCAGCGCAACTTCAGCAGCATGAGGCTGTGGGAGATCCTCTTTGCGCCGTCGGTCTTGCAGCGCAGGCTGGTGACCCTCCTGGATACTCTGGACCAGAAGCTTGGATCACCTATCAGACGTCTGGTGAAAAAGCTCGACGCTACGTTGGATGAGGAGAACGAAATCCATAGGACGGGGCTGCTCACGCCGGAAGAGGACCAGTACATGCTCGTGCACGCCTGGTCGACGCTAGCCGTCTGGCAGTTCGCCGCAATCCTCGGCGAGCAGGCCGATAGATACACTCACTTCGATGTGGCAATACCGGAACCACGGAGAGAACGCATTCTCACCTTCTATCGACGGATGATTCAGCGGCATCTCTACGCACACCAAGACGACGGAGCGGTCTCCCTACACTATCTCAGCAAGAATCCCTCGGCCACACCGAAGATCGACAGCCTCCTGTCCTGCTTCCCCGATGCCCACATCATCTATCTGGTCCGAAATCCGTTGGATATGGTGCCCTCGATGGTGAGCACGCTCGACTTCACCTGGGCTCTCCTCGGGGATCCCCCTGACCCCTATGCGTGCCGCGAGTACGTCATAGAGATGTCAAAACACTGGTATCGGTATCCGCTGGAACGCCTTGCCCGCGAGCCAGAAGCGCGCTACACGATCGTTCGGTTCGACGATCTCGTGTGGAATCCGGACGAGACCGTTCGCGGTCTATACGAGCGGTTCGGGCTTACCGTGGACTCCGGTTACGCGCAGGTTCTGGAGGAGGAGACCAGGCGATCGCGCAACCACGTCAGCCACCACACCTACAGCCTCTCCGAGATGGGGCTGACCCGCGAACGCATCGTGGCGGAGTACCGCGACGTCTTCGATCGCTTTGGCTTCGAGACACGAGAAGAGGTCGGCGCGTAGTCTGAGACGCGGGCACCGTATGTGCGACGCCACCGGCTCAGGCGGTTCGCGAGTCCGCGGGTCGTCCTGCTCCGAATACACGTCAGCCCTAGCTACAGAGCGGCCCTAGCGTGCGAATGTGATCCCTGAGCTCATCTTCCGTCGCCTTCGTGCAGGGAACCCACCGGGTCAGCAGGATACCGCTCCCCCCCACCTCCAGCAAGGCATCCCGCATCTCGCTTACTAGATGGGGCTCCCGCCCGGGCGCGCCCCAGACCTCAAGCCCGGCATCGGTCACGCGTTTGAGAGCACCGAGGTCAGCACCGCTGTAGTCCCAAACGACGTGAGTGACGTCCCGGGGACCGCGCTTCTCCGCCTCCAGAGACTTATCGCGATGGATCGCAGCCTGAGGCCACAAGCATGCTGAGTCATTCCAGATCAGCGTGCGAAGCTCGCGCGCGTCCAGGCCTGTGTGCAGCCTCCGGATCGCCGCCACATACTGATCGTAGCTGCGCCAGTGATCCTCGTCCATCCCGACGTGGAAAAAGCGCGCGGGACGCACAGTCTCAATCAGCTCGTCGATAACCTCAAAGGCCAACTCCCAGTAACGATCGCTGTCGAAGAGAGTATGGTGAGGCCGGAACCAGTGGTTGTGGCGGTGAAGGCCGCTCTGAGCGAAGTTGAGCTTGGGCACGATCTCGATCTCATTCGCACGGGCCTGCTCGGCAAGCCTTACCAGCACGTCCTTCGGAACGGTGTAGTGACGCGCCAGCTCAGGATGGGTCGCATACTCGACCCCATCGGCGCAGTCAACCACCAGCAGAGTGAGGCCCGCCTCCGCCATCTCATCGATCAGGGACAGTCCGACCTCCACATCAAAGGGGCTCTCCTCCGGCTTGGCCTCCCACCACCTCGGATCATAATGGGTGATATGGAGCAAAAACCCACGGATTGACAGCGCATCTCCACGTCCGCTCTTCACCCTATCAGACATAGTTCTCTCCTTATCTATCCATCACATGGTAACTGGCTCACAAGAGCAACCTTCGCCTCAACCTACATCGCGCAGGAGTTCTCCCTCCTCCGCTTCTCCCCCCTTTCGAGGAGGAGAAGAGCCAGAGGGCGGCGCGGGCGCCCCCCGCCCTGTATTCTCCCCGAAGGGGGAAAGGTCCGCACTGAGAGCGTTAGCTTCCTCCGCCACCGGGCCTGATCTCTGGTTCTCCCCCCTCCGGGGGGAGTTAGAGGGGGGCGCGCTCGTGGCGGCTTATCAGAGCGCGATCTGGCCACCCTCGCGTGTCGGAACGCCCTCTTCCGCGAAGATAGAATCGATCTCCGCCATCTCATCGGCACTGAGCCGCCAGTCTGGGGCGCCCAGGTTGTCCGCCAACTCCGTCACATTGCGCATGCCGATCAGGGCGACAGTAACGGCAGGATTACTCAGCACCCAGGCAATCGCCAGCTGTGCCATAGAGCGACCGTAGTCGGCAGCAAAGGACGTCAACCGCGCGACCACGCTGAGCTCCTTCAGATACGTCTCCCGCTCAAAGAGTGGGAGCCCGAATGCCCCGCCCCCAGCACGCCAATCCCAGTCCTCGAACTTCGTTTCGGGCGTGAGCGCGCCGGTGAGCAACCCATATCCCAACGTACCATAGGCCATAAAGCCAATCCTGTGGGTCTGGCAATAGGGAAGGACGGCACGTTCCACACGCCGGTCGAACATGTTGTAGCCGATCTGGTTCGCCGCAAGGTGACCGGTGCGCTCACAGACATCCATCATCGCCGGGGCAAAGTTGGAGACCCCGTAGTGGCGTACCTTGCCCGCCTCTTTGAGCGTCTCCAGAGCGCGGACAGGCTCGTCATACGGTCTGTCGTGGTCCGGCCAATGGACCAACAGCAGATCGATCCGGTCGGTCTTAAGTCGTCTGAGGCAGCCCTCTGCGTGCTCGAGAATATGGTCGTAGGACGAATCGCGCCCCACGATGTTGTTCTCATCGTCGAACTTAAACCCGACCTTGGTGACGAGCACAATCTCCTCGCGGCGGGGACCCAGCGCCTCCGTCACGATCCTTTCAGAGTGGAAAGGGCCGTAGACCTCTGCCGTGTCCACCAACGTGATACCATGATCGATTCCGACATTGAGCGCCCGACTCGCGTCTTCCACGTCGATGGGGCCATACTGTGTCGTGCTGAGTGCCCAGGTGCCGAATCCAATGGCCGAGGTGGTCAGGTCGCTATCGCCAAACGTGCGTTTCTCCATCCGTGTCCTCCGTTTCTGCTCTGATCGTGATCGAGGTCGTCACCAACTCAACCGCCGCCGCTCTTCCGCCAATTGGGGTCCACGTTGAAATGGAAATCGCAGCCGTCCGGCGCTTGGGTCACCTGATCGATCCAGAGGGATCGGTAGCCGAGCTGATACGCGGGTGGCGGTGGCGCCCAGGCGGCTAGGCGTCGTTGGATTTCGCGCTCGTCGACCAGCAGGTTCAGCTTGCCGGCGTTCGCATCCAGTTCGATCAGGTCCCCATCCTCGACGATGGCCAACGGCCCGCCTACCGCTGCCTCCGGCGCGACGTGGAGCACGATGGTCCCGTAGGACGTGCCGCTCATCCGACAGTCCACCACCCTCACCATATCGCGCACGCCCTTGCGGAGGAGATGGGTGGGGAGGCCCGCCGGCCCGCGCTCCGGCATACCGGGAGCGCCGATCGGGCCCAGATAGCGGTTGATCAGCACGTGATCCTCGGTAGTATGCGCCAGCCTGTCGTCCACGACAGCCTGATAGTCACCCTTTTCGTCGCGCGGCAGGATCGCCGCAGGGCCGGTATGCTTCAGCAAGTGTGGCGACGCTGCCGCCGTCTTGATCACCGCGCCATCCGGCGCGAGGTTGCCGCGCACGATCCGCAGCCCGCCGTCCGGCTGTATTGGGTTACCCAGGGGACGGATGATCTTCGGGTCGCGGATGGTAGCGCCCTGCAGGTTCTCGGCCAAGCGCCTGCCGCTGGCTGTCAACACCGACGTATCGAGGAGCGGCGCGAGTTCCTTCATCACAGCGCGGATGCCTCCGGCATGGTACAGCTCCTCCACGGTCACACTCCCACATGGCTTGACGTCGGCGATAAAGGGCGTCTCCTCGCTTATTCGGTCAAAATCATCCAGCGTCAGATCCACACGGGCGCGGCGGGCAATCGCAATCAGGTGGATCATCAAGTTGGTGCTGGCGCCCGTCGCCATCTGCACGCGGATCGCGTTCTCAAAGGCAGCCCGCGTTAAGATATCTGAGGGCCGAATGTCCTTTTCGACCAGCTCCATGATCTTGAGCCCCGTCGCTTCCGCCATGTGGATCCGCTGAGCGTAGACGGCCGGGATCGAAGCGCAGCCCGGCAGCGTCAACCCCAACGCTTCGGCCATCGACTGGACGCTGTTGGCCGTCCCCATAACACCGCAGGCGCCGCAGGTGTTGTAGAACCCATTCATCTCCACCTCGCGCAAGGCATCCTCACCGATGGTCCCAGCCTTGTACTCCCACATAAACCGCTGCGTGTCCGTCGAACAGGCGACCGTCTCGCCCTCATAGAACCCAGCCAATCGCGTACCGCCGGTGACGATGATCGCCGGTTTGTTCACCGTTGCCAGCGCCATCGCCTGGGCCGGGACGTCCTTGTCGCACGTGCTGAGCAGCACCACGCCCTGGATGGGTGTCGACGCGATCATCTCCTCCGTGCTCATCGCCATCAAGTTGCGATAGATCAACGTGGAGATGTTGTGGAACACCTCACACATCGAGATCGTCGGGAACTCCAACGGGAACCCGCCCGCAGCCCAGATGCCGCGCTTGACCGCGTCCCCCAGCGCGCGAAAGTGCCAGTGCCCCGGATTGAGCTCGCTCCAGGGATTACACACCCCGATGATGGGACGCGACATATCGAAATCTGTGTACCCCATCGCGCGGACGTGGCCGCGGAACGTACCATCTAGGGGATCGTCCAGGTTGATCTCCCGCACTTGGGGAGTCTTTCGTTCGGTCACAGCAGCCTCCTTCACCCATCTGCTCTGTCACTCGGCGCGGCAATAGCGGTGGGCTGCATACCCAGCGACAGACCTGTCCCTGCTCGAACCGGACACTCCAGCGTAGTTATACGCCGGTTTCGGCATCCTGGAAAATGCGCCGCACCGATCCCAGACCGATACCAGCTTGACGGCAGCAGCAAATCGGCCTATGGTGCCCTATGCAGTGCTCAGAACAGAAACTAGGTTCAGGAGGACACCCGTATGAAGATAACCGATCTCAAATGCACCGTCCTTGGCCATAACCCGGTCGTCCGCATTACGACCGATGCCGGTATCAGCGGGCTCGGCGAGGTAGAGGCGTCGAAGCACTATCTCAAGCCTCATATTATGTTCTACAAACCGTACATCCTCGGCGAGGATCCCACCAACGTGGAGCGCGTGATGCTCAGGATTAGGCGACTTGGAAGCTTCAAACCGTGGGGTAGCGCCGTGAGCGCCATTGAAATGGCCCTGTGGGATATCGCGGGCAAGGCAGCCGGCGTGCCGGTCTACAAGCTGCTCGGCGGCAAGGTTCGCGATGAGGTCCGCGTCTATAACGGCGCCGTGCGGTTTCCAATGGAGGGACGCACGCCTGAGGCCTACGCCGAGAACATGGCCAAGATGAAGGCCTCGCCGGAGAACTTCTCGATCATCAAGCAGGGCATTGCGTTCCACGGGGGCGTGTCCCAGGAGAGCCGGGATTTCTTCTACGGCACCCTCCAGAGCGGGGGCCACCATCCCGATCGCGGGCTCCTGACCGAGCGCGGGCTGAAGCACGTGATCGCATGCGTGGAGGCGATGAAGGACGTGCTCGGCGATGAGGTCGGTCTGGCGCTGGATTGCGGGCCCGGTTGGACGGTGCCCGACGCGATCCGGCTGGCGAAAGCCCTGGAGCCGCTGAACATCATGTGGCTTGAGGACATGATCACCGGCGACTACACCCCCTACGTCCTCGCGGATCTCTACCGCGAGGTCACAGCCACCACCTCGACGCCCATTCATACCGGCGAGCAGATCTATCTGCGTCAGAACTTCAAGGCTCTCGTCGAGAGCCACGCCGTCAACGTGATCGGCCCAGATCCATGTGACATCGGCGGCATCGCCGAGCTCAAGTGGGTGGCCGAGTACGCCGACCTGCACGGCATCCTGATGGCGCCCCACGGCACGGGGGACGGCCTCATTGGGCTGGCGGCGCTTGTACAGGTTGCGGCGACCCTCCCCGCGAACTACATCGCCTTCGAGTATCCCGTCGGCCAGCCTGGCTGGTGGTATGACATCGTCGAGGGGCTGCCCGATCCAATCGTGAAGGACAGCATGATCGAGGTCTGGGATCGCCCCGGCCTCGGTATCGAGCTCAATGCCGACGCCATAGGCGCCTATCTTCCCGAAGGCGATGAGGATTTCTTTGATGACTAGCATCGGCAGACGCTGGATAAGGAGACAATGATGAAGGTCACCACCGTTGAGGTGCTGCGCAGTGAGAAGCTGCTGCCATTGCCGGCGCCCTGGCGGGCGGCGTGGCGCGAGCCCTACGGCACGCCCGTCACCGCGTTTGAGTTCACCGTCTATCGGGTGACAACTGACGACGGCATCGTCGGCTTCGGCCCCTTCACCGGCGGTAGCCCGGCGCTGGCCCTCGGGATCGATCCCACCAACGTGAGAGACTTCTGGGCAACGCATATGAGCGGACGTCGGGCCGGCACCTCCGGAAAGGGCGCCTCGGGGCTGGAGATCGCGCTTTGGGATATCCTGGGTAAAGCGGCGAGTCTGCCGCTCTATCAGCTTCTTGGCGCACGGACGGACCGTCTCCTGGTCTACGCGGCGACAAGTCGGATTATGGACGCCGAAGCTCACGTCCGACAGGTCGAGGCGCTGATGGCCGAGGGCTTCAAGGCCGTGAAGCTTAGACTCCATCGCCCCGATCCCTGGGAGGACATCGCGGTCGTCGAGGCCGTCCGCGACGCCGTCGGCGACGAGGTACTAATTCTGGTGGACGCGAACCAGAACAACGCATCGCACGGCTACACCTATTGGTCACGCCAGACGGCCCTGAGGGTCGCGCGGGCGCTTGAGGCGCTGGACGTCTACTTCCTAGAGGAGCCCTTGCCCCGGACTGACATCGAGGGGCTGGCCGAGATAGCAGCCACGGTCGACACATACATCGCCGGTGGGGAGCACACGCCGACCGTCTACGACTGGCGCGAGCACGTACTACTGGGGGCGTATGACATCCTGCAGCCGGACCTGGTGATGGGCGGCAACACGGGCATCATCGGCGCGAGGAAGATCGCGGAATTCGCGGACTACCATGGCCGTCTGGTGATCCCTCACGTGCTGCTCTCGCAGGCCAACTACCCATTCTGTCTCGCCCCCACCCTCCACACGATGGCAACCGTCGACAATTGCCCGATGGTCGAATTCCCATACGACCCGCCCATCCTCACCGAGGACACCACCCAAGCCTTTGTCCGGGAGCCCCTCCGCATCGACGGCGACGGCTGCGTGCGGCTTCCGACGAAGCCCGGCCTTGGAATCAGGATAAAGGACGAAATGCCGCGAAATATGAGCATCATCGACAGTGCTAAGCGAGAATAGGATGCCCTTCTTGGCAGTTAGCCCGTTTCGCCTACAATGCACATTGAGGCTCCAAATCGGCGCAAGGAGGGCAGCATGGCGAATCTCTGGCACGACTTACCACCGGGGACCGATGCTCCAGACATCGTCTACGTGATCGTGGAGATTCCTAAACGGTCTCGGAACAAATATGAGTACGATAAGCAAGGGGGCTTTGTCAAGCTAGACCGCGTCCTTTATTCCTCACTGCACTACCCTGGCGACTACGGCTTCATCCCCAGAACTCACTACGACGACGGCGACCCGATGGACGTCCTTGTGATGGTCAACGAACCCTCCTTTCCCGGGTGCGTGATTGAGGCCCGTCCAATCGGGATCTTCCGAATGCGCGATCGCGGCGTGCCCGACGATAAGGTGCTTGCCGTGCCAGCCACCGATCCTATCTTTGACGGTTACGAAAGCCTCGACGACGTTGCACCCCACTTCCTCAATGAGGTCACACACTTCTTCTCAGTCTACAAGGACCTCCAACACGTCGGCGTGGAGACCTTGGGATGGGAGGGCCGCGAGGCGGCTCTTGCGGAGATTAACCGGTCCATCGCACTCTACGCGCAATATCCGCGCACGGGTGCCTAGGGCGGAAGGCTCCAAACACGGTGCCTCCAGCTACCGCAACCGCTCGACGTACACGTAATAGGCGCCGACCTCCGCGCCTTCTCCAAGCTCCAATGCCGTCTGCAACCGCGTCTCGCCCGCGTTGAGGTCAGTGACAAATGTGGCGGCCCGATCTTCGCGCCCAATCGAGGCACGCGCCTCGTAGGCGCCGACGCGAATACTGGCGGCCCGGAGATCCAGAGCCCGTCCCCCACCCCATCCCTCCCGGATTTCGGCGCGAAACGGCTTGAGCGTCCCCGGGATCCCCGCCACGAGCGCACGCGGCTCTTCCCGTGGCCACCGGCGCAGCTCGAACTGGTACCGACCGGCCTCGGCGACCTCCACCTCCCAGTACCCGTTGCACAGATACCCGGCCCGCACCATAGCCTGATTCCACGCGCAGTCCACGGGGTCGTTGCGCCAATCGTGGGTGGTCAGGCAAACGACCTCGCCCACCTCGCCGCCGATCGCGATGGGAATTGTCCCATCAAACTGCCGAGAGACCTTGTCCCACCATCTTTCGTAGCCCGCTCGAAGGCGCGCAACCACATCAGGGTGGGCATCGGCCACATCTCGACGCTGCCCCGGATCCTGCTCGATGTCGTAGAGCTCCGTCCCGTTGATCAGTCGCCATCGCTGCGTCATCGTCGCGCTCTTGCGCCACTTGAGCGGGCGCGCCACTCGCTGGGAGTCGGTCACGAGGATGCGATCGGGCCAATCGACATTCTCGCCACGAAGCAGTGGTGAAAGGCTCGTGCCATCGAAGACGCGATCGCCAGGATCCACGTCACACAGATCCAGAAGTGTGGGCATGATATCGACGTTGGCCGTCAGCTGGCTCACGTCGCGCCCGCCGACCAACCCACCAGCCGGCCAGCGGACGAAGAATGGGACCCGCTGTCCGCCCTCGTACTCCGAGCCCTTGATCCCACGCATCCCAGCATTGTACCCGCCGACCACGTGTTGGTCACTGTCCAGCGTCGCGCCTCCCGACGTGCCATTGTCGGTCATAAAGATCAGGATCGTGTTATCGGCCAATCCCCAAGCCTCCAACCTCTCAACCAGCATGCCCAAATTCTCGTCGATGGCCGTGATCATGCCGTAGAAGTTGGCCCGGTCTTGGTGCTCTACAGCATCGACATAGGGATCGCTGTAGCGGTCGTCGACGATGTAGGGGGAATGCGGTGCGTTGGTGCTGATGTAGCAGAAGAAAGGTTGGTCGCGGCGTTGCTCGATGAACGCAAGAGCCTGATCGAACCAGATGTCGGTGCAGTAGCCCTCAAAGGGCGTCCACGCGCCGTTCACGGCGTAGACGTCATCGTGATAATTGTTGCCCCAGTAGTCCGGGGTCTGCCCGACACCGCCCCCGCCGTGGGCAACTACCTGCTGGAACCCACGGTCCTGCGGTCGGTAGGGCGCGTTATCGCCCAGGTGCCACTTTCCGAAGAGACCTGTTACGTAGCCACTCTCCGACAGGGCGGTCGCCAGACTCCATTCATCCCTGCGCAACAGCGATCGACCGCCAATCGTGTGCCAGACGCCGGTGCTGTTATGATAGTGACCGGTCATCAGACCTGCCCGAGTGGGCGCGCACGTCGGACCCACATGGTAGTCTGTCAATCGGATGCTCTCCTGATATAGCGCATCCATGTTCGGCGTCTGGATCACGGGATTTCCATGGCAACCCAACTCCCCGTACCCTTGGTCGTCGGTCAAGACGAAAACGATGTTGGGTCTGTTCTCCGCGGATGGCATGGATTGGGCCCTAAGCGTTCTTGATCTCATCGAGGTCGCCATCTCGAGCGGCATAGAGGACCGACCCCATATACTCATCGACCATCTCCGGCGTCAACGGCACCGGCATGTTCTCCAGCTTCATCTTCAACTGAGGGTTTTTCGCGGCGGTCAAAGCGCGCTCAATGTGCTCATCAGAAAACCCTTCCACCTCGCTCAACGTCGTAGGCAGTCCGATCGCATCCTCGAAGGCGATCATCGCCTCGGCCACGGCCTCACCGAGGGCCCGCCCGCTGAGCCGCTCCACGTCCGCATCGGTATACCCAGCCTCCTCGAAGATGGCGCCCACGACCTTGAGCGGGCGCTCGATGGCCGGCGCAAAGAAGACCGTGTAGTACGGATTCATCAGGGCGCATGCGCGCCCGTGGGACATCACGTCGACGAGGGAGAAGCTCGTCAGGTGTCCGCCGTTCGTACCTCCGAGCATGATCGCATAGCCACCCAGGTCGGTCGCCAGCCCCAACGCCTCTCTACCCGGCGCATCCGCGAGGCGCTCCATCACGGCTGGCAGGTGGTTCACCACAAGCCGGATGCTCTCGCTCGCCACCTCCTCAATCCTGTCATAGTTGGATCGGCCCACCGCGCCGTAGAGAACCTCAAGCGAGTGCGACACGCCGTCCATCGCGCCATCTGCCGTCAGGGACGCCGGGGCCGTGAACGTCGCCGTGTAGTCAAAGACCGGTTGCACGGGCACGATGGCATCGTCCACGATGAGCTTTTTCTGCCCCGTCTCCAGGTTCGTGATGTTCGAGTACTTGGTAAGATGCGCGGCTGAGCTGGAGGCGGTCTGAATCGCCACGTGGGGCGTCAGCGCCTTGTCCTGACGCTTCACAGCCTCCGTGACCAGATCCGTTCCGAAGTAGGCTTCGATATCTCCCCCAAGGACGTGGAGCACGATCGCCGCTTTGGCGGCGTCGATGTTGCTCCCTCCACCGAAGCTGACGACCACGTCGGGCGCTAGCGCGTCCAGTTGTTCGGTGATGCGCATCAGGTCCTCCACGGGTGCATTCGGAGCCGGACTATCGATCTCACCCAAGACCTCGACGCCGGCGCGATCGAGCGACTGGCGAATCGTCCAGACAAAGCCATCCGATCCGCGGAATCCACTCCGCACCAGCGCAGCGCGCTTCCCGTGCGCGACCGTCGCCGCCCCCACGCTAGAGAGCACACCCAAGCCGTAGAGATACTGCCCCTGCTTGAACGTTTCAAGCAGCGCTCTTGCTTTCTCGAAACTTGACATCATAACCTCCCGTGATTGACTGCCGCAAGATCGAAGGAACTCCAGCAGCACCGCACTGACAAGCGGCGTCCGAAAGCAGATTGACACGACACGCTGGCCTCAGTATAGTGGGCCTGCAGTACGTTTCAAGTTTCACTGCACGGGAGGAGAGAAACCGATGAAGCAACTCAAGATATCAGAAAACCATCGCTATCTGACCTATGCCGATGGCGCCCCCTTCTTCTACCTGGGTGACACAGCGTGGGAGCTCTTCCACCGGCTCACTCGTGAGGAAGCCCGCCACTATCTCGAGAACCGCGTCACCAAGGGCTTCACCGTCATCCAAGCCGTCGTCCTGTCCGAGCTCAACGGCCTAACCGAACCCAATCCCGACGGCGAGCTCCCCCTTGTCAACGAGGACCCTGCCGAGCCCAACGAGGCTTACTTTCGGCACGTCGACGCCATTGTGGCCCAGGCGGAGGAATTGGGGCTTTTCATAGGGATGCTGCCGACGTGGGGCAGCAAGTGGAAGCAGGTTGATGCGCGCTCACGCCCTATCTTCGACGTCGACAACGCCTTTACGTATGGGGAATTTGTCGGTGCGAGATATCGTCATAACGACATCATCTGGATCCTGGGCGGCGACCAGAATATCGAGAGCCCGGGAGAGGCCGCTGTCATCGAGGCCATGGCCCGCGGGCTGCGGAGCGGAGACGGCGGCATCCACCTGATCACCTACCATCCACGCGGCCCCGGTCTGTCGTCAGATTTTTTCCACGACGCCCCGTGGCTGGACTTCAACATGATCCAATCGTCTCACGGCGCTCGGGACCACGACAACGGCGTCTTCGTCGAGCACGATCGGCAACGCCTCCCGCCCAAACCCACGATCGACGGGGAGCCCCGCTACGAAACGATCCCTGCCGGCTTCTACAATGCCGGGGTGGCGCACAGCATTCGTTTCGACGCCTACGACGTGCGGCAGGCCGCGTACTGGGCCCTCCTTGCCGGTGCCTGCGGTCACACCTACGGAAACAACAACATCTGGCAAATGTGGCAGCCGGGCCGCGACCCTGTCATTGACGCTGTGGTGCCCTGGTATGAGGCGCTGGATCATCCTGGCGCATTCCAGATGGGCTTGATGCGTCGGCTCTTCGAGTCCCGACCCTACCAGCGGCTCGTCCCCGATCTCTCCATCATCGTCAACGGGCCACGCGACGGCGGGGCCAAGATTCGGGCTGGCCTGGCCGACGATGGTTCCTTTGCCTTCGTCTACAGCCCACGCGGTGAGCGCTTCACGGTCAGGACGGATGTCGTCGGCGCGCGAAAGGTCCAGGCCACGTGGTTCGATCCCCGCTATGGCATTGCAACGCCCATCCACACCGGGGGCAACCAGGGTTTCCAGACCTTCGTGCCGCCCACAAGCGGGAGGGGCTATGACTGGATCCTCGTGCTCGACGACGCCGAGCGCGACTTTCCGCCCCCTGGGGCCAGCGCTTACCGTTAGGGAAGCTAGGGATCGAGGGGCAGGGCGATCGCATCGTTCGGGACGCGACCGCCGTCCGCGGTGAAGGCCGGCAGGCGATCGCCGGAGTCGAGCGAGTACATCCCTATGAGGAGGGTCAGCGCCGACTCCGACGTCAGCGGCTCGGCGAGCGGGATCCGGTGGGTGTCAGGCACGATCTCGCCGGGCCTCCACCAGGAGGTAGGATAGGCGCCACCGCGTGGCGAGCCATCATCTTGGGCCATCAACGTATCGTCCTCACCGACGAGGTGCACAAAGACTGTGTAGTCAGCCGGCGGGGTCTCAATGGCCCGCCAGTAGAGGACCGTCACAAGGGCGCCTTCATCCTGCCCCACCTCATAGGCGAGAAGCTCGATGGCCGGGTCGAGACGGTAGGTAACGGGGATGGCGGACACCGGTACCTCCTGTGCCTGCCGAATGGGCCATGGGCCGAAGGTCGCGTGATCGCCCCCCGAGGACGTCATCACCAGCCTATTGCCCTCGCCATCCAGCAGCCCCACCCTCAGCCAGTAGAGCGCGGGGGCGGGTGCCCATTCCGGAACCGCCAGGTTCACTCGATGCGCCGCGACATCCCCCGGCTGCCAGAGCGAGCTCGGATAGAGCGTCCCGCCCAACCAACGGCTGTCGCCCGCCACGCGCTCCATGGGGTCCAGCCCACTTAACTGAAGCCAGACGGTCAGCCGCTCCTCGGGGCTTTCGTCCGCCTGCCAGTAGAGCGTCACAGGTAGCTGCGTTCCCGGTGCCAGATCCAGCTCGTGGCTCTCATGCCCCATCAGTCTCACCGCTTCGAACTCAACATCAGCCACCGTCTCTGCCGATGATGGCATGCCGTCAGGTAAGTACGGTGTGGCGAAGGCCGGCTGGATGAGGAGCCACGGCGCCAACGCCGCCGCGGTCACGCCAAAACCGCACGCCACGACGACCACCACGCGCCTCCCGGGCTCCGGCATCTGCGTCACTCCCCAGGCAGCCAACACGCCTACCGCAACGATTGTTGGAAAGAGCAGCCGCCCGTAGGGAGCGCCGGTGGCGCGAGCCCAGCCAGTCAGGGCGACGAAGTTCATCACCAGGGCCAGCGTGAGAAAGGCCATGCCGAATCGGCTGAATCGAGTCTGCTGCCAGAAGGCGCCATCCGGGAGCAGCGACCTCACGATCCCAGCCAGGGCCAGGACCGCAAACCCACCCACGACCCAGTAAACCCACGTCGGGGCAGTGATGAGGGTCCAGCCAAATGCCGCCCAGTACGATTGAAGCGTTCCACCCAGCGCCGTCCAATCGAACCGTGTCAACGCAACCTGAATCTGGTAATGCGGATCCGTGCCCAACAGATCCTGGTGACACACAAGGTTGGCTAGGTACCAGCCCGCGCCCATCGCGAGGGCGGGCAACGCGAAGGCTGCCGCACGCCTAAGTGTGCGCACAAGTGTGCGCACAAGTGTGCGCACACCTATGCGCGACAACCAACGGGAGCGGACCATGTCAGATCGTCGCTCGCGGTCCAGGGAGCTATACATCGCTGCCAACCCGCCCAGCGGCAGAAGCATCAAGCCACTCTGCTTAGTCAATAGGCTTAAGCCCACGAGCATACCTAACG
>CAZPJP010000049.1:0-26088 GCA_964586915.1 uncultured Anaerolineales bacterium
GGGCTCTCCCAGGCAGCGGTTCCTACTCTAGCACACTCATCAGCCCGGTCAATTATGGACACGGAGACGTAGAACACCGCCTCGTCATCCCTGCGCCTTCCCGAGCGCGAGACGGATACAGTGTCGCAAGCTCAGCAGCGTTGACATACCCCGAGGATCCAGTATCATGTTACATACCGACCGGTCGGTTTATCAACAAGAGGAGACATAAATGAAGCACGCTCAGAGACGTGAGCAGACGCGGGGAAACATCCTTCAGGCAGCGGAACTTCTATTCGCCCAGCACGGCTACGAGGCCACCGGGGTCGCCAAGATCTGCCGGCGCGCAAGCGTCAGCAAGGGAGCCTTCTACTACCATTTCGATAGTAAACAGGCGGTCTTCCTAACGCTGGCTGAGAGGTGGCTTGAGGATCTCAACACCTCACTGGCTGACGTCCTGCAGGAAAGAGGCGCGCCAGATGCCCAGCTTCTCGCGATGGCCCACCGCTTTCAGACTGTGTTAGCGTCTCAGGGATCGAGGCGGGGACTGCTCCTCGAGTTCTGGGCTCAAGCCAGTCGGGACCCCGAGGTCCGTGAGGTGATGCTGGCACCTTATCAGAGCGTCCAAGCGCGCTTTGTCGCGCTCGTCCAGGAAGGCATCGATAAAGGGCGCTTCCGTCCGGTCGACCCGGAGGCCGCCGCGCAGGTGATCCTCTCTCTCGCAAGCGGCCTCTTCTACCAGGGCCTGTTGGATCCGCACGATGTCGACTGGAGCGAGATCGCCGAGACAAGCATCCGACTCCTCATTGGCGGTCTGGGACGGAACCGCGAGTCAGACGTGCTAGACACGGAACAGAAAGAGTGAGGTGAGGACATGATCCTGGTCACCGGTGCCACCGGGCACCTCGGCAATGTGTTGGTCCGGCAGCTTGCGTCCGACGGTGCTGCGGTCAGGGCGTTGGTGTTGCCCAACGATGACACGCGTGTGCTGGAGGGATTAGCGATCGAGCAAGTAGAGGGCAACGTGCTGAACCCCGCCTCGCTCGACCGCGCGATGGTCGGTGTTGAGACCGTCTACCACTTGGCCGGTATCATCTCGATCCTGCCGGGGGCTGAGGCACTGATGCGCCGGGTCAACATCGAGGGAGTCCACAATGTCGCCACCGCAGCCCTGAACGCTGATGTGCGCCGGATGGTCCACGTCAGCTCCATTCACGCCTTCCAGCGTATGCCGGCGGGTGTCGTGGTGGACGAGACGACGCCTCTTGCGCTGGAGAATGCGGCAGGCACCTACGACTACACGAAAGCCATGGGCACGGTTGCTGTCCTCGATGCTGTGAGCGCCGGGCTTGACGCGGTCATCGTCTGTCCAACGGCTATCGTCGGACCGCACGACTACCTCGATTCCCTCCTGGGCAGCGCGCTCCTCAACTTTGCCAAGCGCCGGCTTCACTTCTTAGTGCCCGGCGCCTACGACTTCGTCGACGTCCGCGACATCGCCAGGGGTCTGCAACTCGCCGGGCGGGAGGGACAGCGTGGCGAGATCTACATCTTGGCTGGGACTCACGCCACCCTCGTTGAGGCCAAGTCTCTGATCCAACAGATCGCCCACATTCACTCTGCCCACGTCATCTTGCCGTGGCGTGTGGCCCTGGCTTGCGCAGACTTGCTGCAGCACCTCTACAGGCTGACAGGGATGACGCCTCAGTACACGCCCTATTCACTCAATACCCTCCGCGAAAACGCCCACTTTAGCTCTCAGAAAGCCCGCCGCGGTCTCGGCTTCACGACACGCAAACTCGAGCAGACTTTGAGCGATCTTCTCCTTTGGCGCCAATCCTTGAGCCTAGCTTAGCTGCTCGTCCTGATCCCCCACAGCGGTATCAGGTTAAGCGGCCCCGCTCACCGGTTCGTCGCGCGGCCCGGTCGAATTTGCGCTGCTCACCATTTCACAGTACACTGCAATGTGTTAGTCCATTCCTCAGAGAAAGGAGTACAACCTATGGCTAGACCCGTTACACTCTTCACAGGGCAATGGGCGGATCTGTCTCTTGAGGTGCTCGCCGAGAAGGCCAGCGATTGGGGCTTCGACGGTCTCGAGCTGGCCTGTTGGGGCGATCACTTCGAGGTCGACAAGGCCTTGGAGGATGACGCCTATGTACAGGGACGCTGGGACATTCTCAATAAGTACGGGCTGAAGTGCTTCGCCATCAGCAACCATCTCGTCGGTCAGTGCGTCTGCGACCCCATCGATCAGAGACACAAGGGCGTCCTGCCGCCACGGATCTGGGGCGATGGCGATCCCGAAGGCGTGCGACAGCGCGCCGCCGAGGAGATCAAGGACACGGCTAAGGCCGCCAAGCTCTTTGGCGTCGACGTCGTCAACGGGTTCACAGGCAGTGCTGTATGGCACATGCTCTACTTCTTCCCGCCGACGAGCCAGGCCGACATCGACGCGGGCTATCAGGACTTCGCCGACCGCTGGACGCCGATTCTCGACGTCTATCAGAACCAGGGCATCAAGTTTGCGCTGGAGGTGCATCCCACCGAGATCGCCTACGACCTCATCACCGCACACCGCGCCCTCGACGCGATCGACCACCACCCGAGCTTTGGGTTTAATTTCGACCCGAGCCACTTCATCCATCAGTTCATCGACCCCGTCGAGTTTGTGGATGAGTTCGGCGATCGCATCTTCCACGTACACGTCAAGGACTCGCGCGTGCAGTTGACCGGCCGAAATAGCATTCTCTCCTCGCACCTGGACTTCGGGGACCCGCGACGTGGATGGGATTTCGTCTCGCCAGGACGGGGTGATGTGGAGTGGGATCCCATCATCCGGGCCCTAAACCGAAGCGGCTATGACGGACCGCTGTCGATCGAGTGGGAGGATAGTGGTATGGACCGCGAGTACGGCGCGCCCGAAGCGCTCGCGATGGTCCGACGCCAGGACTTCAAGCCCTCAGAGGTCGCCTTCGACGCAGCGTTCAGCAACGAATAGCACCTATAGCCCAGACGTGAGCAAGGAGGACACTATGGCAGAAGGTGGCGGTTTCACGACAATGGCCGGGGCGCGAGCCGAGAGGGAAGCGCCGAAGGTCGGCGTTGGGATGCTCGGCTACGCCTTTATGGGCAAGGCCCACACCAATGCACTGAAGAAGATCCCCTATATGATGTACCCGCCTCCGGCGATCCCAGAGCTGACCGCGATCTGCGGTCGCAGCGAGGATGCCGTCGCGGAAGCGGCCCGGAGGTATGGCTATCGCAAGTACTACACGGACTGGGAGGAGATGCTCAAGGACGACGAGGTGCAGCTCTTTGACAACGGCGCGCCCAATAACGTCCATCGCGACCCCTCCATCGCAGCAGCCCAGGCCGGTAAGCACATCATCTGCGAGAAACCCCTAGGTCGCAATCCTGAGGAATCGAAGGCGATGCTTGATGCCGTTCAAAAAGCGGGCGTGAAGCATATGGTCGGCTTCAACTACCGCTTCGTGCCGGCCATTCGGCTGGCGCGGGAGCTGATCGAGAGCGGCAAGCTTGGCCGGATCTACCACTGTCGAGCCGTCTATTTGCAGGAGTGGATTATGCCCCACTACAATATGGGCATGATTTGGCGACTCAGGAAAGACGTGGCGGGCAGCGGAGCGCTCGGGGACCTTGGGACGCACATCATCGACCTCGCGCGCTATCTCGTGGGTGAGATCGACGCCGTAGCTGCGATGACACGCACCTTCATCAAGGAACGCCCAAAAAATGATGGCACGATGGGCACGGTGGACGTCGACGATGCCTTCGTAGCATCCGTCAGCTTCGAGAACGGCGCCATCGGCACGCTGGAGACCACACGCTTCGCGGCCGGTCGCAAGAACCACCAGGTCATCGAGATCAACGGGGAGAACGGCACGTTGGTCTTTGACCTGGAGCGGCTGAACGAGCTAGATGTGCACTGGGTCGGTCAAGAGCCAGAGAAGACGCAAGGGTTCACCAACGTCCTGGTCAGCGAGCCCGACCACCCGTGGTGGTCGAACTGGTGGCCCCAAGGCCACATCATCGGCTGGGAGCACACCTTTGTCCACGAGCTGACCCATCTCCTTGATTGCATCGTCAACGACAAGGACGTCGCCCCGTATGGCGCGACGTTTGAGGACGGCTACCGCGCTGACTGTGTCGCCGCCGCGATCCTGGAGTCCGCGGAGACCAAGCGTCAGATCGACGTGACCTACTGAAACCTCGATCCTGATCAGGTCGAGCCGGCGTCCGGCCCGTAAGCGCGAAGCGAGAGGCCAGGTACCTGGCCTCTCGCTTCGCGCTATGTGGAGGACAGATGCAACTTAGCTTCCGCCGCGCCCCAGCCCTTCACCAACCAAGTAGGCGACGCTCTTCTCCACGGCGATCATCATATCACCGGCGCACCGGTCGAGCTCGACGATCAACCACTCCGGGGTCTCTCCCGCTGCCTCAAGGATCCGCGGGAAATCCATAACACCATCGCCGATCGCGGTCATCGGCTCTCCTCGCGTGCAAGGACCATCCTTGATGTGCAGCAGCGGCGCCCGATCACCCAGTTCCTTCAGCACAGCGACGACATCGGCGCCAGCGGTCTGAACCCAGTACGTGTCGACCTGGAAGAAAACGTCGGGATCGAGGTGAGCAAGCATAACCTGGTAGGGCATCTTTCCCTCCACCGGCGTGAACTCCCACCAGTGGTTATGAATGCCAAAGGCCATACCATTGGCGCGGGCCACGGCAGCTGCCTCATTGAAGCGCTCGCATGTGCGCTTGATCTCATCGAGCGAGACAAAGGCATCGGGTCCCTGTCCCGAGACGATGCGTGTCGACCCAATTGCCTGCATCGAGGCGATCGCCTCGTGCTGATGCTCGCCCAACGGCATAGGCAAGTGAGCGCTGGGCACCGCGAGTCCCAGCTCCCGGAAAAGCCTGCCGGCCTCCTTTGGCGTCGTGCCGGGAAACCCTGCGGGCTCCACGCCAGCGTAGCCCATCTTGGCCACCCGCCGGACCGTGGCCTCGAAATCGTCTTCTGCATACGCGCGCACCGAATAAAGCTGCAGTGCTACAGGTGGCTTCACCATATCGGCTACCCTTCGTAGGGCTCTACAGCCTCAAGCGGCTCGGGCCGGTGACCAAAGGTGACCTCCGGACCGGCGACCGGCGCCGCCCAGCGCACGGCGTTCGAGATGACCCGAAGCACTTCGGCCTGATAGAAGACTCGATAGGTCTCGTGTCCGGGCCGGAAGTAGAAGACCTTGCCGGCGCCGCGATGATAGCAGCACCCACTACGGAAGACCTCCCCACCCTCGAACCAGCTAATGAAGACAAGGGTATCGGGCGCCGGGATATCAAAGCGCTCACCATACATCTCTGCGTGGGGTACCTCGAAGTACTCGCCCAATCCCTGAGCGATGGGATGGCCGGGCTCCACGACGTAAACACGCTCCTTCTCGCCGATCTCGCGCCACTTCAGGTTGCAGGTCGTGCCCATTAGCTTCTTGAAGATCTTCGAGAAGTGACCGGAGTGGAGCACAATCAGCCCCATCCCCTCAAGCACGCGCTGGTGCACGCGATCCACGATCTCGTCTTTCACATCGGCGTGGGCCATATGCCCCCACCAGATCAGCACGTCCGTGTCAGCCAGGACCTCCTCAGTCAGCCCATGCTCGGGCTCATCGAGCGTCGCGGTCTTGACGTCGAACCCCTCACCCTGCAGGTGATCCGCGATCGCTGCGTGGATCCCATTGGGATATACTTCAGCGACCTCGTCATGCGTCTTTTCGTGACGGTACTCGTTCCACACCGTAACCCTGATCGAACTCATCTGCTTTGACTCCTTCTCTATCGTGTAGGAAGACTTACGGTGACCACTATATCACACTTTCACGCAACCTCATACGCGACGAGTCCCTCTCGACTAGGTCGACCCTCAGGTCCGCTAAATCGTCTACCAGGTGAAGGGGAACCTTGACGGCAACAGCCACGGTCAGGAGCTTTCAGCAATGCGGCGATTCGAGTATACTAACATCCAGACCAGAGCCATAGGGCGCTGCGCACACACAGAACGTGCGGAAACAAGACGCTACGCTAAGGAGACCAGACCATGACAAGACCCCTGTTGGATCCTGAGACACTCGACGCCCGCGTCGAAACGCTGCTTGAAGAGATGACGCTCGAGGAGAAGGTCTCACTTCTCTCCGGGAAGAACAGCTGGCAGACAGTGCCCATTGAAAGGCTTGGTATCCCCTCGCTGACGATGACCGACGGCCCCCACGGCGTACGTGCGAACCGAACGGGCCCTGAGCGCATCAGCGGCCCCGCGACCTCCTTCCCAACGGGTGTCTCGATGGCAGCCAGCTGGGATCCTGAGCTCATTCAGCGCGTCGGCGTCGCCCTCGCCAGGGAGACTCGCGCGATGGGATGCGAGATTCTCTTGGGCCCGTGTGTGAACATCGTGCGAACACCCTTAGCAGGGCGCAACTTCGAGAGCTACTCAGAGGATCCTTACCTCGCCGGACGCATAGGCGTGGCTTGGGTCCACGGGCTTCAGAGCCAGCGCGTCGGCGCGTCGCTTAAGCATTACGCCTGCAACAACCAGGAGATCGAGCGAATGCGCGGCGACTCAATTGTCGACGAGCGCACCCTGCGCGAGATCTACCTGGCACAGTTCGAGATGGTGGTCAAAGAGGCCGATCCGTGGACGGTGATGTGCGCCTATAATCGGGTGAACGGCGTCTATGCCAGCGAGCAAGATCATCTTCAGAACGAGATCCTCAAAGGCGAGTGGGGCTATGAGGGCGTCGTCATCTCAGACTGGGGCGCCAACCACACTACGGTTGAGTCGGTGACCGGCGGCCTGGACATCGAGATGCCCGGGCCCGCCCGATACTATGGTGACCTCCTGACGGCAGCGGTGCGCACCTGGCAGGTCGACGACGTCGTCATCGACGATGCCGTGCGCCGCATCCTTCGGATGATCATCTGCTCGGGGAAGATGGATGATCAGGAGCTGCCGGCCGGAACGGCGAACAGCTCCGAGCACCAGGCGCTCGCACGGGAACTGGCCGAGGCGTCGATCACGCTTCTCAAGAACGAGGGCGACCTGCTGCCTATGACGACGGTCACGAACCTCGCGGTGATCGGGCCGAACGCCGCCGAGGCGCGCATTGGTGGCGGTGGGAGCTCCTACCTCGAGCCTCCGTACCGGATCAGCCCTCTTGAGGGACTTCGGGAGAAGCTGGGAGACGCGGTCACGATCCGCTATACACAGGGCTGCGATAACTACGAGGAATTCCCACCCCTCAAGCCTAAGCTTCCCGCACCCGGCAAGGAGCGGGCCGGGCTCTGGGCGGAGTTCTACAACAACGAGACACTCCAGGGTGAGCCCGTAGCCGAGCGTCTCGACCCTTACGTGGATCACTGGCGTCTGAACCTGCCGAAAGGCGTGGACCCAGAGGCGTTCTCCGTGCGCTGGACCGGCGCCTTCCAAGTCCTGGAGAGGGGCCGCCATACCTTCAAACTCCGGAACTCTGGGACGTGCCGCCTCTATCTCGACGATGAGCTGCTGATCGAGGTCGCCGCCGATGAAGCCAGCGACGGCCATCCTGTCGCCACTGGGAGCGCTCACCGCGATCTCGAGGCAGGGCGCATCTACAAAGTCCGGATTGAGTACGTGAAACCCAGCACCGTCACGCTCCGCGAGGTCCGCGTCCTGGCGGCGTACGACCCGCTGCCCGAGGATGACGATCGGATCGCCCGCGCGGCGGCCCTGGCGGAGGAGTCGGACCTCGCGCTGATCTTCGCGGGCATGCCCCAGGGCTTCGAGTCAGAGGGCCACGACCGACCGCATATGAACCTGCCCGGTCGCCAGGACGAGCTTATCCGCGCCGTCGCTGCGGCCAATCCCAACACCGTCGTGGTACTGAACTGCGGCGCCCCGGTGGCGATGCCCTGGGTGGACGAGGTCGCAGGCGTGATTTTGGCCTATTATCCGGGTCAGGAGGGCGGACGCGCCGTCGCCAGCGTGCTCACCGGCGAGGTCAACCCCTCGGGCAAGCTGCCCGTGACCTTCCCAAGACGCTATCAGGACAATCCCTCCTATGTTAACTACCCGGGAACCCGCGAGGTTCGCTACGGCGAGGGCCTCTTTGTGGGCTACCGCTACTACGATTGGAAGGAGATCGCGCCGCTCTTACCCTTCGGCTTCGGCCTCTCCTATACAACCTTCGATTACGGCGATCTCCAGCTGCCCGAGGAGATGGAGGGAGAAACCCTCAACATCACCCTTGTCGTCACCAACACCGGAGACAGGGCCGGCAGCGAGACAGTGCAACTCTACGTGCGGGACAACCTATCGTCGCTGGTGAGGCCGATCAAGGAGCTCAAGGGCTTCGAGAAGGTCGCGCTCGACGCAGGCGAGAGTGCCGAGATCACCTTCCAGCTTGACAGGCGCGCCCTCGCTTTCTATGATCCCTATGCAGCACAGTGGACCGTCGAACCTGGGGAGTTCGGGGTGCTCGTCGGGAGCTCCTCACGCGACATACGCCTAAGGGGTACCTTTGTTCTCAACTAGCTTACTTGTAGCGTAGGGCGGTTCCGCGGGTTGCTGAACTCGCGGGACCGCTGCATTAGAGGAGATCATGCGATGTCAGAACGAAAGCCTGAGCCGCAGGCGGCGCCTGCGACCGCGTCTGAGCGGTTTATGCGCCGTCAGACGCGCCCCGTGAACCGCGAGACCTTTATCGAGCCTTGGTCCGAGGCGGGACTCATCGCGGTGGACAGTCCCGCTGATCCGAAGCCCAGCCTGAAAGTTATCGAGGGTGCGGTGGTGGAGATGGATGGCATCAAGCGTGAAGCGTTCGACCTGATCGACCATTTTATCGCCCGCCACGGCCTGGATCTGGACGCAGCGGAGCGCGCGATGGCCACGCCATCGGAGGACATCGCCCGGATGCTGGTGGACGTCAACGTCTCGCGGGATGACGTGTTGGCACTCACCCGCGGTTGCACCGCGGCCAAGCTCGTCGAGATCGTGCAGCATCTCAACGTCCTGGAGATGATGATGGGGCTGGCAAAGATGCGCGCCCGCCGCACACCAGCGAATCAGGCCCACGTGACCAACCGCAAAGAGCATCCGGCGCTTCTGGCAGCGGACGCCGCCGAAGCGGCCCTACGTGGCTTCGGCGAGGTCGAGACCACCGTCGGCGTCAGCCGCTATGCCCCCCTCAATGCGCTGGCGATTCTGGTAGGATCGCAGATCGGGCGCGGCGGGGTGCTCACGCAGTGCTCAGTAGAAGAGGCGACCAATCTCCGCCTGGGCTTCCGGGGGCTCACAACGTATTCGGAGACCCTCTCTGTCTACGGCACCGAGCGGGCGTTCGTCGACGGTGACGACACCCCGTGGTCAAAGGCCTTCTTGGCCGCTGCGTATGCAAGCCGAGGTGTCAAGACCCGCTTCACCTCGGGGACAGGCTCCGAGGCGCTGATGGGCCACGCTGAGGGGAAGTCGATGCTCTACCTTGAGGCGCGCTGTCTCCTCGTCACGCGAGGCGCCGGCAGTCAGGGCACGCAGAACGGCTCCATCAGCTGCATCGCTCTGCCTGAGGCGCTGCCCGGCGGGGTGCGGGCGGTGCTGGCGGAGAACCTGATCGCGATGATGCTGGGCCTCGAGGTCGCAGCTGGCAATGACGCGCTGGCCTCCCACTCAGAGATGCGCAAGAGCGCCAAGCTGATGCTACAGTTCATCCCCGGCACCGACTTCGTCACGTCGGGCTACGGGATCATACCGCGGTATGACAACATGTTCGGCGGCGGCAACTTCGACACGACGGAGCTCGATGATTGGTATGTTATCCAGCGCGATATGCGCGTCGACGGTGGCATTCAGCCGATCGAGGAAGCCAACGTCCTGCAGGTACGCGAGCGGGGTGCACGGGCCATCCAGGCCGTCTTTGACGCCTTCGACTTTGCCGAGATCAGCGACACGGAGGTCGCTGCTGCCGTGAGCGCCTACAGCAGTAAGGATATGCCGGATCGCGATCGAATTGCCGATATCAAGGCCGCTCAGATGTTGCTGGAGGGTCCCATCACCGTTGTCGAGGTCATCCGGACCCTCGCCGAGGCGGGATTCGCCGATGTAGCTGCCAACCTCCTCGAGATGCAGCGTCAACGCGTAATCGGCGACTACCTCCAGACGTCGGGGATCTTCGCCGTAGACGATGAGGGTGAGTTTCACGTCTTGAACGCATTGACGGACGCCAATGACTATCGCGGGCCCGGCACCGGCTATCGTGTGGAGGGCCAGCGCTGGCAAAAGCTGCAGTCGATTCCCCAGGCCTGGGACCCACGGGAGTTCCTCGCACAGCTTGACTGCGAAACGTGTCCTCCTTGGCTGAGGTCGGTGGGTGTCGCCGCGACGGGCGACAGGCCCGAGGTGATCATCGCAGTAGGCCCTGCTTTTGGCACCGGCATTCACAGGACCCTCAGTGGACTCGATCTTCGTACCGTGCTCAACTCCCTGATCCAGGGCGTTGCCGACGAAGGCCTGCCCACCCGAGTCGTGCGCGTCCACCATACATCGGACTGCGCCTTTATCGGGCATACCGGTGCCCAGTTGAGCGGCTCCGGCGTGGCAATCGGGATCCAGTCAAAGGGCACGACCGTGATCCACCAACGGGACCTTGCACCTCTAGAGAATTTGGAGCTCTTCTCGATGTCCCCCAACCTGGACCTGGAGGCCTATCGCCAGATCGGGCAGAACGCCGCGCGATATGCGCAACACCTCCCGACCTCACCGGTGCCCGTCCGTATCGACAACACGGCGCGGCTGAGGCTGATCGTGCAGACCACCCTGCTCCACCGACGTGAGACGGAGTCGGTAGAGCCCGACAAGCCGCCAACCGAGCTGCAAGTCCTGCCCGCCTGAGCAAAGCGGGTGGCAGCGATGCGACAGAGATCCCGGATAGTGCTTTTTGCGAGTCTGTCGTCATAGTAAATATTCCCCAGTTAGGAGAACAATCATGACCTGGCGTAGCAAAGACATCCTAGAACAACCTGAGTGGTCGATGCACCGTGCCCTGTGGAAGTCCATGGGCTATTCAGATTACGATCTCGCCCGACCCTTGATTGCCGTGGCGAACTCCTGGAACCGGGTCGTCCCCGGACACTACAACCTCAATCTCGTCTCCGATTACGTCAAGCAGGGCATCTTCCAGGCAGGCGGCACGCCTGTTGAATTTGGCGTGATGGCCCCGTGCGACGGGATCGCCCAGGGCCACGACGGCATGCACTATATCCTACCCAGCCGCGATCTCATCGCCAACGACGTCGAGATGATGGTGCAGGCGCATCGGCTGGATGCCGTCGTCCTGCTCTGCTCCTGTGACAAGATCGTACCGGGCATGCTGATGGCGGCGGCGCGTCTCGATGTCCCCGCCATCGTCATCGTCGGAGGTCCGATGGAGGGCGGTTGCACCTTCGACGAGCGAGCCGCCGACACAACGGCCCTGACCGAGGGGCTGGGCATGCTCAAAGCGGGCAAGATCGACGAGGAGACCTACCTCCAGCTCGAGGATTGCGCCGCGCCAACCTGCGGCTCGTGCTCGTTCCTCGGAACGGCCAACACGATGTGCAGCGTGGCTGAAGCCCTCGGTATGAGCATGCCCGGCAGCGCGACGATACCAGCGACCCAGGCTGCGCGGCTGCGCGCGGCCCAGGCCTCGGGGCGACAGATCGTGGAGCTTCTTCGAACCGGCATCACGGCCCGCGACATCATCACAGAAGAGAGCCTTGAGAACGCCATCCGACTGAGCACGGCGATCGGCGGGTCCACCAACGTCGCTTTACATTTCCCAGCCATCGCTCACGAGGCGGGCATCGACCTGTCGATGGGTCGGTTTGAGGAGCTCTGTCGGAGCACCCCACACATCGCGCGGATCTTCCCCGCGGCAGCGCCCAATGTCCCTGACTACCACGAGGCAGGGGGCGTTCCCGCCGTGATGAAACAGCTGCTGCCACTCCTCCATGGCGATGCGATGACCGTCACCGGCAGGACAATGGCGGAGAATGTGGCCGACGCTCCCGAGCCTGATGGCGAGATCATTCGGCCCTTCGAGAATCCCTGGAGCAGCGGCGGCGGCCTCGCTGTGCTCAAGGGCAACCTGGCGCCGGACACCGGTGTCACAAAGCCTGCTGCCATCGCGCCGGAGATGCTGACGTTCACCGGTCGCGCCCGTTGCTTCGACTCGGAGGAGGCTGCGAACGACGCGATTCTCGAGGGCCGCGTACAGGCCGGGGAGGTCGTCGTCATCCGCTACGAGGGACCCAAGGGTGGCCCCGGTATGCGTGAGATGTACACGGCGATGAAGCTACTCTATGGACGCGGCTTGGCCCTCAAGACCGCCGTCGTCACCGACGGACGATTCTCAGGAACCAACAACGGCTGCTTTGTCGGTCACGTCTCTCCGGAGGCCGCTGAAGGCGGGCCCATCGCCGTCGTAGAAGACGGCGACATCATCACGATCGACGTGCCCGGCCGGCGTCTGCACCTGGACGTGACGGAGGATGAGATTGCCACCCGGTTGGCGCGATGGAAGCGTCCGGCGCCACGGAAGAAGCACGGCTACCTGGCGCTCTACGCGCAGCTGGCTGCATCGGCCAATCGAGGTGCGATCATCGACTACCAGGAGGACGAGTGAGGACTGAGAGGACTGAGATGAAAAATGACGCTGTGCACCAGGAGAGCGGTTCTCCGCAGGGTGTCCCCCCTGCGGAGAACCTAACCCTGGAAGCGGTGCTGCGAGGTGAGGTTACGGAAGAGGATTTCCGCATTAGCGCGGAGACCCTCCGCCAGCAGGCGGACACCGCGGCCGCCGCCGGTTACGTAGAGCTGGCCCAGAACCTGCGAAGGGCTGCGGAGCTGACGCAGCTCAGCAACGAGGAAGTGCTCGCGATTTACGATACCCTTCGGCCCAGGCGGACCAGCTACGAGGAACTGGTCGGCCTGGCCGAAAGATTGGAGCGCGACCTCGATGCACCGCTTATGGCCGCTCTAGTGCGCGAGGCAGCTGAGGTCTACCTGGAGCGCGACCTGGTACGCCGGACAGAGCCCTAGATCCTGCCTCAACAAAGCTCGAAACCGCTCCCACTCAGGCCCTGGTCGACAGGCTTACGAGGACGTCGCCGTGCCGCGTGAGCTCACGCACGAGGAGCTACGCCCACTTGCAGAGCGACGTCACGTAAGCGGCCGATCCATCCCTCAGCCAACCATCCAACTGAGCGGGCTCCTTCAACTGCTGGCCTCGCATCCGGGGCACAGCGATGAAGCGGCAATCCATCTCGGGCAGCGCGGTCATGTCGCCCCATAGCTTCTCGAACTGCGCGACAGGATACACATCCTCCTGCCCGTGGCCCCAGCGCTTCTTCACATCCTTCAATGTCACATAGGTCGGCATCCGCCCCGCCACAGAACGAACTGCCGCCGCGACCTTGTCCTCATCGTCGAGATCAGCTCGAATGAGTCCGAACGCTCGCAGGACCCCGTCAATGTCAATCCACATCGTGTTGGTGTTGTAATAGGAGAGCCTAAACTCATCCTCCTCATGAGGAAGAGCCATACCCTCAATCAGACGGAGCGAGCCATCGACCCGTGCCAGCCCCCCGCCTCGATCCTCTACACGGCGCGTGATCACCTCAACGGACATCGTCGCTTCAGAGAGGAGATGCGCCCCCAGCATAAGCGGAGAAACGTCGGTGCCCACAGTGTCGATATTGTGCATCATCAAAGTCTGTAATTTCGGATTTCGCCTCAACATTTGCGCAAGAACCCCGTTCTTCAGCATGTTAGGGATCTCGAACCAATGTCCCACCGGATGCAGGCACTGAAGGGGCACATTGTCGCGGTAGTCGGACCCCTCCCCCATCTGCTCGGCCCAGCTGATCAAGGCTGCGCGCAGGCTCTCGAGAACCTTCTGAGCTTGCTCATCCAAGAGCTGCTGCGGCATCTCCTCCCAGGCAAAGCGTAAGTCGCGCGCCATCGGGATAAGCCGCAGACCCACCGTCCGACCAGGTGAGAGGATGAGAGGCCCAGCGTAATGGTAGTCTTCCTCTCTGGTCAAGAAATCCTGAATGGGCTTATGTGTAAGATAGCTCGTCGTGATGACGTGCGGGAGCCAGGCGCCAGCGAGCTCGCTGACGCGCCGGCTCTTCGCCAGATGCACCTCGATGAACGAGCGGTGTACGCCGCCCAGCTTACAGAAGGGGTTCAGCGCTTTGACCACGCCTGCCCCGTGAGTCCAACGGCTCCCGACGCCCGCCGCCAACGAGACCACTGCAACGCGTCCGTCGCGGAGAGCTGTCAATCCGGCGTCTTCAAAGGCCGCCCTCTCACCCGCCGGAGCGTCGTCGGCAGCAGCCGGCCCTGTCAGATCGAGAACGTCACCGGGCACCACGTCGCGGATCTCCGTGCTGGCGGGCAGCCGGTTCTGCGCCAGTCCAATCCGCCCGCTGCGCAAATCCGCGCGGATCTCCTCGTGCTGAATACGGTCGAAACCGAGCTCGTCCAGGAGATCGTCCAGCGTTTCCCCATCGCTCGTTTCCTGCACAGAGCGCGGCAGAAGCTGATCGAATAGCGTCTGAACCATACCCGAGAGCTCTGGATCGGCACGGCTCACCGCCCCGAATGCATCCAGCTCAGCTCGTCGCATCGGTGAGAGCTCGTGGCGTCCGCGACGGAGCAGTTGGGGAACCATCAAGGTATAGTAGCCGGGCGGCATCAGAGCCAGCCCCCGGATGTTTCGAGCTCCCCCGCCAGAGGCTAAGTCGCCGGACCTCATCTCGGCCCGGGTTCCCCACCGGTTGATAGAGAAGTCATAGACCACCGGGTCCATCGCGAACGGCAGCGCGTCCTCGAGCTCCTGTTTCGTTCGCATCATCGTCGCGAGTAACGTAGCCTGCGCCGCCACTCGCCGCTCGGGATCGAAGATGAAGCCCATGCCGCCGCCCGACATACCCCCAAGCATCCAGAAACCCCAGAAATCATCCCCAAAAGCGGCCCGAATACGCTTAATCAGCGTAACGGTATAGAGGTTGTTGGCCCAGGGGATAATCGTCTCGATCGGACCGAAGAAGTTGCGTGTTGTGGCATCGCCGATACCCCGCACGTCACCGTCCCTGAGCAGTCCGACGACCTCGTCAAAGATGCCCATCGCCTTCTTGCGACCGATCCATTCCGCGTCCGACCGCAGCAGGTATTTTTCCGTCACCATCTCCAGGATCGGACCCACGTCCTGGGCCATGCCGCCGTGGACCAGGACCAGGCTCTCCTGCAATCTACGACGGGTGTCTACATCCACTTCGTCCAGATCGAGGATATGGTGGCTGGGAAGGAGCCGCCCACGACTGATACCATATTCGGGGTCCCCAGGCTGGGCAAGCTCACCTGTAATCAACTTCATCCCGGGCCACACGCCGCCGGAGTCCTGCCATCCACCACCCGATCCCGCCAGCCACTCTCCCAGGATCGCCCGCGCAGCGACCAATCGCCGCTCAGGCTCATCCAGGATACCGGTGAGGTCCTGCGTCTGGCCCGTCGCGCGCATACACACCGCAATCAAGCAGGCGAGCAAACTCGTCGATACCGCCAAGCGGGACCCTTTAGGGATTCCATTGACCTTGCTGACAATCTCCAGCCCCTTACCCGGACCGACCAGCCGAGAGAGCAGATCTGAAAGCTGCTCGCCGGACCCCTCCATCCCTGGCGGGACGATGCCGGCGGCGATCACGGCGCCCTTCAACAGGCCGAGGTAATCCCGCGCGTAATCAAAAACCTCGGTCAGATCCCTTATCTCAGCGGTGGCACCGAGGTCCACGCTAGCAAGCCGCAGGACCGGTCTGTCGATCACTCGAATGAAAGCCTCAACCGGTGGGCGCGGCTCTGGATCACGTCCGTGCACTGCCAGGTCAATCGAGACGTTGAGGACTCGCGCGCCCTCCGGAAAGTCCATGCCGAGGAAAAAGATATCGCTCCACCCGCTGTGACTCAAATCCATCCTGACCGGCGTCGTCTCATGCAGAATCGGATAGAGGCCTCTCGTCGTGGGCGTCAGCAACTCACGCCGCACCCGCAAGGGTTGATCGGCCGGGTGACCTACGCGGAACATCCACTGATTCCCCCGCACAGAACGCACACTCCGTCGCACCTGATCCGCCAACGTCTGGAAGCCCAGGCGATGGTACGCTTCGGCCAGAGCACTGGAGAGCCCCTCATTCAGCCCCCCCTCCGCGGCAGCCTGTTGGAAGGCGTTAATCGCTTCCTCGAACCGCCGTTGTAGCAGGTGCTCATACCCCCGGTATGGAATCAAGCCTCGATGTCGCGTCCCTGGCTTGCTCGGCAAGTGAAACCGATGGATGGCATAGAGGAAAAACAGCGCCCTCACGCGCTCGTAGAGATTGTCGCTTTGGCGACGGAATGCCTCCAGTCTCTCGCACTCCGACAACAATGTGGCCATCGAGGCATCTCCGCAGAATGCGCTGAGCGACTGATTGCGGATTGCAGGGTCCTCCGACGTGATAATCTCGATCAGGTCTCCAGCCATCGTCAGCTCCCCGCAGACACGCCGGGCGCCACACCGTGGCCCATCTCCCGGGAGGCAAGGAGCTCCAGCAATCTCGTCAGGACCTCCTCCCGGTCCTTGCCGCTCAACGCGAGCGCGAGTTGTGCCGTAAGCAGCCCATACTTCACACCGACATCGTAACGTTGAGCTTGTTCCTCGACGGCAAGATATTTCTCCTGCGCAGCCAGCAGGTCCAGCGCCTCCGAAAGGGTCACGCCGGAGGGGCGCTCCCGCGGGTCGGCCCCCTTGTAAGCGAGCAGCCGTTCGGACAAAAGCTCCATAACGCAAGGCGTCAGGACGTGCATCCCGAAGAAACAGAGATAATGACCTGCCCGCAGGCCCGGCACAATCAGAGAGAGCTCGGCTTCCGTCGGGGTCGGCTTCTCGGACACCGTTTCCACCACGTAGAGCGACCGGCTGCCGGCCACCCGACGCCCGCCGATCGTACCATAGTAGGGAAGCAGCGTCTCCCGCGTGGCCTGCACCGCCGACACGGAGCAAGCTTCAGCCTCCGCGACGCTGACCAGTTGACGGGCGCACGAGCGTTCCTCACGGCTGACGTAGAGATGGTCACCCACGAGGTGAAGGAAGGGATCGTCGCCCACGAAATCACGAGCGCAGTAGACCGCGTGTCCGTAACCCAGCGGTTGCTCCTGCGGGACGAAATGCACCCGGCCCCGGTAGTCACCCACGACCTCCGCATAGGGCTTCTCGTCGCCTGGAACCACGACGACCGCGACCTCCGCGACGCCCCCGCTCAACGCTTCCTCGACCAATATCCCCAGCACCGATTTCTCCTCACCGTCGCGATCAATCAGCATCTGCAGCGGCAACGTTCGCTGATTTCGACCAGCCGCGGTGATGACGGCCTTCGTGATGCGCATACTTTCCTCCCGTTACACGCGGTCCTTTACAAAGAGAAGCCGCTGCCAGAGGTGGCCTAGGCCTCCTGCGTCCGGCACGCAGGTATCAACAAACGCGAATCCCCAGTCCGCCAGGAATTGCCTTAGCGACTCGATATCGTAGGCACGAATACTGAGCAACTCCACCCGTTCCCCCGGAGCCAGATCAACCTCAAGATCGAGACAAGGGAAGGTAATCCGTTCGCTGGCTTCAAAATAGAACGTGTAGCGGATCGTATTGAGGCCACCGTCGCCGTCTGCCGAGCTCACGATCTCCCCATGCTCACGCGACAGGCCCAACGAGGCCAACAATCGATCAAAGAAAAGCCGCAGGTTCTCCGGCAGACGCGAGAAGCGCGCCCGCAGACGATCGTTCTCCTCCCCGGATTCGTGAAGCGGCACGATATCCAGGTAGAGATAATCACCGGCTGCGAGCAGGTCAGACAGGATCTCCGCAATTCGCGATTGCTCGAAGTTGCCGAACGTCCCGCCAATCATCGCGTAGATGCGCACGTCGAAGCCCTCCACAAGGCCCCGAAGTCGATCGGGAAAGTCGGGTTGGGCGAAGTCGGCGAGGACATAGGTCTTCCGAAAGGCCTCTTCTCTCAAGGTTTCCGCCGCCAGATCGAGCATGGCCTGGGATGAATCAACGCCGATGTAGTGCACCGGACGCCCACATTCGACAAAATGCCGAAGCAGCATCTTCTCCGGGCCTGCGTTGCCGCAACCCAGGCTCACAAAAGCATAGCGGCTGGCTGGCGACCAGAAGGGCTGCTCCTCGAAGAAGGCGCACTCATCCTGCCACGCGATCTGCGCCACGTCAGCATTTCGATAGGTGTAGAAGGAGTGGGCGCCCTCGAGCAAGTAAAACAGATTCTGCGGAACGCGCTTAGTCTCCAAGAACTCCGCCAGGTAGTCTGCTTCGAGACTATCGCGATCGCAGAAAGCCACAAATTCCTCAGGCATAAGCAGTTTCCTCGTTTGTACTATGAGAGCGTCAGCTGAAGCCGCTGGGCACAGACGCCCCGCCGATGTGCGGGTCACCTGGAAGCGGCTGTGTCTCAGAAGGATCGGGGCGCCACAGGGCCTAGGTTCTCCTATCTTACCCTGCATGAAAAAAGACGCCAACGCATAGAATGCGTTGGCGTCCAAGTCCTGTTCGTCGCCTAAGCGGCAACCGGCTCTGGCTCTCCCACTTTCTCAGACTCGGGCTCAGCCGCTGCCGGCGGCTCCGCTTCCTCGCCCTCGGGCAGCAGAGCGTGCTCAAGCACCTCGGTAACATCATCGACCAGAATGAACTCCATATCCTCTCGAACCTTTTCAGGTATCTCTTCGAGATCGACTTCGTTCAACTTGGGCAGCAGGATCTTCTTGAGTCCGGCTCGATGCGCCGCCAGGACCTTCAGCTTCACTCCGCCGATCGGTAGAACCTGGCCCTGAAGGGTCACCTCGCCCGTCATACCTACATCCGCGTTCACAGGACGCCCCGTCAGCAGCGATACCAACGCCGTGGCCATCGTGACGCCTGCAGAGGGGCCATCCTTCGGTACGGCACCGGCGGGCACGTGAAGGTGAACCTTACCCTTCTGTGCAGAAAGCCCGAAATCATCCAAATGCGACTGGACATAACTCAGAGCGATCCGCGCTGACTCGCGCATCACGTCTCCTAACTGACCGGTCAGAATGAACTGCTCATCCGAGCCCGGCATCGTCGCCGCCTCGACAAAGAGCACCTCGCCGCCCGTCGGAGTCCAGGCCAGGCCTGTAGCCACCCCGGGCTTCTCGGTGCGCAGGGCAGCCTCGAAGCGGTAGCGCGGCTTGCCCAGGTACTCCCGAGCCTTGTCGCTGTCGACCACGATCGCCTCGTCCCGCTCACTTTCCTCAGCGATGATCGTCGCCACTTTGCGACACGCCTTGCCGATGCTGCGCTCCAACTGCCGCACGCCCGCTTCCCGAGTAAAATCTCGGATCATCGTGCGAAGTGCGTCGTCGGTGAACTCGATCTCTCCTTCTCGCAGTCCGTTCACCTTCAGCTGGCGCGGCACCAGATACTGACGCGCGATATGAACCTTATCATATTCCGTATAGCCATCGATCTGGATGACCTCCATCCGATCCAGGAGCGGCGCCGGAATCGTTGCCGTCGTGTTCGCCGTGCAGATGAAAAGCACCTTGCTCAGATCGAAGTCCACGTCCAGGTAGTGATCCCGAAACGCGTGGTTCTGCTGTGGGTCCAGTACCTCAAGCAGCGCAGATGACGGATCGCCACGCCAGTCGGAACCGATCTTGTCCACCTCATCCAGCATGAACACGGGGTTCTTTACACCGACGCGCTTGATCGCCTGCATGATTCGTCCGGGCATCGCACCGATGTACGTACGGCGGTGACCGCGAATCTCAGCTTCATCACGCATACCGCCCAGGCTCATGCGAGTGAACTCCCTGTCGAGCGAGCGCGCCACAGACTGTCCCAATGAGGTCTTCCCCACGCCAGGTGGCCCGATGAGCGCCAAAATCGCGCCCATTCCTTCGACCTGGCGCCCCTGAAGATCCGACTCGACGACCTCGTCAAGGCCTCGCTCCTGTCGTAGCTTGCGTACCGCCAGGAACTCCAGAATCCGTTCTTTCACATCCTCAAGGTCGTAGTGATCCTCATCGAGTACCTCACGCGCATTGGCGATCCCCAGATTGTCGTCCGTCATCACCTGCCACGGCAAAGACGTCAGCCACTCAAGATAGGTCTTGATCACCCAATACTCCGCAGCCTGCGGAGGCATTTTCTCAAGTCGCGCCAGCTCGCGCAAGGCCTCTTCCTTGGCCTCCTCAGACATACCGGCCTCTTCGATCTTGGTCCGGTATTCCTGGACCTCCCGCGTGCCCTCATCGCCCTCCCCCAGCTCTTCGCGAATCGCGTCCATCTGCTGGCGCAGGTAGTACTCACGCTGGTTCTTCTCGATCTCCTCCTTGGCCTTCTCCTGGATCTGCTGACCAATCTCTCGGACTTCCAGCTCCTGAGTTAGCGCCCGGATTAGGAATTGCATCTTCTCAGAGAGATGGTCAATCTCCAGCAGCTCCTGACTCTGCTCCATCTCGATTCGCATATTGGATGCGACGAGGTAGACAAGCAATCGAGCATCACTCAACTGCTGAATAAACCGGACCGCCTCATCAGGGAACTGCGGGATGAGCTCCGCGAGGCGCGTCGCGATATCCATCAGGTTGCGCCGCAGCGCCTCCTCAACGACAGACTCCTCCACGGTGTCCGGCATCAACTCAATACGAGCCCTGAGATAGGGCTCCTCCTCCGTCCATTCAACGATCCGGAAGCGCTCCAGACCCTGGATAAAGACCGTCAGAGTCCCATCATCCGAGTGCATAACCCGATGGATGATCGCAGCAGTTCCGACTTCGTGAACTTCTGTGGAGTCGGGAACCTCTATCGAGGAGTCCTTCATCGCCGCGAGGCCGATCATCCGTCCAGACTTCTCCGCGTCCTCGATCAACTGCACGGAGCGCGGGATCCCCACAGCCAGTGGCATAACGATATAGGGAAACGCCACCGTATTGCGAAGCGGCAGAATTGGCACCTCGCTGGGCACCCTGCTCACCAGCTCCTCGATGTTCTGATCTTGCATATTGAACCAAGGTAACATATTTGTCCTCCCAACGGAATCAATGGACAGTGCCAGGATACCCGAAACATCCCATCTACGGGAGACGCTGATGTGTAGGTTTCCCCGTGTTCGCGCTCCCTTCCTCTTCGAGTGACCCCAGACGAGCTACAAGACGCCCGCCGCACCCACGCCTACGATTCCGTAGCGTTAACGACTTTGATTACCAAAGGATTATAACACGCGTATATTAGAAACACATAAGCGCCACATATGCGGGAGATTAGCGTCGGTGACTGATACACGTCGCGATCCCCTGCAGATGCTTCGTATCCGCGAATACTTTGAATCGCTTGTATAATCAGGACGTCAGGAGACGAGCCATTGTTCCGTCGTGCGCCGCGAAGCGTGAGCGCCACCGAAGTGCAACGAGCGCGCTAACGATCCGAAGCGCAGTCGAATATGCGCTTGCGCAGACACTGAGTCAGGAGCGAGAGGGCCCAAGGACACAATCTATGATCGACACACACGTCCACTTGCAGGATGATCGATATCGGAAGGATCTCGAAGCAGTGCTAGCTCGGGCAGCGGCTGCCGGCGTGTCCGCGGCTGTGGTCCCCGGAACCACGATGGAAGATAGCAGGGAGGCAGTGCGCTTGGCGCGGTGCTCCGCAGTGACAGCCTGTCGCCTTTACGCCGCCGTCGGCATCCATCCCACCTACGCGCATCGTATGACTCCCGAGGTCTACGATGAGCTGCGGGATCTAGCGGCCGAGCCCGGCGTGGTCGCGATCGGGGAGATCGGCCTCGACTACTATTGGCCGCGCATCAAAGACCGGGGTTGGCATTGTGCGGAGCCCGAGGTGCAGCGCAGGGTTCTCAAGCAACAGCTTGCGCTCGCCTCAGAGCTTCAGTTGCCAGTAGTGATCCACGACCGCGACGCGCATCAAGAGACGCTTGACATCCTGAGAACGTGGAAAGCCCGAGATTCGCACGCACGCGGCACACTTCACGCATATGCTGGCGGACCGGGACTGCTCGACGAGGTTCTGACCCTGGGGTTCCACATCGGCATCGACGGACCCGTCACCTACGAGAACGCGACCGATGTGCATGCCGTGGCCCAGCAGGTCCCCCTGCCCCGGCTGTTGCTCGAGACGGACGGTCCCTACCTCACCCCGTCGCCTCATCGCGGACAGCGCAACGAGCCGGCTTTTCTTACGCACATCGCCAGCAGGATTGCGGCACTGCGCGGCGTGGCTAAGGAGCTGGTGGCGCAGATCACCCACGATAACGCGGTGCGTTTCTACCGTCTCTGATTTCGCGACCGCAATGAGCGCCGTGTGGTATAATGCCAGAACCTATGATAGAGACAGGGAGCTCCTTGAAGGTCTGCACGCTGCGGTACCGATCACTCCTTCGAAAGGATCTGGCAACAGTACGATCGTTGATGTTGTCAGCGTGTCAATCCATCCCAGACGAGATCCAAAAACCCGTGCAGGCTCTCATCGAAGGAGGGGGCAAACGGCTCCGACCGGCCCTGGTGCTTCTCTCCGCAGCGACGTGGGGCGCGGACCACGATAGCGCGGTGGTCGCTGCAGCGGCGGTGGAGCTGTTGCATACCGCCACCCTGATCCACGACGATCTTATTGATCACGCATTGATACGACGCGGGATCCAGACGTTGAACGCGCGTTGGTCGACGACCGCGACCGTGTTGGCGGGGGATATCGTCTTCGCGCTCGCCGCCAAACTGATTGCCCGCAGCAACAACACGAGGCTTGTAGCCCGGTTCGCCGAGACGTTGGAGACAATATGTCAAGGCGAGCTTGACCAAATGTTCGGCAGGAACGGGGATTTTCCCTCTGTAGATGCCTACTACGCACGGATCTACGCGAAGACGGCGTCCCTGTTCGAGCTGAGCGTCGAGGTCGGCCCGTTGTTGGCAGGGTGTGCCGAGGAGACCATCCTCCTCAGTCGTCGCGTCGGCAGACTTATCGGCGAGGCTTTTCAGATCACCGATGACGTTCTCGACCTGATGGGCACCCAGTCGGAGCTCGGCAAGCCCGCCGGCGCAGACCTACGTCAAGGATTGGCGACGCTGCCGATGCTTCTCTATGCCCTGTCAACGCCGGAGGACACCCGCCCTCAAGCGGTACTGGCCCAGAAAGCAGATGAAGCGACCACCCGCAGTCTGGCCGCGGACCTGCAAGCATCGAACGCCACGGCACAGGCGATGGGACTTGCTGAGCACCACGCAGCTGACGCTCTCTCCTTAATGCAGACCTTTCCCGACACCCCACACCGCCATGCCTTGGAAGACCTGGCACGGTTTGCGGTGAACCGCCGCTATTGACTAACGATGATCCATCATCCGCGGCTTTCCGTGATTATCGTGAGCTGGAACGTACGGGACCTTCTTAAGCGCGCACTGGAGTCTGTGTACGCATCTTGGGCGCACGCCTCAGGTATGGAGGTCCTCGTCGTCGATAATGCCTCCGATGACGGTTCACCAGAGATGGTCGAGGCGGCCTTCCCGCAAGCCATTCTGCAACGCAACGAGACAAACCTGGGCTTCGCGAGCGCCAACAACCAGGGACTGAGGCTCGCGCGCGGCGACTACTTGCTCCTGCTGAACTCCGATACTGAGGTACTGGATGACGGACTTGCCCAGATGGTCGGCTATTTGGACGCCCATCCCCAGGTCGGGTTGGTCGGGCCGCACCTTCTCAACGGCGACGGCACGACGCAGTCCTCGCGGCGTAGGTTCCCCACCCTCCCCATTCTCTTTCTCGAAAGCACTTGGCTGCAAGGCCTCATGCCACGCCATCTCCTGGATCGATATTACGTCGCCGACGTGTCGGATGCCGAAGAGCAACTGGTGGACTGGGTCACCGGCGCCGCCATGTTGGTGCGACGCGAAGTCATAGGCGATGTAGGCTTGCTCGACCCCGGTTTCTTTATGTACTCAGAGGAACTCGACTGGTGTAGACGCATTCATCAGGCCGGTTGGGACATAGGCTACACGCCCTCGGCCGAGATCGTGCACTACGGTGGCAAGAGCAGCGAGCAGGTGACGCCTGCCCGGCACGTCTACTTTCAATCGAGCAAGATCCGCTACGCGCGGAAGTATCACGGCGTTGTGGTAGCGGAACTACTACGGCTATGGCTCTTGGGCCAGTACGTCTGGCAGAGCGCTCTTGAGGGCGCAAAGTGGTTGCTCGGACACCGGCGTGAGCTGCGCGCCGCGCGCCTAGAGGCATACCGACACGTGATCCAAAGTCGATTGCATCAGCCCACGACGCCACCCGAGCAGCAGACGGACGACCGCGGTTGCCCTAACCCGGGAGCTTGAGAATGCGTCTAGACATGCCTGATAAGCTGCCAGCCGAGCTGCTTGTGCCTCTCAGCCATCGATGGAGGAGCCAGAGCTGAACGCTATGCCAGCGAGCCAACGCAGTCCAAGCCTACGTCAGATCGTGATGATCCTTCTCGTCGTCTGCAGCCTGCTGATCGCCTGCGCCGGCGCCACACCGGCGCCGCTGGTCTTCGACGGAGACCGAGCCTATGCCTGGGTCATCGAGCAATGTGATCTTGGCTATCGCATCCCCGGCACAGAGGCGCATCGCAAGACCGGCGACATGATTATTGAGGCTCTGGAGAGCCTCGATTGGGAGGTGACGGAGCAGCGATTCGCGTACATGGGCACGGATATCCGCAATCTTCTCGCCTCAAAGGGTGAGGGGCCTGCCCTGATGGTCGGCGCCCACTATGACACCCGCCCCGCAGCGGATCAGGAAGACCCATCCACACCTGTCCTGGGCGCCAATGACGGGGCCAGTGGGGTGGCGGTTTTGTTGGAGCTCGCCCGTGTTCTTGACGTCGACAGCACCGGGCACCGTATCTACTTGGCCTTCTTTGATGCCGAGGACAGCGGGTACCTCGATGGGTGGGACTGGATCGTCGGATCGACCTACATGGCCGAGCATTGGGGCGACCAAGGGGAGCCGCCTCTGATAGCGATGGTCCTGGTAGACATGATCGGTGACCGCGATCTCCAGGTCTACTACGAAGGCAACTCCGATCCAGAGCTAAGCCGTGAGATCTGGCAGGTTGCCGGCGAACTGGGCTATGATGACAGAATCATCCCTCAGCTCAAGCACCATATCCTCGACGACCACATCCCTTTCTTGCAGAAAGGGATCCCTGCCGTCGACATGATCGACTTCGACTATCCCTACTGGCACACAACGCAGGACACGCCGGACAAAGTCGCGCCCGAGAGCCTCGCGGCGATTGGCGTAACGCTCCAGACGTGGCTTGAACGCCTGGGCGAGCGCTAGCGCCATCGGGCATGAGTGAGTGGCTGGTCAGATAAACTCGGTAACGCCCACTTGCCTGAGTATTTCGCAGCGCGAACAGCTTCAAACCAGGCAGGGACTTGGGCCGCGAGATACTGGCCCGTAGTACCGCCGTCCCGGCGTCCACCGCTCCAGGCGCACGCTCGACGCCTCACCCGCAAGAGGCGGACCAAGTCCGTGTGCTGAGCGAGGCTAACTCATATCGAGCCAGTTGGGGCCCGTCTCCACATCCACCTTCAGGGGCACGTCCAGGTCGATGGCATTCTCCATCGTATCTCGGACGACGTCGGTCACCACATCGATCTCGTGTTCCGGTACCTCCAGCACGACCTCATCGTGGACCTGGAGCAGCATGCGCGCCTGAAGATCCCTCTGCTGAAGCACCTTATGCATCCGAATCATCGCGAGCTTGATGATGTCGGCCGCGCTCCCCTGAATAGGCGTGTTGATCGCCATCCGCACGGCAGCCTGCCGTTGTCGCGTCGATGCGCGGCTGCCCGTCACCAATTCCGGGAAATACCGTCGCCGATTGAGCAAAGTCTCCACGTAGCCACGCTCAGCAGCATCGCGCTGGATCTCCTCCATATAAACACGGACACCGGGAAAACGCTCG
>CAZPJP010000050.1:0-24847 GCA_964586915.1 uncultured Anaerolineales bacterium
TATGAAGTGATACTTATAGGGATGTGCACACGTGAGAGTGGGTGTGAACGGCGCGACTGACGTGACTGCGGGCACGGGCTCGCGGGTCGGGGGCGGGGCCCCAGATGGTTGACACGGAACGACAGCATCAGCAACCTGGTCGGCCATGCGACCCACCGTCCAAGCCCCCGTAAACAAGCCTGTGACCATGCCTGCCTCTGGACTATTCTTGTTGGCGCCATCGAACCCATATCTGTTTTTGTTATGCCACTCTATGAGCAGGTATCGGGAGGAAAGAACGGGCAACCTCGGAGGAATCTTCACCATACGCGTGGCAGATGCCGGCTCCACAATCTCTGGTCGCAGTGCGAGAAGGGGTGTCTTGGCATAAATATATCTCCAGGGAGTCCAGCCAGACCGGACGCCCCGGAGCTAACATACGTCTCGCAAGACCGCTGCTTCCCGCCATCAGTCTCAAGTCTCGCAACAAACAGTTGCCCGACGCAACGCCAGCTGCCGGGCCTGAGCGCAACGTGCGGACACGAGGAACCACCTGATCACGACGGCGACCTTCCCGGGCCGGGGTCAGCGCAACATCAGAGCACAGTACGTCGAGTCAATGAAGATAATCGAGCAAAGGCACGGGACCAGTTCACACAAGAACATCCCTCTGGGGTTGAGGAATTCGGGATGAGCCCGGATCACGATAGATCCGAGCCAATTCACCTTCATGTCGCCAGCGACAGGTGACCAGGTCTGTACCTACTTCATCGCGTCTGCACAGATACGGGGCTCAAGGTGTCTCACATCTGACCTACAAGCTTTGGTCCAACGGTAACCTGCACCCCTAGCCGCTGCGAGATGAGGATGCCGTCAGCGATAGACGCCCCTGAATTGCACGAGCTTTGCTGCGGCTAGCCGGCCAAGTGAGATCCCATCAGCCATCAGCGTCACCATCTGGTAGCCCCTCTCGTAGAGCTGTTCCGCCTGCTCCCAACTGCCGGAGATGGTGGACAGGACCTTTCCAGCATCCAGTACCTTGCGCTCGATGGTGGCGATCGCACGCTGAACCTCCGGATGCTCAGGATGACCGAGGTGTCCCATGTTGGTCGAGAGGTCCATCGGTCCGATGAAGATCCCGTCGAGCTCCTCCACCTCCAGCATGGCGTCGAGATTGGCGACCGCATCGGGGGTCTCCACCGCGGTGATGAGGAGGATCTCCTCGTTCGCCCGCTGCAGATAGTCCATCACGTTCTGACCGTACCCCTGGGCACGTGGGCTCCCAGCCACCCCGCGGATGCCGTCTCGCGGGTAACGACAGGCCCGGACGGCGGTCTCGACCTCCTGCCTGGTATTGACGTAGGGAACCAGGACGCCGTGAACCCCGGTGTCCAGGATGCGCTTGATGATCACGAAGTCGTTCCAGGGAGCACGAACCAGCGCCGATGCATCGGTGCCCTTCATCGCCTGCAATTGAGAGACGAGGGTTAGAATATCACCTGGGCCGTGTTCCATATCGATGAGCAACCAGTCAAAGCCGGCCTCGCTCAAAATCTCCGCGGTAAAGGGGCTCGCTATTTGTATCCAAGCCCCTGCCGTCTTCTCGCCTTCTCTCAACATCTGCTTAAGCCGATTTTCAAACACGTTGAGCCTCATCCTTTCATCTCAAACTTCCAGTAGTCTGATCACTCTGACCAGCGCATCAGGGCTGCCAACGTTGCCGGGAAAGACGATGTACGTCAAGCCGGGGTACCGACTGGCGCCGCCCAACTGCCACAGTGGGACTCCGGGCAGAATCTGCCCTGGCACCCAAGCTCGCTTCACATCAAGGGCCTTGGTGGCCACGTCGCTTGACGTGATTCCAACTTTTGCCAGGAGGTAGCGGGGCCGGTGCGAGATCCTACGCACGATGGCAACCAGGCCCGCTGAGACGCTTTGGCCAACAGAGAGGCTCCTCTCGTCATCCTCCACTTGGTCCACCGTCACGAGTCGGCGAGTCGTGTAGAGCACCACGTCCTCGTTGCGGCGCAAGGCACGATCTGCGTGGCGTGCTACGCGCTCGATCTCGGCCTGTCGACGGCCCCCAGTGAGCAGCGCCTCGACGTTGATCTCAATCCCTGTAACCTCTGCCTGGGAAAGAAGAGCGTCGACCTGAGCCGTGGTCCTCGGCACGTGCGAACCGACGATGAACAGCCCGCCACCACGGGCTGGAAGGTCGAGATCTGCTTGTGCGAGCAACGGACGAGGTCCCAGCCCGGCTCGCACCCGGACGAACGAGGCAGCGGTACGGTAGAGAAAGGACTTGCCCTGAGCCTCGGCGTTCAGAAGACCGTGTGTGAAGACCTCCAGGTCCCGGTAGCTGACGGCATTGACGACGCACACGTCCCCGTTGATAAGGTCCACGAGCCGCTCAGCGATCCGCTCCGGTCCACCCTGCCGGAGATCGTCGATGGAGATTGAGTGGACCTCCGCATGCGGCACGCGCCCGCTTGTCTTCTCCTCCACCCACCGGCGTAGATCGGAGGCATGAAAGCCGAAGGTCGTATCCTGGGCAAACTCGGTGTCGCCCACCGGAACCAGCCAATCACCCTCGGCCACGTAGTGTATATCGTCGACCGTGTAGCGTCCTCCCTCCAGGAAGAAAGGAATGATGAGCCAGGCGTCGAAGTCTCCCTCCAGCGACTTGGCCAATGCCTCAACTTCGCCGGGGAAGTGTCCGCGCAGCGTCGAGTCGCTTCGGCTTACCACGACGAATTGTCGATCAACTCGCTGGGCTGCCTCCAACAGATTCTGGCCAATCTCGGCGTTCAGATCCTGGGCTTCGGCCAGAGGGATACCGCGAGAGTTGGTCAGCAGATAGCAGGCCGGCAGGCCGTTCGTCAGCTCACTTGCCAGGTCCGCCACCGTCCAGCGCGTGAGCACGGGGACGTTATGAACGGTCTGGGTGCCAGTGGGGTCGTCATCCAGGACGACGACCTTGCGCCCGCTTGCCCTCACCCATTGCTGGATCTCGGGCAGCAGATCCTCAGGCCATTCGCTCGGCAGCGAAGCCAGCAAATCGTCTTTGTCTACACGACCAGCGTTAGCTGCCGATGAGAATGGCGATCGCCTCATGTCCGCGCGCACATTACACGTTCAGCTGGTGGTACGCCAGAGCCTAGACAGCAGCCAGGCGTTTCTTGACGCGACGAGCGGTGGCCGAGGCATCCTTGGCATAGAGGTCCGCCCCGATTTCATCGGCGAAGCGCTGGGTGACCGGGGCACCCCCCACGATCACCAACACCTGGTCCCGGATCCCGGCCTCCTCCAGAGCCTCGATCGATTCACGCATGGCGGGTAGCGTAGTGGTCAGCAAGGCGCTGAGGCCCACCACGTCTGGCTCGTAGTCCCGCACCGCCGCCACGAATCGGTCTGGCTCCACGTCGGTTCCCAAATCAACAACCTCGAAGCCGGCCCCCTCGCACATCATCCCCACCAAGTTCTTGCCAATGTCGTGGAGGTCACCCTGCACGGTGCCAAGGACGAGGGTGCCTATCGGCTTGACGTCGGCCTCGATCAGCTTGGGCCGCAGGTGCTCCAACCCGGCCCGCATGGCGTTGGCCGCGATGATCATCTCCGGCACGAAGACCTCGCCCCGCTCGAAGCGGTCACCGACCGCCTCCATCGCGGCGATCATGCCCTCGTCGAGGATCACTGTTGGGTCGTGACCGACCCCGAGCGCTTCCTTCACGCCGCGAACTGTACCATCCTGGTCGCCGGCGACGACAGACTCAGCGATGGCGTCGAGATGACGGGCGGATGGTCGGCGGACAACCTCCGCTGGAGGGGCTGCCTCCAGCTTCTGGCCCACCGACTGAGCCCCGGTGTCCTCAACCGGGGTCACAGCGGGGACCTCCACATCTGCCGCCAAGTAGAAATCATCGCGCGACGCGCACGCTTTCAGAACGTGGTCGAGCTGGAGAGGGTAAGTGCCGTACTCGCAGGCGGCATCAAACATGGTCATCACGTTCTCCAGCGGCACATCCACGTTGATGTTGTGACAGGGAGCCAGGATGTAGCCCCCTCCCGATCCCAAGTCGCGTATGCGTCGCGCCACCTCGCACGTCAACTCCGCGGGGGAGGCGTTGGGCATCAATTGCTGTACGTCGATACCGCCGTGGAAGCAGATGCGATCCCCATACCGCTCCTTCAACGCTCCGGTGTCCCCAAAGCCAGAGACCACCGTCTGAATCGGGTTCAGAATATCGACGCCGATGTCGATGAAATCCTCTATCAGAGGGAGCACCGCACCGTCGCAATGAAAGAGAACCTGCACATCGGCAGCTTCCTTGATGGTCGCAATCTGCTCGCGCAAGCGGGGTTTGATGAACTCCCGAAACATCTCCGGCGAGACCAAGAGCGAGTCCTGCGTGCCCTGGTCGTCGGTGATGCAGACGACTTGAACGAAGGGTCCCACGACGGCCAAGTAGTGACGATACATAGCGTTGATGATGCCGCTGACCCTATCGAGAAGGGCGTGGGCCAGATCAGGATTGAGGGCGAAGTCTGTGAAGAGCTTGTCGTAACCCCGGAGTTGCGATGCCGTCTGCAGAACGCCGACCTTGATCCCGTCGGCGCCGACGACGTATCCCGTGTTCTCGTACCAGTCCCTGGCCTGCTCCGCGAGTCCCTCGAACATGGCCGGGTTGTGCGGATCCGGCCAATCGAAGGCCTCTACGTCGCGTATGGTCAGGTCAGGGTCGTCCAGGGGATTGCCGGCTACGGCATAGTAGTGGCCCACCTCGGTGTACTTATGGGGAGTCTGCCACATGTCCACGTAGCCGTCTTGCCCGTCGATCTGCACATCCCTGACGCCCACCCAATGGGGCACCACCCAGCGGAAGTCGATGCCCAGCCGCTGGCAGACCGCCTCGTCTAGAAAGACGTTCTGGGCCATCCGGTCGAGGATGCGGGTTCCGCTCTCTGCGCCCAAGTACGCCTTCAACTCCTCGTAGGCCCTCTTGTGAAAGGATCCAATATGCTTGCCGTAGTCGACCGGAACCCGTTCCGGTTTCTCGTGGGCCGTTGCCGCCAAGAAGCACTCTCGCGCATTCATACCTGTGTTCTCCGTGCCATGATGCTCCAGTCGGATCGCTGATCCACGGTTCCGCTACTCTGTCATCACCACTGGCTCTATGTCCAGCATGTGACAGACTTGTTCCAGCTCCGCGGTGTAACTGCCCGCGACGCCGGTGATGTGATTAGAGGCAAACTCGCTGATGAAGGCGTCGACGTCGACCAAGACACGGATGAAAGCCGTGGGCAGCTGGTGCTTCCCGCGGGCCTCCACAAAAGCCTGGTACGCCTCAGCGGAAATCTCGGTAGCCTCCCCGGAGAGGATGGCCATCCGATACTCGCCAGCTCGTCTGTACAGGCGAGCCAGCGTCATCGGGCCCGGTGAGGCGGTGAGATAGGTGATCGCCCCACCCGACGGCCGCATGGAGGGGCGAAGCTCAATCTGGCTGAGATTCTCGGCTGCGTCACTCGAGCGCCCAGCGTACCAGGCACACATCCCCCCGCAGTTGGGGATATAGAATGTCTGTGTCTCGGCATCGATGTAGCTCACGTCGCCGAAGAGGACCGGCTTCCCCCCTGAGACGCTCTTGAGGATCTCCATGGTCAGCGCCGCGTCGCCGTCGGCCTCGCAGGCCATCACGGTCGGCTCCTTCTCCCCCTCGAAGTCGAAGGGGCCGGGAAGCAAGGCTGCTGTGAGACACTGGGGTATGTAATGGTTGGTCAGATCTGGCATGCATTTGATCGCCACGAAGTCCAACCCCATGTCATCAATGATCTCCTTGGTGGCCACATAACAGCGGGACTGATAGGCCAACTTCTCCCGCGTCAGCGCCTCGCCGTCGTAGGCGACGCGGCCCACGCTGGCCTCCAGCCAGCTCGTCATCTCCTCGGCCGCTTGGTCGGAGACCTTGTCGGCCCGGCGGATGATCTCCAGTTGGTCGATGTGATGCACGTCCACACCGAACTGGCGCCGCCACTGCATGGGGTCGAAGGTGCCGGTGTCGATACCCAGCGATCGCCCGCCAAACAGGCCGAACATCTTGCCGCGCAGTCGAGCCACGGTGGAGGCAGCACGAACGTAGGGCAGCACCTTCTCCGCGATGGCATCCCCTCCCGGGCCGCTGAAGTCCTCCCGGACCCTGAGGTGAGGATAGCCGATCTGATCGAGGGCGCCGCCAGCGCCGAGCAGTCCCACCGTGCCGTGGGTGGCCGGGCTCTTGTTCGAGAGGAGGACCGTGGGTAGGTCCATGCGCTGTACGCCGCGCACGACCAGGTTGGGCGAGGTCCAACAGGGAACATGGGCCACCAACGCCTCGGCCCCCTCCCTCTTGAACCGATCGACCTGACCATCGATCTCACCTTTTAGACGGGCGACGTCCTGGGAGGCCAGCAGCTCAACAGGCAGCTTCTGAAAATGGGCCATGGCCTCCCGATGCCTTGGCTCTGTCAGGCCACGGAAGAGATGCTCCCACTCATGCGCTCTTGCATCGCCGAACGTGATCAAAGCGACTCTCGGGGGGATCATGCCGTCATCTACTCCTCCATATCTCTTGGGAAACCCTGGATCATGCGTCCGCCATCCGGGTAGATGGTCTGACCGGTGAAGAAGCTGGCATCGTCGCTGGCCAGAAAGACAGCCACGCGCGCGATCTCCACAGGTTCAGCGATACGGCCTAGCGGCACGCGCGAGAGCAACTCCTGATGCTTCTCCTCGTTATGCACCACCACCTTCATCAGTTCGGTGAGGACCGGTCCGGGGCCAATGGCGTTGACGCGGATGTCGTACTCGGCCAAAGCCAGCGCCATCGCCCGCGTCAGCTGATTCACGCCGCCTTTGGCAGCGCAGTAGGGCACCTGGTCGGCGAGCGCCAGCTCCGCCATGACGGACGACATGTTGATGATGGAGCCGCCTCGTTCCTGTTCGACCATGACTCGGGCCGCCGACTGACTGAGCATGAACGTCCCTTTCAAGTCGACGCTCATCACCCAATCCCACTCCTCGTCGGTGATATCGAAGAAATCCGCTCTGTGATTGACACCAGCGTTATTGACGACCGCGTCGATACCGCCGAAGCGCTCGACAGTGGCGTCGACCAGGTCTTCAATCTGGTCGCGCTGGCTGACGTCGCATTCGACGTAGAGGGCCTGACCTCCGTCTGCCTCGATCTGATTTGCGACCTCCTCGCCTAAAGAGACAGTACGTCCGACCACAACCACCTGGGCGCCTTCTTTAGCGAACTCGTAGGCGCATGCTTCTCCGATACCCTTGGTGGCTCCGGTAATAATCGATACCTGGTTATTCAGTTTCATAGCTCGTTCCTTCTAGCGGGAGAGCTGGAAGGCGCCGCTGTGCCATCCTCACACGTCAAGAGCCAGCGACGCCTCCGATGTCCCTCGGCTAGCCCAGCGGGCTGACCCCGACGGGATAGCGCTCTTCGATGTCCTCGATGATGTCGGCCACATGGCCCACGACCCGCGTGACGAGCTTCTCGCCCTTCTCGCGGGTGGCGCCCTTCGCGTTGCCGATGATGCCGTTCGCGAGCTCCTCTACCTCCGGTCGGGCGAAGGTACCCTCGAAGTGGTACATCATCCCTGGCTCCGGAGCCTGCCCGGGCGCGATGATGAACTTCGAGTCGATCAACGGCTCGCCGCCGCCCTCGCCGGCCTTGCTCATGTCCACATACTCGGGATACAGGTAGAGGGCCACCGACGTCTCGGCCTCGTCGGCGTGCCACATATAGTCATCCAGCACGTCCTTGTCGTCGCGCAGGAAGTCGTACCAGTGGAGGGAGAGGGTGAAGTAGCCCTCGAGCCCCAGCTTATGGACCGCCACGATGGTCGAGGAGACCTGGCCGTGGGCCGACAGGATAAGGAACTTGTTGTAGCCAGCCACTGCTGCACCCTTGACGATCTCCGTGAGCATCGCTGTGTGGGTGTCGTACGTCAGCGGTATCGTGCCGGGCATTCCCCAGTGATGGTACGGATGGGATCCGTACATCGGCGAGGGGAGGAGCATCACGCCGGTCTTCTCGGAGATCTTCTCCGCGATGCCGATGGCGTTGAGGGTATCGCTCCCCGCCGGGCAGTGCGGGCCGTGCTGTTCGATAGCACCGATGGGCAGGAGCGCGATGTCGCACTCCTCCTCGGCGTGTCTCATGACCTCGGTTGCGGGTATTTCATGCCACCACAGAGCCTTCTTTTCACTCATCTTCTCACCCCTTAGTGTCTCTCACAAGATAATCCACGATATCTCTCGCGCCCTGCGAGCAACCTGAACAGAACGCTGCTAGGTCTACGTGCCTCTGTCTCGAGACCAGCCTTAGCCAGAAGGATCAACCATTTCCAGGCAGTCGACCGCCCTGACGACAAGGCATGCTGCTTCTTCCACGCTCAGTCTCCCCGTATTGATGGTCAGATGATAGAGGATCGAATCGGACCAATCAGCATCATAGAACCGCCTTACATAGTCCTCGGAGGCCCGGTCGCTCTCCTTGATTCTCTGACGAGCAACCTGTCGCTTCACTCCCTCCCTTGCTTGGACCCGCTCGATACGCTCGTTCAGCGGCGCCTCCACCCGAACGTGGAGAGCATCCGGTTGATCTGCAAGAAGTTTCTGACCGCCCCGACCAACGATAACCACGTCGCCACGCTGGTAAGCGCCCTCTATAGCGCTCCGCATGAAGCTAATGCATTCGGGTTCGTCCATTTCCCGCACCTCTTCCACCTGAGCGCCGGAGGCATCCTCCTTCCAGATGGACACCTTGGCACAGGTGCGTGGCCCAAAGTCCCTCTCCAATAGCCGTTCGAGGAAATTCCGGGCCTCGTATTCGTCGGCCGAGAAGTCCACCACTTCGCCAAGCTGCAGACCGATGTCCGATGCCAGATGAGCGATGAGCCGCTTGTCGAAGAATCTGAATCCAAGCTTCTCACCAACGCGGGCGGCAATCTCACTCCCGCCGCTACCATATTCTCGAGAGATCGTTATCGCTACCATAGTACGCATCCTTTTCTAGGAAGGCCTCCGTGTAGCAGTCTGGGTGACGGAAGCCTTATCGCGCGGCTACAACGCGTGCGACACTCCCATCTCTTCCCCTAACGCCTTCAATTCATCATGCAGATTCTCTGAAATCGGGATCCCCCTATCCCTTCGTTCCAGAGCGCTTAGATATTCGATTTCTCCCGGTAGGTACATCTCTTTCGATTCGTCCCACATCGGTGACGTCTTCACACCCTCGTGGAAACGGTTCATGCGCTCTTCCATGTCCGCCTTGTCTATGATCGCAAGCGGATCAATGGCCATCATGAAGTGGCAGGTGAGGCTTGGTTCATCCTGATGGCGGTACATGCTCCTGATGTCGTCGCCGAAGACGCCGCCGGTGATCAGGCCGCTCAGGATATCGACGACGTAGGAGAGGCCGAGCCCCTTGTAGCCCCCCGTCGGTAGCAAGAAGCCGTCGAAGGCTTCCTCCGGGTCATCTGTCGGCTTTCCCTCTGCGTCCGTAGCCCAGTCCAGGGGAATCTTTTCACCCCGCTTCTTGGCTAGAAGCAGCTTACCGCCCGCCACCTTCGAAAGCGACATGTCCAGGACGAATGGGAAGTCCGAGAACGTGGGCACGGCGACAGCCACCGGGTTGTTCCCCGTTATCGGTTTGCTCCCCCCCGGTGCTACGATGTTGGGGATCACGTTTGTCATCGCAATGCCGATCATGTCCCGCTCGGTCGCCAAGCGTGCGTAGATGCCCGCCGCACCAAAATGATTGCTGCGAATGACGCCTACCGCGCCCAAGCCGTGCTCGTCAGCCAGCTCCACCGCCCGTTCCATTGCGTCTCTACCGGCGATGAAGCCCGGGCCATCATCGCCGTGCATCACCTCCAGCGCTCCAGTCGCTCTTACGATCTTTGTCTCTGGCCGTGGATTCATCGCCCCCGACCGCAATCGCTCCACGTAGACTGGAACGCGCAGCACGCCATGGGAGTCAACACCCCATAGATTCGTCTGCACGAGGGCGTGCGCGTGAAAGTCGGCGTCATCCAGCTTCATGCCGGCCTGGGCGAACAAGTCGGATACAAAGGCCTCAAGTGTCTCATGATTGACCCGGATCTTCTTCTCTGCCGTCATCTGTCGTCCTCATCTCTCCTGACTCGGCTGCTACACGTACGCGCAATCAATCCCCTAGTCTGCTCCGCTCTCTGGGGCATAGAGCTGTTTCAGCAGGGCGAACTCGTCGAAGATCATCCACTCCTCAACGAACTCACCGCCCTCGACCTCATGATGGCTGATGCCCATAACATGAATCCGCTTGCCCGTGGGCTCGCCGTAGATGCCAGGGCCGGTATGCGTGCCCTGCAGGGTCCAGCGCACAGCGACCCGGTAGCCGTTTTCCTCATTCCCGATCCAATAGACGTGATCGACGCTCAACGCCGCGTCAGGGAAGGCTGCGAGCAGGGAGAGGATGAACCCCCTCAGCTCGCCCCGACCGTAGAGCTCCCGGTTGGCAGCGGTGTGGCAGAGGATGGTGCTCGCGTAGTAGTCGTCTATCTTGTTCAGCAGCCGCCAGTTCCAGATCTCGTGGTAGCTCCGACGGACGAATTCCTCGACGTCGAATCCGTCGCCCAACTCTGGAGGCTCCAACTCCACCGGGGGCCCCTGACCCACGACCCGCTCAACGGTACCCATCGGCTCTTCCTGCAGGTTCTGCACCGCCTCTTTCCGGGCCGTCCTCTTGGCCAGCTCAATGGGATCGAACCCCAGCTGGAGCACCAGACCCAAATCATCCCGGGCAATCCACTCCTTGACGATGCGGTTTTCCTTCACGAAGCAGTTTGCGATGCCTCGACGGACGATCTTACGCCCCGTCGGCGGACCGTACTTGCTGTGCCCGGTGTTGTGACCCACCCAGGTAATGCGGTGCGACGTATGGAAACCGTCCTGGTCGTTGCCCGCCCAGATCACCTCATCGCCGTAAAGCCGAAGGTCAGGGAAGGCCGCCTGCGTCTGCAGCGTGCCCGAGATGACACGCTCGCGTCCATGGCTCAGCCCTTCTGACGTCCAGATGGAGACGTTGTGCTTGTAGTGAGAGTAGATCAGGCCCACGCCGTGTTCCTCCCAGATCCGGTGCGTGCAGCGAATGATATAGTCGACGATGTCGACGTAGCACGCCTCGAAGCCCTCCAAACTCTGGACTCTCTCCTGCCCGGAAGCCAGACACTCACTGATATCGCCTTTCCCCTGGAGCGTGATCTCTTCCGTGGGTGTATTCTCTACTTGTCCTTCAGTTTCGTGTGTCATTTTCCGCTTCCAAACCCCGTTCTGCTTCCATTGGATCCTCTCCTACGTCCACGGACGCCGATGCTTCCGGCGGCTTCTTCACCTGGGTGTGGATTTGCTTCAGCAAGGCGAACTCGCCCATCGCAGTCCACTCCTCGACGATGCGCCCCTCCTGGATCACGTTGTTCGTAATGCCTATGACGCGAACGCGCTTTCCGGTGGGCGGACCGTACGGACCCGGCCCCTGATGCGTGCCGAGGAGTGTCCACCGCACGGAGGTCCTGTATCGGCCCTCCCCATCATTGTTCCAGAAGACCTCGTCAGTGAAGACGGCGAGATCGGGGAAGGCGGACAGGAGTGAAAGGACAAACCCTGTGAACGCCTCTCTGTCACCAATCCCGCGGCCCGAGGGGCCGTGGAAGGCAGCGTCCTCATCGTAGGCCTCTTCTATGGTCCCCAACAGGCGCCAGTTCCAGATCTCGTGCCTGCTACGGCGCAGGAAATCCTCGACGCTGAAACCTGGGCTCGTCTTCGGCGGCATGACCGCGGGCGTCGTCTGCCCCGACGTCCGCTCGACCTCGCCCCAGGCCTGCTGGCCGCACGGCCTCTCCGTAGGGAGGGTGACAGCCAGCTCAGACGGCTCGAAGCCCAGCTGCCGAATCACGCCGATCTCGTTGTCAACCTCCCAGTGCTCCACAATGCGATCGCCCGTCACGTGGAAGTGGCTTATGCCCCGGCGAGTGACCTCTCGCCCGGTGGGAGCGCCGTACACCGTGTAGCCCGTATTGGGACCGGTCATCGTCCAGCGCAACGCCACCTTGACCGTGTCGCCTGCCTCCTGGGCCGCGATCACATCTTCGACGGCGTAGGATAGACCCGGGAAGGCAGCCAGCGTGAGCGTAGCTCTCCGGATGACCTCCTCACGGCCGTAGAGAAGACCCTCCGGCGTGTGCAGCCGAACGTTGTGTTGATAGATGTCATAGGTTCGCCCGATCTGCTTTTGGTTCCAGATCTCGGACAGGCTCTCCTTTATGAAATCAGCGGGGTGTTTCAAGGTCTTCCTCTCCCGTGCGGTAGACCCGTCAGAGCCGAACGTGCTCAGCTATTCCAGCGCCTGCTGGAACAAGTCGACGAACGCGTCCTCGTTGAAAGCCCGCAGGTTCATCGGCGTGCAGCCGTCCAGCATGCAGATCTCCGCCAGCCTCGGAACATCTTCCTCCTGCACGCCCAGCGAACGGAGGTCGGCATCGATATCCAGATCCGCCAGCAGTGCCTCGAGCGCTGGCACCACCGCCTTGGCAGCCGAGAACGTCGACGCGCCGCTCACCTCCGCGCCCAGGATCTCTGCTACTCTCGCAAACTTCTCCGGCGTGGTGAAGAGATTGTATTCCACCCCGTAGGGCAGACAGACAGCAATGCTCAGCCCGTGCGGAGCGTCGTAATATCCGCCGACGGTCTGCGCCAGCGCATGTACCACGCCCAGTCCTGCGGCAGCCGCCATGACGGCCATGGTGCTCGCCACGAGCATGTTGGAACGAGCCGCCAGGTTCTCCCCGTCGGCGTAGGCCTGCCGCACATTGTCCACCACCATCCGAATCGCTTTTTCCGCCAGCGCGTCGGTGATCGGGCTAGCGTACTTCCCCGTATAGGCCTCCAGAGCATGGCTCAAGGCGTCGATGCCCGTCAATGCGGTCAAGCGCGGCGGCAGTCCGACGGTCAAGAGCGGGTCGAGGATCGCTACAGCGGGTTGGATGGAGCGGCCGAAGATGTCGGCCTTTCTCTGCTCGGCCGTGAGGTTGACCATCGCCGCCCCGCTCACCTCGGCGCCCGTGCCAGCCGTGGTAGGAATGGCGATCACCGGCGGCGGCGACACCGGCCACGGGTCGGCCCCGGCGCCACAGTAGCTCTCCAGGGGCCCTTTGTTCGTGGCCATCACGGCGATGGCCTTGGCGGCGTCCATCGGGCTGCCCCCGCCCAGGCCGATGACGAGATCAGCCTCCACCTGCTCCATCAGATCGGCCCCCTCCAGAATGGTCGTGTCCCGAGGGTTGGGCTCAATCTCGTCGAAGACGTCAAAGGGGATTCCGGCCTTCTCCAGGGAACTCGTTACGCGATCGAGGATTCCAGCCCTGACGATGCCAGGGTCCGTTACCACCAGAGGGTTCTCTGCCCCCAGCTCGGTCACCCGCGACGCCGTCTCCTCTACTGCACCTTCTGCGAAATATGTCTTCGTCTTAGCGTGAAACACAAAGGGTTGCATCACTACTCCTAAGCTCCATGCTGCGAACCGGCTCGCATGCCACGACCCGGAACCTGGCCCTCGTGCTATCGCACGGACCACCTTGGTTCATCCCTATCTTTCTACAATCCATTCGCTCACGCTGATCGGTCGGTGCTGGCGGAACTGGTGGCGCATACGACCAAAGACATCCACGCCAATCTGCAGCAGCAAGTGTGGAATGTCAAAGGGAACCCAGTTCTCGACGATTGTCTCATCATCACAGCGGTAGAAATCCATGACCCGCATGACCAGCCGTTTTCCCGTGGCCGGGATACCCAAGAAACCATTGCCCGTGTGGGTCCCCCGCAAGTATTCCCAGCCACCCGTCACAACGTAGTTGTCGTCACCAATGCGAATAAAATGGCCCACGTCTGAACCCCCGCGATCAGGGAAAGCTGTTAGGAACGGGATCTGGTGACAGTCCTCGAATTGTTGCAGGCCGCGCGTCGTACCGATACCGGCTGGTCCGTACCACATGAAGGTCGGATGCCAGTGATCAGCCATCTCCATCTCGTCGAGTACCTCTCGTGTAGGAGGTCGGCCGCTGTAGACGCCAAGGGCACGATGCATCTCGAGAACCCGTCGGATACTTTGCTCCGACACGGCGTCCTCCTGCGGCGTTAAGATCACACCGTCGTGCGTCGCCGGCGGCAGCCAGCGCATCTCCTGACCTAGGCTGGGGGCGATCGGCCAGTATCCGACCTGGCGCATCAGGTCAAGGAAGTCGATGAAGACCCAGCTCGTGGCGATCTTATCGTCTCGAAGCTCATGTCCCTCCCCAAAGCGCACGGTGACGACATGGTGTGACGCCGGGATACCGAGCCAATCCCTCTCGAAGGTCCCGACATAGTGGCCGAGACAGCCAACCAGGTTCGCGTTGCGATAGCGTCCACCTGCAACGATGTCATCGCGTCGTTCAATATCGGGAATCGCCTGGCGCATCGGCTTCCACAATGCGCCCTCGATGGCCTCAAGCCCACCCAATCCATCTATGGGGTGTGAGACGTGCAGAGCGGCGTCGGGATGATACCCGGCGCGGATGGCTTCGCTCAGTTCAGCCACTGGAGCGTGGACCATTTGCTGCATGACGTCGATCACGCGCTGCTTGTTCGCAATATTCTCCATCTGATCGATCGGCTGATAGATGTATGCCCCGGTTCTATACTTGTCTTTCTCGGCCTGCATATGTCGCTACCCCTGTGACGTACCTGCTGTGCGCCGGCCCCCGATATTGTAGGCCCGTTGGCGAGGATACGTGACCTCACGCATCCGGGAAAACACATCGACCCCAATCTGGCTGTATACACTGAGCAGGTCAACCAAGACCCAGTTTTCCCGAATCAAGCCGTTCTCGCAGCGCCAGAAGTCCAAACTTCGCATGGTGATCTTCTGATCGGATGGCGCGATTCCCAACCAACCCTCACCACTGATGGTGCTGCGCATTCCTGGCCAAGCCGTAAAGCCCACGTAGTCCCCGTCACCAAACATATAGCCGTTGTCCAGAATGGCCGTGCGGTCGGGCATTGCTTTCAGAAAGGGAATCTGATGCCATCTGCGGAAGCCGGACATATGCCTCGCCGTGCCGATCCCGGCTGGCCCGTACCAGTGCATTTTGGGATGCCAGTACCGTTCCAACCCCATGGCCTCGACGCCTTGCGGCGACTTCTTCAGCCCTGCCACCATATCCAGCACAAGCTGTACACTGGCATCGGACTTGGCTTCGTCGTACGGTGCCTTGACGATTCCATCTTGGGTGGCCGGGCCGGGGACGACCCATTCCACGCCGAGGCTGGGCGTCATCGGCCAGGCCTCAGCCTGCATCATCACCTGGGGAATGTCCCACAGGGCCTGCATTTCAACCACTTCGTCGTCCTCAACGCGAAAGAACTCGTGATAGCGCATGGCAACAGCATGTTGGGTTGGTGGAATATCCAACCACGGCCGTTCAAATACCCCGGTGTAGAAGCCTGCGCAACCCACCCAGCTAGCACCATTCGCGGGCCCTGCCATCACGATGAAGTCACGCCGCTCCAGATCGGGGATGGCTGCGAGCAGCGGTTCGTATCCTCGCTCAAACAGCCCATCCGGCCCATCCAGATCCTCGAATGGAAAGGCAAGATGAACCTCACAATCCGATGCGAATACGTCACCCAGTTGATCCTTCAACACGGCCTTGTCACAATCGTAGAGAGCGTCTCTGAGCATGCCGATGAGTTGTTTGTTATGCCGATGGATGTCAACGGCCATTCCCTATGTCCTTTCCGCACGACGCCAAGCGTAGCACCGACATTCTCCAGAACACACGGAACAGCGCTGGAGAGGGTCTCTCGGTGTAGTTCTATGCTTCTCCGCGCATCTCCGTGTCACGCTTGAACCATCCCCCAGCTTAGCCTGTTTGAACGTCGTCGAAGAATGACGGAGCCTTGGATCCAACGAACTTCAGCACCCTCTCCACATCGTATCCCAGCTGGGCCAGGAAGCCCAGGACGTCTATCAACACCCAGTTCTCCGCCAGCTTGCCATCTTCCACGCGCCAGAAGTCCATGTAGCGGATCCTCACCCGCTTGCCGCTGGCCGGGATGCCGAGCCAGTCATCGGTGTGGGTGGCGTCCTGGTAGCCACTTGCCGCTACGTAGTGACCCTCAGCGATGCGGATCTCGTCAGTGGCCTGTTTGTCGGAAAACGCACGGGCGAAGGGTTGCTGATGCTCCCGTCGGTACTGCTCCAGGCCGTGCTTAGTGCCAATACCGGCTGGGCCGCGCCATACCATGTCCTCGGCCCAGAAATCCGCGCCCACTCGCTTCTCGTTGATGGCTTCATACATACGAGCGACGAGTTCCTTGTTCTGCTCTGCTGACATCACTCAGAGATCCTTTCGCGTGAGAACACCATACCACGCCGCAAGCGGCCCACTTCGGCGGGGAACCAGCGGGGTCGCGGCAAGTCGGCTTGGCTCCAACCCCGTTCGAAGCTGAACGGCAATCTCATCCCTTGACCGCGCCGAAGGCCAAACCCTTGATCAGGTACTTCTGGAAGAACATGATGACAAAGGCTATCGGTATGGTGGCCGATACCGCGGCTGCTGCGGCTAGGGTGATGTGCCCCGGGTCCTCCCCTCCCGTGAACTGCGCGATACCCACCGGCAGGGTCCAGTTCGTCTGCGTCAGAAGCTTGGGTATTAGGAAGGCGTTATACGCTAGAAGTAGTGTGAAGAGGCCGGTGGTGATGATGCCGGGCCACGCGATGGGGACGATCACCCGGACGAAGGACTCCAAGCGCCCTGCACCGTCCATCATCGCCGCCTCCTCGATCTCGCGCGGAATCTCCATGAAGAAGCTGCGCAACATCCAGATGGTGAACGGCTGATTCGTGGCCACGAGGGTGAGGATGAGCAGGATGTGAGTGTCATACAGCCCGGATAACTGGCCCAGGTAGTAGAACGGTAGCACAAACGTCATCTTGGGCAGGGCGCGGAAGGCCAGCGCCAGGACCAAGATCACCACCGAGAGAACACCCCAGAACCGCGCCAAGCCATAACCTGCCAGACAACCGATGCTGAGGGAGACAGCCAGCGTGCCGACAGTGACGATAATGCTGTTCAGGAGATAGTCATAGAACTCGGCTGTATTGACCAAGCGAGGAATCATCACCAGCGTAGCGACAGTGGCAGCGACAATGGCTCCGTAGACCCATCCAGCGGGCACCGGTAGACGCTTGGCGAAAAGGGCGAGGATGACGAGGAACACGATGACCACCAGCACGCCCCGACCGACCGGAGCGAACTCCTCGGCCGACACGTTCAGCCACAGGTCGACGTAGTTGTCCAGGGTGGCCTCAAAGCCAACGATCTTCGGTACTGGTGCGTTGGCATCGCGTGGATACTTGAAGGAGTTTAAGAGGGTCCACGCGAACGGCAGCACGCAGTAGACTGTGAAGGCGATCAGAGCTAGATAGATCAACAGCCTTGCCAGAGGGTTATTCGTTCGTTCCATCAGCGTGCCTCCACTTGCTCACGGTACGTAGAGATTAGAAAGGGGATTAACACGATGAATATGCCAATGACCGTCAACACGCTCATCGCATTTGCCTTGCCAAGCCGCTGATAACTCAGCGCCACCTGGAAGTTATAATACATGATCGTCTCTGCGTCGAAGATCGGGTTCTGCCGGGTCAATACGAAGATGCTGTCAAAGACCCGATAGGCGTCCATGATAGCCGTCAGCGCGATGAAGACGAACAAGGAGCGGAGATGTGGAATCACCACGTACCAGATCTGCTGCAGCCAGTTCGCACCGTCGACCACGGCCGCCTCGAGTTGGCTTTTCGAGAGGGTCTGTAACCCAGCGAAAAGGACAATCGTCGGGAACGGCGTTACGTACCAGATACCGTGCAGCATGATCAAGGCCTTCACCGTGGTGCTGGTCATCAGGAACCTGTAGTCGAAGAGCGCTTCAAGAAGATAGGTGTATAGCCCCTGCCTATCAAACATGTTACGGAAAATGAGGGTACCGACGACCGGGGTCACGATGAACGGAAGCAAGATACCGGCGATGAAGACCCCCCGGAAGACCGTCACTTGGTCGAGGAGCAACGCCACGCCGAACCCAATGAGGATGTTCGCCGGTACGGTGATGGCGATGAAAAGCATAGTGAAGCCCAGGGAATCCCAGAACTCTGGATCCTGCAGCACCTCGATGTAGTTCCTCAGACCCACAAACTCCGGATTGTTGAGGTTCCGGTACGTGATATAGTTCACTCCGAGGAAGATCGCAGCGACAAAGGGAATGATCATCAGCAGGACCATGACGGCTATGCTGGGTGACGTGAATAGGAAAAACGTCTTTCGGTCCATAGTCACAAACCTCCAAGGACCTGAGGAAGAGAGCCTGGCCCCTTGCGTGAGCCAGGCTCTCTTACCAGCGGTGGGCTACTCCAAATAGCCTTGCGCGGTCGCCTCTGCAACGTATTCGTCGGCCGCCGCGTCCAGCGCTTCTTGCGGGCTCATCCCCGTCATAACCTTCGGCAACCAGTTAGCGATAGCCGTCTTGGCAATGCCGATGGCCGGATGGGTACTATAGATGCCAGCGCCGTTACTGATGGTCTCCAGGGCAGGCGCCAAGTACCTGGCCTCGGCATCATCCAATACGGACTCCCGCACCGGGATACCCAGTTCAGCCGCGGCAAGCTGGCTTTCCTCATCCAAGGCCTCCATCATGACCTGGAAGATCAGGTCGGGGTCGACCTTAGGATTCACGGGAATCGAGTAATAAGTGACCGCCGCCGGTCCAGCGTGCGGCCCATCAGGCATGGTGCGCGGCGCTGGCGCGAACTCGATCTCGCCGACGAACTGAGACTTCTCCGGATCGTCCATGTTGGCTGCACGGCTCGCCCAAGTATTCACCATGGCCAGCGTGCCGGTCTCCATACCGATCTCACTGTCGTCGATGCTGTAGGTCATACCTTCCTGCCCCATGCAGGCATCCACGACCTCTAGTATCTTCTCCACTGCCTGTAGACCCTCTGGACTGTTGAAGGCCGGCGTTCCGTCGTCGTTCAGCCAGTCTCCGCCGTACGCGCCGAGGAAGTTGTGGAATTCAATGTACCAGGCCCAGCCGGCGTGGAGGTTAATGGTGAACGGCAAATCGATGCTCTCCTCCTGGTCCAGCACCTCGCAGGCCATGATGACGTCGTCGTACGTCTCCGGGACCTCGAGAGCGTGCTTCTCCAGCAGATCTGGGCGGTAGAACAGGTGCATGGTGTTGGACTCAATGGGAATCCCATAGATGGTGCCATCGACACGCGCCGTATCCCAAATGCCCTCCGGGATGTCGTCGAGGTTGTATTCGTCGCGGTATTTCTCGACCAGGTCATTAAGCGGCATCAGCCAGCCGGCGTCGACAAGCTCGACGATGAACGAATCGTCGTTCTGGATGATGTCGTAGGGCGAGCTCGTGCCGGACGACAGAGCCAATCGAATCTGATCGTGAGCGGAACCAGAATCCAGCATCTGCGTGTTCACCGTCAGGTTCTCGACCTGATTGCACACCTCCAGCTCGTCGGCGTAGAAGTCAACGATCGGGTAGGTCCAGCCGATCATGTTGATCCTAGTCTTCTCGGCAGGCGCTTTAAGACCGCACTCAGGAGGAGCTGGGGTCGCCGTGATGACCTTCTCCACTTCGACCTCCTCCCGGACGACCTTGGTGACCTCGATTTCCCGCCCGACCTCAACCTCGCGGGTTACCTCTTTCTCCATCACCTCGGGTGTGGCCGCCGAGCCGCATGCGGCCGATACCAACAGAACAGCAGCCAGGACGGCGCTGACCGTCACCCAACGTCTCGTGAGCATTTTCCTCTCTCCTTTTCTTCCGTCTGTTATGCGGGCGGGCTCTTGCTCAAACAAGCCCTAACCCAACTAAGCGATTCAACTCTCACTCAATACCTGGCCATTTTGCTTGGGTTCGTCCTCCCTTCATCGTCTGCAGTCTAGAAGACTTCTTGACCTGGCACATTCATCCGGAGGCGATAGAGCGACGTCGACGCTGTCACGTAGAGACTGCACAGGTCCTCGTCCCCCCATGCCAGATTGGTGGTGTGCTCAGGCATCCAGATCACGCCGAGGCAGCGGGCTTGGGCATCAAACACGTGGATGCCTCCGGGTCCGCAGCAGTAGAGATCTTCTTCCTTGTCGATCTTCATCCCGTCGGGGACACCCACGCCTTCTCCCGACACCTCTGCCCAGACGCGGCCAGCGACCAGGGAACCGTCGGCCTGGACGTCGAAGACGCGGATGTGGAAACGATCGGTGTCATTGACGAACAGCCGCTCTTCATCGAGCGAGAAACAGAGACCGTTTGGCTTGGCGAAGTCGTCCACCAGCAGCGTCACGGACTCGTCATCGGGATCAAGACGGTAGACCCCCTGGAACGGAAGCTCCTGCTCGCGGGGAACTCCGAAGCGCGGCTGGCGGCCGGAGTTGGGGTCGCTGAAGAAGATCGCGTCGTCGCTTCTGACCACGATGTCGTTAGGGCTGTTGAGCTCTCTGTCGTCATAATGAGAAGCTAGCACGCTGATGCTCCCATCGTGTTCAGTACGCGTCACGCGGCTGGTGGCGTGCTCGCAGGTCAGCAGCCGCCCCTCGCGATCGTAGGTGTTGCCGTTCGCCATGTGGCTCGGCTGGCGGAACACAGAGGTGCCCTCAGCTTGACTCCACCGATACATGCAGTCGCCCACGATGTCGCTGAAGATGAGATAGCCCTGGTCACGGTTCCACACCGGCCCCTCCACGAACTCGAACCCCGTCGCGACCCGCTCCAGAGCGGTGTCCGTGTCGATGATCCGGTGGAAATGGGGGTCTCCAACGTCGGCATTCACAGGTCGATCTCTCAGGTCAGCCCGGCATCCCGTGGGGTGGCTGGTCTCCCGACCAGCCACAACCTTCGCACTGACGCCCGCGTGGCGGGATATCTTACTTCTCCGAGTAGACGTCGGACTGGGCATAGAAGAAGATAATCTCCACGTGGCCGCCCTCCTCGAAGCCGAAGACGTGCCATTCCTGATCGGGGTAGTGGAGCGTCATGCCCCCCTCGAGGGGTACCTTTTCTCCTAGCTCATCCGGCTCGTCCCCGCAGCCTCCGTAGCGCGTCCAGCCATCCTCCGAGGAGAGAATGTAGACGATCTCCTCTACGTGGCGGTGGGGTTCCATCGGGCCGCTCTCGGCCGAGTAGCGCGCAAAGCCCATCGTCATCACGTCGCTCTGAGAGACCGCATCGTCCTTGCCGACGACGAGCTGAAGGACTCGCCCGGGGAGCTGTTTCTTCTTGACGTCTTCTCGTCTGATCAGTTCCATGTCCCGACCTCCTTGTTGTGGCTGCTATCTTCCGAGCACAATCGAACCCGGCGGTCCTCCTTGCCCGGTCTAGTCACTCTCTTCCAGCCCAGTATCCGTCCCCATGGTCCGAGCCGATCCACGCTCGACGAATTCCGGAGGAATCCATCTGAGCACCGGATCAGCCTGCGTATTCTCAATGGCGTCCATCAGTACATCGACCGTGGCGTCGACCATAGGCTTGATGGGCTGCCGGATCGTGGTAAGAGAGTAGCTGTCCCAGCTTGCCATCGGAATATCGTCGAAGCCGATGATTGAGAGTTCATCCGGGACCTCAATGTCCATCTGGCAGCGAGCGACATCGAGTGCGCCCATAGCCATCAGATCGTTAGCACAGAAAATCGCATCTGGCGGGTCGCCGCCTTGCAGTAGCCGCCTGGCCGCCTTCGCCCCGGACCCGTAGGAGTAATCCCCGATCTCTCGCAGCTCAAGCGCATAGCCTCGTTCCTCGAGTCGCTCGGCGAACCCCTTCTCGCGGTCTCTGTTCGTCGAGCTCCCAATCTCACCGGTAACGTAGGCAATGCGCTGGTGGCCCCCATCGAGCAAGGCGTCGGCTACCATCCTCGCCCCCTCCACGTTGTCACAGCAGACGGCGTTGGTGCTGCTGCCAAGCGCGTAGCGGTTGAACAACACGACAGGCGTACCGGACCGAGCGAACTCCCCCGCCATGCCGGAGGAGAGGGTGGCAGAGGTGACGATCACGCCGTCCACCTGGTACTGGAGCGCCATCGGCAGGGTCTCCTCCATCTCCTCGTGGTTGGCGACGTTGAGGAGCAGGGTCCAGTACCCCCGTTCCTGCACGGCCCTGGTGAAGTCCCTGATCATCCGGGCGTAGAACGGGTTGGTGAACCGCATAATGGAGAGCCCGATGATCCGCGTGGCGTCCTGCACCAGGCTCCGGGCGATAGCATCAGGTCTGTAGCCCAACTTCTCAGCCGCCGCCTCCACTGCCTCCACCTTCTCCTCGGAGACGCTTTCCTCGGCCGTGAACACCCTGGAGACGGTGGCCTGCGAGACGCCGGCCTCCCGGGCCACGTCCTTCTGAGAGACTCTTCCCGGCCTGACAAATATCTGATTGCTCGTCGCTAGTTCGTGTGTGTCCATAGATCCCCAGTCGTTATGTGCACCGGATTCTGCACTTACCTCTACTCACTCTCCAACTCATCCAAGCCTAGCTCTACCAGCTTCTCCAAGCTCGGTATGCCCTCCTCGCTCCACTCCCGGTATTCGTAATAGTCGGCCAGCATCTGCCCCATCGGCGGCAGCTGATTGGTCAGCTCCTCGTCATCTCTGTTCAGCGTGAGGAAGCGTGGCGGCAGGAAATCATCCTTGCGGCTCACACCCAGGCGCGTGTTGTAGAGCCGCTTCAGATTGAAGATCCGTTCGCCGATCTCCATCAGATCCCAGATGTCGACGCCTCGGCCGGTGATGAGGTTGAACCAGTCGACCAGATTCGTAGCGCTCACAGCGTTGCCCACCTGCGTGAAGCGGCAGATGATGAGCGCGTCATTCATAGTCTGGAAGTCCTGCAGTTTGGCCGTGAACTCCGCCAGCCCCTCAATCTGGTATGATTCGTGCGACTCCAGTATCCCTATCTCTGGGGCGCTGAGTCCCAGCTCGTAGGGGTGACTCCAGCTGCGATTGTGGCAGGCACCCCGCGCCGCAGTGCCATAGGACAGCCCTTGGCTCCAGAAGCGGCGAGGGTCGTGGGCCGAAGGTTCCAGTCCCTTGACGTGCACTGCGAACTCGACGGCGTTGTGGCCCAGCTCCTCAGCTGCTCTCTTGACCCCCTCGCCGAGCAACTCGCCGATTCCCTGTCTCCTGCCGATCCGGTGGACCATCTCCACCATGGCCTCCGCGTTGCCCCAGGTTAGCTCCAGGCCCTCAGTGTCCTTAGCGGTGATGATGCCCTTCTCGAAGGCCTCCATGCCAAAGGCGATGGCAGAGCCGGTCGAGATGGTATCCAGGCCGTACCAGTTGCAGAGCTCGTTTGCCTTACAGATCGCTTCCAGGTCGTCGACTAGGCACTCCCCACCCAGTGTGCCGACCGTCTCGTACTCAGGCCCCTCGCAATCGAGAGGCGCGTAGCGCCCTTCATTGATCTCCACGTGGCGTCCGCACGCGATGGGACAGCCCAAGCAGGCCCGCCTGCCGGAAAGGACCTCCTCGTACATGCGGACACCCGAGATTTGCTTTGCACCCTCCTCCCAACGGCTACCTCGCCAGTTCTTCAGAGGGAAATTGCCCAGATACTCGTATTTCTCGACCCCTCCAGATGTACCGTACATGCTGAAGGTCTCAGTGACATCCCTGATGTGAGGCAGAGCATTCCGCACGCTCTCGCGAAGACCGTCAGGATCGCCCAGGGGCGCCGATTGCGTGCCGAAGGCCACCATCGCTTTCAGATTCTTGGAGCCCATAACGGCCCCGAGGCCTGTACGGGCTGCGGCCCGGACGATATTGCCCACGTGAGGGATCCCCGCGATACGGGCCAGACGCTCCCCGGCCGGCCCGATCACAGCTGCCGCGGCTTTCTCCGCGGTCTGCGACTTCAACCACTCCGCCGATGCATGCGAGCCACGACCCCAGATCGGTTCCGCATCGCGGATCTCAACACCTTCCTCGTGAACCCAAAGGTAGACGGGCCTGTCCGCCCTTCCCGTCACCGCAATTCCGTCATACCCTGCTCCCGTTAGGCGAGCGGCCCACGAACCGCCCACGCTCGATTCCCCAAGCAATCCAGTGAGAGGAGAGCGAGCGACCAGATGGTGCCTTGTGGAGGAGGGCACCCTGGTGCCCGTGTAGGGGCCCGTGAAGGCGATAAGGATGTTGTCCGGGCCGAGGGGGTCGGTGTTCGGGTTAGTCTCTTCGTATAGAATCTTGGCTCCGACGCCGACACCGCCTACATACTGCTCAAGCAGAGTATTGCCCAGCGCCTGCACCTCTGTGCTTCGGGTGGTCAGGTCGAGGCGCAGCAGCTTGCCGTGATATCCAAACATAGTCACTCCTTGCTGGTGCTTATGCAAGATTGGCGGGCGAGTTGTGAATACGTATTCATGTCAACAACCCATTCAGCCGGGGTAAGATACTCATCCTGTGAAAGTTTCTCGGCCCCCGGAGCGGGTTAGACCGCTGGGGGCGCTTCGTGGCAACTATGGAGCAACGAGCACCGAATACGGGCTGGACTCTATAGTCAACCCAGCGCCAGTTCCGATTCGCTCCTGGTTCGACATTTCAGTATACGCCGGGGTGCTTGCATACGTATTCTGAATACGTATGCAAGTATATCACATCCGGACTGGCTTGTCAAGGGGCAAATGCCACTTTGCCACTTGAAACTGAAAAGTGAACCATTTGCAGCTGAAAGGTGAACCGTTTG
>CAZPJP010000051.1:0-3891 GCA_964586915.1 uncultured Anaerolineales bacterium
ATAGTATACCGCGTCTCATTATTTTGTCCAGGTCTCGGCGGCCGAAACCGTTCAGTGCTAGCTAGCGGAGCCATCCGTGGCGGCTCATGCCGGTGGGGAACCACATATATACACTTGCACTACGCGTCATGCGTCAATTGACTTGCTCTCCCTTGCTTCTATAATCCCCATGAATCTTACTTTCAGAAGGAGGATGTTTTATGAAACGCTGGTCTTTGATTCTGGTTGTCCTTCTATTGGCTGTGGCACTGCTTGGCGCCACAGGATGTCAACAGCAATCTCAAACCCTGATCGTCGGCACGTCGGCAGATTACGAACCCTTTGAGTACATCGACGAGAACGGTGAGTATGCCGGGTTCGACATCGAGCTGATGGAGGAGATTGGCAGTCGGCTGGGTATGGAGATCGAGTGGCAGGACATCGCCTTCGACGGTCTTATCGGCTCTTTGCAGAACGACAAGATCGACGCGATCATCGCCGCAATGAGCGCCACCCCCGAACGCGAGGAGCAGGTTGACTTTACCGACCCCTATTTCATCGGCGCGGATGCCATCATCGTTGCCGAGGGGTCTGGAATCTCGATCTCGACGAACGAGGATATGGCCGGCCTCGACGTGGGTGTCCAGACGGGAACGATTCAGGAGTCGTGGGTCGACGAGAACATCGACGCTGAGCTCTCTCGCTACGAGCGGGCGGAGCAGGCTATCATGGATCTCCAGAGCGGTCGCATCGATGTTGTGGCGATGGATTACTATGCCGCACAATCGTTCATTCAGCAAGGCGGTCTCGAGCTGGCGCTCAAGACCGAGTTTGCGGGTGAGCATATGGCGATCGCCGTCAAGGAAGGCAACACTGAGCTTTTGGAGGAACTCGACCAGGCCATCGATGAGCTGCAAGCTGAGGGCTTCGTCGAGGATCTGGCTATGGAGTACCTCTCCGGCGACGAGTAGACGGTAGCGCTTGACCTGATTGGGCAGCGTCGCCCCCTCGGCGGCGCTGCCTCCTTCCACAAGTTAGGAACACAGTTCATGAGATCCGCAGTCTGGCAGGCACTGCCCTACATAGCTGGTGGCATTGGATACACCGTGCTGATCACGCTTATCGCCCTGGCGGTGGGCTTTGTCGTCGGCACCCCGATTGCTCTCTTGCGCATCTATGGCGGCAGGTTGGCTCAGCTTCTAGCAACGGGATACGTCGTCGTACTGCGAGGTCTGCCATCGTTGGTTGTGCTGTTCATCGCGTACTATGTGCTCGCCGGGACCATCAATCTTCCTCCATTTCTGGCGGGATGTGCGGCATTGGGTATCTGCAGCAGCGCCTACCAGGCGGAGATCTTCCGCGGCGCGATTCTGAGCGTCAGTGGCGGCCAGATGATGGCAGCCCGTGCGCTAGGGATGACCCAGGGACAGGCAATCGTCAACATCATCCTCCCCCAAGCGCTGCGCAACGCGATTCCGGGCTGGTCCAACGAGGCGGCGGTCGTGGTCAAGGACTCGTCGCTCGTCTACGCTGTGGGCCTGGCGGAGCTTATGCGGCGATCTCAGCAGGTCAACGGTCGACTTCACGAGCCTCTGCTCATCTTCTTCTTGACCGGTGCGCTCTACTTCGCCCTCACATTCGCGACAAATCGCCTGCTGGGCCTGGCCGAGCGCCGGTTGCGTATTCCGGAGATGGCTGAGGCCCGGTAACCTGCGAGCTTAAGAGGTGGGCTTCTTGGCGTGCCTCACGTGTGCGAGCCCCTTTGACGCTCAGTACGGCGCAGTCTAGACTTCGTCTGCCTCTTCCTCCCACTCCTCGGGAGGCTGCGCGTAGAAGCAGAGCATCACACTGCCGTAGGTGCGCTGATCAAAGAGGATCAGGTTGCTCAGCTCGACTGGTTCGTACTCGGTGGGGTTGATCTGGACGATGACCCAACCATCGTCGTAGAGCCACGCTGGGTTCGCGTCAATCAACTGGAGTGTCTGTATCCACCATCCGCGGTATTGAGGGGGCGCCACAAAGATGTAGTCAAAGGGCTGTGGGGTGCCTCCAAGGTATTTGAACACGTCCGCCCGCACAATCGATCCCTGGTCCTCCAGCTCCGTCACCTCCAGGTTGGCCTGGATAGCACGGAGGGCCGCGGGGCTTAGTTCTACAAAGACAGTGTGCTTTGCACCGCGGCTTAGCGCCTCGATGCCGACCTGCCCGGTTCCTGCATAGAGGTCCAGAAACTCCGATCCGTTGATATGAGCCTCAATGATGCTAAAGAGCGCGGCCTTAGCGCGGTTGGTCATCGGGCGGGTACCGGGCCCTCGCACGGAATAGAGCTGCCGTCCTTTAGCCTTGCCCGCAATTACCCGCATAGATGCTCATTCCTTTCTAGACTCGCTTGATGTCCTGCTCTGTGGTGCTTGAGGCGTCCGCCACCGAGTCGGAGGTGTCTCCGCCCGCAAGCGCAGCGCTGTGATCCGGCGTGGCGAGTTCGCTGCTCTCGGTGGGTGAAAGCAAAAGCGGTGATTCCGCTCCAGATGTGCGCTCGCTGGCGACATCGTGGGATGCTGCCCGGCGCTCGCGCCCGGCACGGGTCCAGCGTCCCACCAGTCGCGGGCTGGCGATGACACCCAAGATAGCGCCCCATAGCAGGCCCCACAGCGCCACGGCGACCAGACCGACCAGCTGCGCCGTGACCTGCCCCGTACCAGTGGCAAAGATGCTGCCAATCCCGGGACCGGCGACATTGCCCTCAGGAGAAAGCCCAACGCCGTTCCAGCCCTGCCCCCACTGTCCATCGGCAAACAGCGTTAGGCCAAGGACCCCAATGGGGCCGCTGCTGAGGGCCAAGGCGACGGCAGCTGCGGCGTCCCGGATCCGCAATGCTACGCGCACGCCATAATGCAGCAGAGGGAAGGCCAGTCCCGCGAGCAAGCCTGTGATCAAAGCTCCCCATGGCGGCAGAAAGGGCGCGCAACAGAGGATCGCGCCCCAGCCCGCCCCCAATCCCTGGGAAGCCAGCAGGGCCTCGGGCCTACCGGTCATCAGCCACGCGTAGAGCTGAGCCGTGACAACCGCGCCTGCCATTCCCAGAAGGACGTTGAGGGCTGAGCGTTGCCAGTCCAGGACGGCGCCGGCAACGTGGAATGGCTGGGACAGTGCCCACCCTAGCCAGCCGATGCCCATAATGAGGGCGCCCACATTCGCCAAAAACGGCGCATAGGTGCTTGGCGGCTTGGGAGAGCGAGTGGGTTCTGCGCGCGGTTGCAGAAGCAAAATCGGCAAAACTAGCATCCCTGGAAGCCACAGGATCAACGTGCTACCGCCGAAATCAACGTACCCGTGGCCTAGGCCCAGGGTCTCACCGAGGTGAGCCAGCCATCCGCCGCCCCACATCCAGGACGCTGCGACTGGCACCACAAACGCGCCAGCCAGCAGTCCGGCGGCCACCATCACCCATCGACGCGTCTGCGCCAGGGTTATCGTGACGAGCAGGACGGCGGTGGCCATCATTGGAAGGTAGGCTAGGAAGAGATGAAAGACCATCGGAGTAGCCGTTTCTCCGGAGAGGAGGAACCCCGACAGTCCCAGGACACCCCAGTTGGCATTTCCCGGCACGAACGGTAGCATGCGCTGGAGTCCTTGCAGCGCTGGATCCTCTGTGACGAGGTACGCACCGCCCATATGAAGACCGAATCCGACTATCCAATAGGTGACGATGGCCAAAGCGGTCGCTGCCGCGGCGATCGGCGTCACGCGGCGGGCCTTCTCAGGCGCAAGTCCTCCCCATGTCAGCATCAGCAGGCCAAGTGGAATGAGGTAGCCCCATAGCCAATTGTAGGTCGCTAGATCAGGCGCCAGCGGTGCGCTTGGTCCCATTTCCACTCCAGGTTGCAGCAATCATAGTTGGCAGGCATAATT
>CAZPJP010000051.1:3991-24429 GCA_964586915.1 uncultured Anaerolineales bacterium
ATGGCGATCCTTGGATCGCCCGCTGAGAGACATCTTACCAGAGTCTTCAGATCCCGCCAGAGATCGTGTCGTGGCGCCGCGGCAGGCTTCGGAACGTGGCGCGCGGGGTTGCCGCAACAAGCTTTTATGGTAGACTTAGCAGCCGGGCTATATAAGCCTAAATCGCACGCGATGGGACCGCGTGAGGGTGTGCCGGCTGAGCCGGTCCTCGCTCGGGTAGAGCATCGCGGAGGCCCAAAACAAATCTAGGAGGTTTTAAGATCTATGGCGATTGTTACAATGAAGCAGCTGTTGGAGACGGGCGTCCATTTCGGCCATCGGACACGGCGTTGGAATCCCAAGATGTCGCGGTTTATCTACACAGAGCGCAACGGGGTTCATATCATCGATCTCCAGCAGACGGTGCGCGCTCTAGAGCAGGCGTATGCGCTCGTACGGGACATCGTTGCCAATGGCGATAAGGTGTTGTTCGTTGGCACCAAACGCCAAGCTCAGGAGAGCATCCGTCAGGAAGCGACGCGCTGTATGATGCCTTACGTCAATCAGCGTTGGCTCGGCGGTACGCTCACCAATTGGCAAACCATCAGGGAGCGCATTGAGTATCTGAAGGATCTTGAGGCGCGCAAAGAGGCGGGCGAGTTTGCCTTGCTGACCAAGAAAGAGGCCTTAATGCGCGACCGGGAGATCGAGAAGCTCAATGTAAGGTTGGGTGGTATCAGGGATATGGAACGGCTTCCTGGTTGTGTCTTTATCATTGATGTGATGAATGAGGAGACAGCCGTGCAGGAGGCCGATCGCCTGAAGATCCCGATTATCGCTGTCGTAGACACGAACTGCAATCCTGATCTGATCGACCACATCATTCCCGCCAACGATGATGCCATTCGCGCGATTCGTCTTTTGACCTCGAAGATCGCCGATGCCGTCCTTGAAGGGATGGCCCTCCGTAAGGAGTTGGCGCCAGAAGAGGAAGAGGTCTATGCCGAGGATGAGAAATATCTGAGCGCGGAAACGCTGGCCCGCCTGCGTCGTATTCAGTTCGAAGATGAAGAGGAGTATGACGACGAGGATGAGGAAGCGGAAGACGAGGACTACGACTACGAAGACGAGGACGAGGACGATCAGGAGGACTGAGAATGACGATTACGACAGCTATGGTTAAGGAGCTGCGTGAGGCTACCTCAGCTGGTATTCTGGATTGCCGCAAGGCGCTGGAGGCCGCGGATGGTGACTTCGACGCAGCGGTGGACTATCTTCGAGAAAAGGGACTGGCTCAGGCCGCCAAGCGGATGGACCGCGAGGCCAGTGATGGCCTGATTCATGCCTATATCCACGGTGGTGGACGTATCGGTGTCTTGGTTGAGGTAAACTGCGAAACTGACTTTGTCGCACGGACCGATGAGTTTCAGGGGTTCGTCAATGACATTGCGATGCAGATCGCAGCGATGGCGCCCCTTTACATCAGCCGGGATGAGATCCCTGAGGATGTCTTGGAGCACGAGCGGGAACTCTATCGGGCGCAGGCCCTTCAAGAGGGTAAGCCGGAGCGTGTCATCGATCGCATTGTCGACGGACGGCTCGAGAAGTTCTACCAACAAGCCTGTCTGCTGGAGCAGGATTTTATCCGTGACGAGGATATGACCATCGAGGAACTGCTCAAGACCCAGATCACTAAGACAGGTGAGAATATCATCATCCGACGTTTTGCGCGCTATCAGTTAGGGGAAAGCCTGGGGGATTAACCCCCAGGCTTTTTCCAAGGTAGGGGATTGTGACTCAACGGCACTATAGGCGGGTGATCGTCAAGATTGGGGGTGAGTCGCTCTCCAATCCGGGTGGATGCGGGATCAACCCCGCGCGGGCGGAGGAGGTGGCTGCACGAATAGCCGCCATCCACAGGCAAGGAATTGAGGTGGGTCTCGTGATCGGGGGAGGCAACCTCTGGCGCGGCCTTGAGGGTATCGCGCATGGAATGGACCGCGCCCGTGCAGATCAGATCGGAATGCTAGCGACGGTCATGAATGCACTGGCGTTCGCCGACGCTCTCGAACGTGAGGGTGTGGTGACGCGGGTCCAGACAGCTATCGAGATGCGGGCGATCGCCGAGCCTTACATTCGCCTGCGCGCGATGCGCCATCTGGAGAAGAGACGTGTGGTGTTCTTCGGTGCGGGGACGGGAAATCCTTACTTCTCGACCGATACCGCTGCTGCTTTGAGGGCTGCGGAGATCGGCGCGGACCTGTTGATCAAGGCTACTAAAGTCGACGGCGTCTATGATCAGGATCCTCAGGAGAATCCCAATGCCAAACGGTTCGACCGCCTGACGTATCTTGAAGCGCTCAACCTGCAGGTACGCGTTATGGACTCGACAGCCATCACGCTCTGTATGGATAATCACGTTCCCATCGTCGTGCTGAACCTCTGGGACGAGGATAACCTGGAGCGTGTGGCGCAAGGCGAATCTGTTGGGACGCTGATCGGTAGCTAGCAGCCATCGTTCGCCGGGTTGCCGGCATTCAAGTGATGAGCGTAACGCTCCCCCAATCCTTAAGGAGGTAAAGATGATTCAAGAGCTGCTGCAGGAGACTGAGGGCCGTATGCTTAAGACCGTGCAATCGCTCGAATTGGATCTGAAGAGCGTGCGGACCGGCCGTGCGTCCCCCGCCTTGATCGAGCGGGTCATGGTAGAATACTATGGCACGCTCACCCCTCTCAACCAGTTGGCTGTGATCTCAGCTCCGGAGCCCAATCTCTTGGTGGTCCGCCCTTATGATCCCTCCTCCCTTGGCGATATCGAGAAGGGAATCATGCAGGCTGATTTGGGTTTGAATCCCAATAACGACGGCCGTATAATCCGGGTTCCCATTCCTCGCCTGACCGAGGAGCGGCGCCGTGAGATGGTGAAGCGGGTGAACCGCCGCGTCGAGGAGTCGAAAGTCGCTCTGCGCAACATTCGACGGGATGCGCTGGCAGAGATGCGCGAGTATGAGAGTGAGGGACTCGTCTCCGAAGACGAGTTGATGCGTGGTCAGGACCAGCTCCAGGAGTTAACGGACAAGTACGTCGAGCGTGTCGACGAGGTCGGAACCCGCAAAGAACAGGACATTATGGAGATTTGATGGGCGTGCCTGGGCCCATTAGGGTGCGTTGGCCGAGTGAGTTCGACTATCCACAAAACCCGATCCCGGATTGGTGCGCGCTTCGCGTGAGTGTTTCCTCGCCTTCCTGCTGTTTATGACGTAGAATAGCCTTATGAATCAAACACGTCAGGTTGATTATCCGCCGCTTCCCAATATGCCGCAGCACGTGGGGATCATTATGGACGGAAACGGACGCTGGGCAAGGCGACGGGGTATGCCACGTCTCGCCGGCCACCGTGCAGGCGTCGAGAATCTGCGGGATGTTCTGCGCGCCGCCGTGGAGCTTGGTGTGCCTATTGTGACCCTCTACGCGTTCTCTACGGAGAATTGGACGAGGCCTGAGGAGGAAGTTCGGGGATTGCTCCAATTGCTCACCGAAGCTCTTGAGAAAGAGGTTGACGAATTACATAAAAATGGTGTACAATTAAGGCATCTTGGCGATCTAGAGCCATTGTCGGACATCCTCAAGCGCAAAATCCAGGCGGCTATGAGGTTGACTCGTGACAACGATCGCTTGATCGCCAATATTGCGTTCAACTACGGTGGACGCCAGGAGATCGTGGCGGCCGTTCGCAAGATCGTTCGCCAACAGATACCAGCGGAGGAGATCACAGAGGACGTTATCAGCGCGCACCTGTATACGGCGGAACTACCCGATGTTGACCTGGTCATCAGAACCAGTGGGGAGTTCCGTGTCAGCAACTTTATGCTCTGGCAAGGTGCCTATGCTGAGTACTATATCTCACCCCTCTACTGGCCGGATTTTGACAAGGAAGAATTCTATCGAGCGCTTAAGGTATTTAACCAGCGCGATCGTCGTTACGGCGGGTTGAATCAGTAGCAATCGTTGAGTGTTGTGCTTTTGCTCGTCTCCCCCGGGAGCTTAGTTCCCCAATCAGTGCTGAGTTCTCATCTCACACATAGTTCTTTAGCTTAGCCAACGTTGAGGGCGATTCACGCCCTAATGGTGAGCTTTGAAGGCCTGATCGCAGCCTTATGTTTCCCTGCTGGCCCAGTCAGTATCTGAGCGGGCTTCTGCTGATGTGATGGTACACCCTCAGCCAAGTTCTGCTATCTGTGTGGAGCTTATCGGCCCAATTCTGGTTTGGCGACCTTACAGGGGACAGCCTATCTCCAAGTCGTGTTTGCGGTTTTGTCACAGGCCTGCCGTGGGATGATGTCTGGTCGTATACGGTTGGTGCTGCTTGTCGTTGGAAGTCTGAAGCGTGGAAGCGAGGCGTATTGCTGAAAAAGAGGGTGATCAGTGCGGCGATCCTGTTGCCCATTGTCCTAGTCCTCTTCGTCATCGGAAGCTGGCCGTACCGCATTCTCATTGCGATTGTGACGCTTCTCGCTGGCTTTGAGACCACGCGGATGTTTCGCCGACGCGAGTATGGGGTGAGCTTTCCCTTGATCTCTTTGGTGATTTTGGTCTGGGAGCTCGACGCTGTATTGCCTGATCACACCTGGCTTCTCTCGGGGGTCACAATAGTCAGCTTGATTGTGACTTTGGTAGAGTTGGTCCGTGTGCGTGCTCAGCCACAGCGGCGCAATCCCACGGAGCAGTGGGCGCTCACACTGGCAGGGGGAACCTATCTGGGCATTGGCGGCGTTCACCTTATGCACCTTCGTGCCTTACCAGATGGGCTTTGGTGGACCCTCACAACATGCATGGTGGTGTGGATCAGTGACTCGGCGGCGTATTTCGTGGGGAAGCGATGGGGACGGCACAAGATGGCGCCGACGATCAGTCCAGGCAAGAGCTGGGAGGGATATGCGGCGCAGATCGTGAGTGGCTTGGCTAGTGGGCTCTTCTTAGGTTGGCTGTGGCCAACCGTTGCAGGTGTCGACATCGCCCTGAGCCCGGGAAGCGGGCTTGTATTGGGAGGTGTGATAAGCGTATTGTGTCCCGCGGGTGACTTTCTGGTCTCAATGATGAAGCGGGAGGTCGGTGTCAAGGATACCGGCGATCTAATCCCTGGGCACGGCGGGATTCTGGACCGGCTGGATAGCATACTGTGGGCCGGGATTTTGGGACATCTGCTCGCCCAGTTATTTGTGTGAAGCGTGAAGTCTAGCGTTGAGTTTGATATAGATTTTGTTGGTCGGCTTTGGTCAAATCGAATGAAAATACGTGTGGTCTTTACCACTATTTAGGAGGAACAACGTGCATCCCGAAGAGCAATTACAGATTGAAGACGAGATCGAATATACGGAATCTGAGGAAACGGAAAGTAGGGCCAGTGGTGACGGCTCCAGTGAGGATGGCGCGCAGCGACGCAAAGAACCCCAAAACGATGTCTTGCGCAAAATGGATATGGCGGATCTGGAGGGCTTGCGGCTTCAGGAGCTCCGCGAGCTGGCGCGGGACTACCAGGTCTCCGGCTACAGTGGACTGAAAAAGGATGATCTGATCCTGCTACTGCTCAAAGCCAAGGCGGAGCGGGAGGGATTCAGCTTCGGGGGCGGCATCCTGGAGGTTAGCAGCGAGGGCATCGGTTTCTTGCGCTCGTCGCGCTATGCGCCGGGACCCGAAGACGTCTACGTCTCCCAGAGCCAGATCCGCCGCTTTGGTTTGCGCACCGGCGATATGGTTGTGGGGCAGGTGCGCCCGCCGAAGGATACGGAGAAATACCGCAGCCTACTGCGTATCGAGGCCGTCAATGGCGTCGATCCGGAGTTGGCGAAGAGCCGCCCGCGCTTCCGGCGACTGACGCCTATCTTCCCAAATCGGAAGTTCAACCTGATCACCGGGCCGCGGATGATCACCCAGCGGCTACTGGAGCTGGTATCGCCGGTTGGTTTCGGTCAGCGCGGCTTGATCGTCTCACCACCCAAGGCTGGCAAGACCACGGTGCTCAAGAAAATAGCAAACGGCATCTCAGCGAACCATCCTGACGTGCACCTCATGGTCGTGCTTATCGGTGAGCGCCCTGAGGAGGTCACCGATATGGACCGCTCTGTCGATGCCGAGGTGATCAGTTCCACCTTCGATGAGACGGTTGAGCATCAGGCTCACGTCGCGGAGATGGCGCTGAACCGCGCGAAGCGCTTGGTGGAGCTCGGACGTGACGTCGCGATTCTGATGGACAGCTTGACCCGCCTGACCCGGGCCTACAACCTTGTGGTGCAGCCCAGCGGTCGGACGCTGTCGGGCGGTCTCGATCCCGCCGCGCTCTACCCGCCCAAGAGTTTCTTTGGTGCCGGACGTAACATCGAGGAGGGCGGCAGCCTGACGGTACTGGCGACGTGCTTGGTTGATACCGGAAGCCGTATGGATGACATGATCTATGAGGAGTTCAAGGGCACCGGCAATATGGAGCTGCATCTCAATCGCAAGCTTGAGGAGCGTCGCATCTTCCCGGCCTTTGATATCATTCGCTCCGGAACGCGCCGTGAGGAACTGCTCTTGGACAAGGACACCCTTCGCAAGGTATGGTTGATGCGCCGGATGATCTCGCAGATGATGACGGGAACGGCGACAACGCAGGGCTATGACATCACAGCGGCCCACGAAGCGTTGTTGCAGAGGATGCGCAAGTCACGCACGAACCGGGAGTTCCTTGATGTGCTGACGCGAGACCTCGCATAGCTTCGATGCCTTCAAACTGCACATTCTGTCGAATTGCGAACGGTGAGGCAGAGGCGGAGATTGTCCATCAGGACGAAGCCCTTACGGCTTTTCGCGACATCGCGCCTCAGGCACCAACGCACATCGTGCTGATTCCGAATCGACATATCCCCAGCCTGAATGAGGCCGAGGAAGACGATGGCGAGGTGCTGGGCGCGATGCTCCTGGCTGCCCGTCAGATCGCTCAGGAGGAAGGGCTGGCGCGACCCGGCTACCGCTTGATCATCAACACGGGGCGGGACGCTGCTCAGAGCATCCAACACCTTCACCTGCATATCTTGGGTGGCCGGCGACTGAGCTGGCCACCCGGATAGGGGGGCCGGGCAGGGATCCGACTTTGCAGGTCCGCTGCCGCTTATGGGGATCTGCCCGTCGTCGGTGGCCGTGGGGGCATTCAGGTGGTCTGCGTGGTTGGCTTCTCATATGTACTGTATAGCGACCTTACGCAATCTATATTGCGCGAAACTGGTTGAGGGCTTGACAACCGCACTTCACCCGGTAAAATAGACTCATGTCAAGTCCAGTACAAGAGCGTCTACACCCTGAGTGGGGAAGACTCAGTATCTTGCTGGCTGTAACCCTCACCAGTGTGACGCTCTTTCGTTTTGTTGAGCTGCCGACACTTAACTGGGGCGCGCTTCATATTCTGGGTTCGCCACTGGGGTTCACTTTTGGAGGTGAGGTACTCCTGACCCTGTTGGTCGTGGGCTTGGTCGCGACGGGGACGTTATCTATTGTGCAGGATCATCCCCTCCGCGAGAGTCGGGAGCGCCCTCTGCTTTTCGCACTCATTACCCCGTCCATTGGCGGGCTGTTGGTCTCCATCTTCTTGCTTCAGGCAGCGACTTGGCCGCTGTGGATGGCCTCTCTTATCATAGGTGGGGGCATCCTGGGCGTGCTGATAGTTCTCAGCTATCAAGCGATATCCCCACGTAGTCCTGGCTATCCAGGCGCCCGTACGATCCTGAATGTCGTCGATTACCTTATGGGGTTTGTGCTGTTCAGTCTGAGCCTCGCCCGGCAAGGCCGGGCGTTGGTGACCGCGCCGATGGTTTTGGTGTTGAGCGGGTGTCTGGCTCTGGAGCTGCTGAGTGCTACCGGGGTTGCGACGGGAAAAGTGCTGTTATATGGTGGGACGATTGCGCTGTTGGAGAGCGAGCTCGCCTGGGTCTTGGGTTACTGGCCTATCTCGACTTGGACGGCAGCGACGATGTTGACGTTGGGCCTTTATATCTGGAGCGGCATTGGGTACCAATACTTGCTTGACCGGCTGACCTCCCGCATTATCGCTGAGTTCGCGGTGATCGGGTTGTTGATGTTCGTTCTCGTTCTGTTCATACGCCCCTGATTCTATCATCTGTGTTTTGTTGCCGGAGGCCGCGATCTGCGGTTGACCAACTCGTCCTTTTTCGTCCGTACTATGGTCGGAGGAGAGGAGAAGAAGATGGAAAGAAAAGAGAATAGAGTGATTTCAGAGAAGTTGCCCCCACGTCTGGCACGCTTGGAAGAGCTGGCTTACGATTTCTGGTGGTCCTGGCACCGTCCAGCTCGTGACTTGTTCAAACAGGTGGACCGAACTTTGTGGACGACGACGCGACACAATTCGGTGAGGATCCTGCGAGATACGCCGGAGGAGCGCCTGCGGCGGTTGACGAAAGACCCCTCATTCTTGCGGGACTTCGATGCCGTGTTGATGGAGCGCGATCGTGAGATCAAGAACGGCAATGCGTGGTACAGACAGACGTATCCCGATCTGTGCAGGTATCCAATTGCCTACTTCTCTGCGGAGTTTGGACTACATAGCTCACTCCCGATTTACTCCGGGGGTCTGGGCGTCCTTTCGGGAGATCATACCAAAGAAGCCAGCGATTTGGGGTTACCCTTTGTCGGTGTTGGATTCCTTTACGAGCAAGGATACTTCCGCCAGCGACTGGATCACAGTGGATGGCAGGAAGCGGTGTACCCGCCCCTGAATCCGGATGAGGTCGCGCTACGCCAGATCACGGCCGAGGAGGATGCGTGCGGTGCGATTCTCGTTCGGGTTGGCGACCGTCAGATCTGCCTGCAGCTGTGGGAGGTTCTGGTCGGGCGGGCCCGTCTCTACCTGATCGATGCGGGGGTCGATACAAACGCCCCTTGGGATCGTCAGTTGACCGCGCGGCTCTATGGGGGCGACCGTGAGATGCGAATCCAGCAGGAGATCCTGCTTGGCATCGGCGGCGTCCGCGTGTTGCGCGCGTTGGGCATTGAGCCGACCGTCTGGCACATCAACGAAGGGCATTCGGCCTTCATGGTGTTGGAGCGCGTCCGCGAACACGTCCAGCAGGGTATGAGCTTCGACGAGGCCAGCGAACGCGTGCGGACGAGTACCGTCTTCACGACGCACACACCGGTGCCGGCCGGCCACGATGCTTTCGACTTTGGCCTGATCGATAGGTACTTCCACGACTTCTGGCCGCAGCTCGGCCTCAGTCGTGATGAATTCCTCGCTCTTGGCAGCTACGATCCGGGATACGGGGCTGCCTTTAATATGACGAAGTTGGCGCTCGCGATGTCTGGGCGAGCCAACGCTGTGAGCGAGCTCCACGGTGAGGTCAGCCGGCGGATGTGGCATAGTCTATGGCCTGATCGAGAAGTAGATGATGTGCCCATCGGTGCCGTGACCAATGGGGTTCACCTCCCCTCCTGGACCGGGGAGGCGATACACCGGCTCTATCGGAAGTATATCAGCCCCGACTGGATGCGACGCCAGGATGATCCGCTCCTCTGGGCCCGCGTCGAGGAGATTCCTGACGATGAGCTCTGGGAAGCGCACGTCTATCTGAAGCGCAAGATGTTCGCGGCGATCCGTGAGCGGGCACGCGAGGATTGGATAACCCGGGCCACCCCGCCAGAGCAGCTCTTGGCCTCTGGGATCTTCCTGGATCCCAATGCGCTGGTGATCGGTTTCGCGCGCCGGTTTGCGACCTATAAGCGTGCCAACCTCATCTTTCAGGATCTGCAGCGGCTGTTGGCGCTGATTCACGATCCCTATCGGCCCGTGCAGGTCATTTTCGCTGGCAAGGCGCATCCCGCCGACGATCCGGGCAAGGTCGTGTTGCAGCAGATCTACAACTACGCGCGAGATCCCAAGTTTGGTGGTCGTATCGCCTTTGTCGAAGACTACGATATGCATGTAGCTCGCTACCTGGTGCAAGGTGTGGACGTCTGGCTCAACACGCCCCGTCGGCCTAATGAGGCGAGCGGCACCAGCGGTATGAAGGCGGCCTTCAACGGTGTGCTCAATCTCAGCATCCTGGATGGTTGGTGGGCTGAGGGCTACAATGGGCGCAACGGATGGGCGATCGATCCCGGTGTACGATCCGATGATTGGCAAGTTCAGGATCAGGCTGACGGCGCAGCTCTCTATGATGTGTTGGAGGAGCAGGTCGTGCCGCTCTTCTACCAGCGCGATCGCGACTACATCCCGAGGGGTTGGGTTGCTATGATGCGCGAGGCAATTCGCACCGTGGGACCGCGCTTCTCGACGCGACGTATGGTTAAGGATTACACTGAGAGGTATTACGTACCAGCGCTTCAGGATGCGCTTGCCCTGACGTCAGAACTTGAGGCAGAGCCGGAGACAGAGGAAGTCGTCGCATCGGTCGCCTCTCATTAGGCGCCATAGAAGCTGCCTCTTGCCCAAGCAATACGCCGCCCCCTCAGGGGGCGGCGTCTCCTTAACTCCAACTCCCATGCCCAACCATTGAGATTGAGGTCCCGGCGTCTCTCGGGATCAGTAAGCGTCCAGTTCGTGGAGCCGAGCGTCGTCAATGCCGAAATGGTGGGCGATCTCGTGGCGCAGCACGTGCGCGACCAATGCCTTGACTGCGTCTGGAGTCCGCGCACGCATCAGGATGGGCTGGCGATAGATGCTGATCTTGTCCGGCAGCACCAGCGTGTAACCTCGGGTGCGCCGTGTCTGTGGAATACCGTGGTAGAAGCCCAGAAGATCGGTGGGACGCTTCTGACCCACTTGACGCAGGGTCTGTGGATCCGGCCATTCCTCGATCACGATGTCGACGTTCTCCAAATGCGCGAGGAATTCCGGCGGCAACATATCGATCGCTTCCGAGACCACCCGCTCGAACGTCACTCGATCCACCGGTCCCCTCCGACTGACGCTTACTCCGCGCTGCTCAGCGCGGGTTCGGCAGCAACCTCTTCCAGCCGCACTTGCAGTGAGCGCGCGAAGGGGATTGAGATGAGGATCAGGCCCGCGGCGGCGAGGAAAACGCCCTGATACCGGATTATGTCCAGCAGCGCCCCGGCCAGGAAGGGCACGCCGACTGAGCTGATGTGATCGAAGGTCACGCCCGCTGACAAGGTTGGGGTGAGTTCCTCGGCCGGCGCCGTGCGGTAGACATAGGTGGAAAGCCCCATCCCGAGCGGCATTGCCAGTCTTATGAGGATCCAGAGCGCGACCAACACCCAGAGGCTGTTGACGAGGGCATAGCCGACGCAGCAGAGGGCCAGGACAGCATAGGAGGCTGGGGTTGTGACCTCCTCGCCGAGGCGGTCGATGAGCAGACCTAGACGCGGTGCCAGCAGAAAGGTAAGGACGCTGCTGATCAATGTGAGCGTGCTGATGTGCCAGACTTTGAGATGGTAGTTCTCAACCAGCATCAGCGTGATGAAGCTCCCGAGGACCAATTTGCGCGCACCGGAGAAGAAGACGAGAACATAGTAGCGCCAGTAGCGACCTTTGACGAGGATCCGCGGCCGCTCTGCTTCCGTCGAACCGATATGCGCCGGGAGGCGCAGGAGCAGTAGCCCGGCCAAGATGATGACGCCCCCGCCGGCGAGATAGTAGTTGGTCAGCGGCATGCTCTCGAAGAACCCCGAGATCAACGACAAGGCGCCCATCCCGGCAATCGCCGCCAGCGACCCTACGGCTGCCAGCGATCCTAGTACACGCCCAGCGTTCTCCTTCGTGCTGAGTGAAAGCCCGATGGCGCTGTTAAGCGGCGCCCAGAGGTGGAAACCGAAACTGGCGATAACCACCGCCAGGAGAAGGGCAGAGTAAGAGCCCACGAAAGCGTAGAGCCCGTAGCCGATCCCCATGAGCACCAGCGATAACGTCCCCTGCCGCGGCAGATGCAGGCGCATCGTGAGAGCGGCGAGAAAGATCAAGCCGAGGCCGGGTAGCTCGCGGAAGCCCTCTAGCCAGAGCACCTGGCTCTCGCCCAGGCCTAACGTTTCGATGAAGAAGTTCATACGCGCGCCGTTCAGCAGTCCCTGCCCGAATCGGGTCAGAAAAAGGGCGGTGGCGAAGAGGAGCAGGTCGGTGGTCCACAGCGTCGCATCAAGTCGATCTCGAATCTTATCCATTGAGGTTCCCAGTATTTCCTACGATTTGAATAGGTTGTTCCGCCCACGGCGCTTAGGTTCCGCGGGTAATGCTTGGTCTCGGCCGTTCTGGCCTTCGGTATCGCGCTCGAACCACTCGCGCCACCGGGCCGGCGCATCGACGTCCTCGGCCCCGTGTTCGGTGATGCGCGTGCGCACCCGACAGAGCACCGGCGTGTTGACTGCGGCACCGGCAACGATGGCCTGGCCCTTGGAGAGGGCGGGTAGCTCGTGCAGCAGGTCGCGGCCCACGCTCTCGACGCTCTCGGCGACCCGTCCCTGGTCAATGGGGTTGACGATGCGCAGGATGAACTGTGTCATACACTGCGAGAGTACGTCGGCGTCCAGCTTACCCGGACGCTGGCTGATGAGGCCCACAGCTACGCCGAACTTGCGGCCCTCGGAGAGGACCTGCTTAAGGATTTGCGAGCTCACGAGGTCGGCCGACGCGGGGGCGAAATTGTGAGCCTCCTCGATCAGGACGAAGGCCGGGTAGGGCAAGTAGGTCTCGTCACCGGGCACGGACTCGCGCTTCTCGGTCTTCATTCGGGCGAGCCAGAGCCGGCGCAGAAGGGTCGCGACGACCACCTGCTGCTCGCGCTGATCGATCTCGTTGAGTTGCAGCACGGTGCATTGCCCCGGTCGGAAGAGATCGTCCAGCGGCATTGACTCGAAATCGTCGAAAATGGATGAGGTCTCCAGGCGCGAGTTTAGGCGCCAGATCACTGCCCCCGCCGTGCCGTAGTCGTCGGACTGTGAGAGGGCGTCCGCTTCCTCCTCGGGTGACCGCGACCGTCCGCTCATCTCGTCCTCGGCCTCCCGCACGGCGATGCGGAACTGTGCCAGGGTCCACTTCTCGCCGAACTTCCGCTGCACGAGGCCGTAGGCTTTGCCCAGCACGTAGTGCATACGCTCAGACATGTCGGGCAGCAGGTAGCGCAGATCGCCGAGCGTGAGGGAGTTGATCCGGACCTTCACCATCTCAGGCCGAATCACCTCAACTCGGGGCTGGTAGCCATCCTGTGCGTCCAGGAACTCGCGGGCGGCGCTCATCTCCGTGAGCGTGTCGTACTCACCGTGAGGATCGACGATGAGGATGGCAGCACGATTGGTGGGGCGCATCAGTTCCTCGATCAACACACCGGCAAGGTAGCTCTTGCCCGAGCCAGTGCTGGCGATGATGGCTAGGTGCGTGCTGGTGATGGCCCGCAGGTCGAGCGCCACCGGCACCTCGCCCAGTGGGCGGCTTAGCAGCGAGCCGATATGGGCTGCACCGACCTCGCCCACCGCGCGTTTGCTCAAGACCTGGGCTAACATCTCGCTGTCGGCGATGTGGATGGGGGTGCCCAGCCGCGGCGGTAGTCTCGGGTTGATGAAGTCGCCCAGTACTGGATTGTAATAGCCCAGCACCGTGACGGTCACCGCAAAGAGCTCCTGATCCTGTCCGGTATACCCAATCATCGCCGCGATCTCTTCGGGCGGGACGCCGGGATCGGCCATGAAGCCGTCGGGCAGCAGCCGGACAGGATCACGTCCGGTGATGCGGCCCAGCACGCGGCGCGCTTCGCCATCGACGCTGGCTTCATAGTAGACGAACTCGCCTACTTTGGCGGCCTCATCCCGATCCGGCGTGACGAAGACGTACTCGTGAGGGGTCTCGCCCGGCCCCTTTGTGGTGCCGAGGGGACGTCGACGCGTCATCGCACACCTCCGAGCGGGCTCACATAGGCGCGCCAGCTCAGTTCGTTGCGCAATACGTTGAGGCGCGCGGTGTCGTCTGGGAAGAGCCCGTGCAGCTGATCGATGATGGACATCAGGAGGTGGTGCGTCAGTGCCCCTGCCTGTGTCAGCAACATCGGGGCGTAGCTGATCCGCACGCCGCCAGAGGCGGGAGTGTGGAAGGCGCGCAGGGCTGCATCTTCGAGCGGCGTGACCAGCGCATCAATCTGCGCAGCCCGCGACGGGACCCCCTGATAGACTGTGTTCTCAGCATCGACCAGGCCGACCGTCGTGATGCCGACGAGGGTCACCTTCTCCGCCAGATAATCGGGCGAGAAGACGGCTAGATCGGGCTGCGGTGAGAGGCGCGGCCCCAGGTTGCCGAAGTCGGGGTTGAGCAGAACGGTGTCGTAGATCACGCCCACGATATAGTCACCGCTATTGCTCAACGGGATGCGGACGAAGGTCCCGAAGGCGTAGTCCGCCGGGCTCGGCGGGGTCTGCACCTCAGCCGGTCCGTAGATCTGGCAGATGTAGTCGGTATGGCTGTTGGATTTGATCACTTTACCTAGTGTGACAGATTCCATAACTGGCTCCATCCAGCTAAGCTCAGACGATTTAGACAGTCTATGTCTAGGCCGCGAATGCCGGCACGGCAAACTGCAGCATAGAGTTTATCATACTTCCTGGAGCGACACATCGAGCTTGAGGCCAAGTGCAATTTAGCGCCGTCTCAGTTTGCTGAGCGATTTCCTCCGGAAGCGTACAGGCAGATCTCGGCGCTGGGCGAACTCCTGGAGCACACGATAGAAACGCTCGCGATCCTGTTGGGTGATGACGGCGACAGCATCGGCGGTCTCCACGGCATAGGGATAACCGTTGCCAACGACGCACTCGGCGCGGACGATGTCGATCACGTGGTCCAGCTCGCCCGCTTCTAGAATCCAGCGTGGCAGGTCCAGTCGCGCCGGGGAGCCGTCTGCCGTGGTCTTAAGATAGACGAAGACAACGTCCTCGTAATACTTCTCCTGGTCGCTCAGGTCGACCTGGTCGCGGCGGGCGCAGATCCACGCGGTGGTGCGATCGCCCCAGGCCATACGGCGGCGCACCAGCGCACCATCGCTCAAGTCACGGCTTCCGCGGCGACCGGTCAGCGCAATCAGCATCGTGAGCAGATCGCTCGCCAGGCTGTTGTCGATGTAGCCCACCAGTGGCACGCGCGTCGCCTCCGAGGCCGCCAGCAGGTCGGTCACCGCCTTCACGTATTGGCGCTGCCGCTCCGGCCGCATCTGCTGGATGAAAGAGAGGATCAGGGAGCCGTCAAAGAAGCAGACCGGCTTGCGGCCGGCATCGCGGAAGCGCTCCATCCACCCGATCAGGTGCTCGCACTCGCCGACGAAGCGTCTGAGGTTGACCCGCCAGTCGGGAAAGCCACGTCCCGCGGCCTCGTCGTCGCCGAGCTCGTCGGGCGCCAACACCTCGACATCGATGCTCTTAATGTACTCGCCGTCGATCTGATGGGGGTTGACAAACCAACCGATCTGCACCGCGCCGACCGGCACTGAGAGATCGGTGGTGGGCGCGATCTGCGAGCCGTCGACGGCCACGGTCGGCACGCCTGCCAGGACGTGTAGCGCCCACGATCGGGCTTCCTCGTGGTTGTCCCACCGGCCGTCGAAGTCCACAATCAGGCCGGGATAGGCCTCGTGCTCGACCGTGGGGCGGGCACCAGGCCAGCGGATGCCGGCAATGCGCGCCTCGATCTCTGCGCGGCTCAGCTGTCCCAATTCATCCAGCGCCGCCTCGTAGGTCTCCAGCGCGTCCGCTAGCCGCACGTCATAGCCTGCAAAGCGATCGGCCTTGGCTTCCAGAGCTGCGATGACCTTCTCTCGATGGAACATACCTCAAGCCTCCACTACGCTGGCGCCGTTTTCCTTCCAGACGCGTACGACGTGGTCGGTGTCCTGCTCGAAGGTGTCGTCGTGACTGATGACAAAGAGCTGGGAAAAGCCTTTGACGTTGAGAATCTGCCGGGCGAGATTGGCGCGCCGCTCGCTGTCAAGATTGGCCGTGGGCTCGTCGAAGAAAGCTATGTCAAGGGTCGAGGTCTCGCGCAAGAGAGCCAATCTCACGGCCAGCGCCGCTGCCATCTGCTCGCCGCCGGAGAGCTGCTGGAAGGTGCGCTCGCGTCCCTCGGTGCCCAGCACAATCTCGTAGTCCTCTGTCCAGCGGAGTCGCGATCGGTAGTTCTGCATAATATCGGCGTAGAGCCGGTCCGCGTGGAGTGAGATCATCTGGACCAGCGCGCGTGTGATCTGGGGACCGGCCTCTCGCAGCACCTGCCGCAGGTGAACCAGCAACGACCGCGTCTCGCGCAGGTTGAGCAGCTCTCCACGCGCGCGCTCAAGCTCGGCCTGGACGGTGTCCAACTCGGTGATCGTCGTTTCCATCTCGGCCAGTTGGGCCCGCTGCTGGCGCAGCCGCTCGCTCAACGCTGCCAGCTCGGTTCGGACCTCCGCAAGCTCATCAGTCAGGCTTCTATGAAGCTCGGCATCATACTCCGCTGCGACGGCCTCGCGGGCCTTGTTCTGCTCCGCATAGGCGCTCTCGGCGGCGGCCAGATCCTCGATCAAACCCGCAACCGTAGCTTGGCGCGCCGCCAACGCCTTAGCCTCTCGAATGTGCTGCAGGTAGCGCTGGTGAGCTGCCTCGTGCTCGTCCAGCGCCCGGCGGCCTGCCATGATCTGCGTGTCAAGATCTTGGTAAGCAGATAGCTGCTCCTGAATCTCGCTGGACCGCGCCTCCAGGGTCGCGATCTCGGCGAGGGCATCAGCGTGGTGCTGCTCGACCTCTGACGCCCGTACTGCCACGTCGCTTGCCCGCTCGTAGTCTCGCCGGGGATTGCCCAGAGCCTCCAGCGCTGCAGAAAGCCTGGCGACCTCTGCCGGTGAGGCGGCAAGCTCCGCTAGACGCTCCTGCGTCCCGGTCAAGGTGTTGGCTTCCTTCTCGATCTCCGCAGCGAGCGCCTCCACCTCAGCCGGGCGTGGCAACGCCTGGATTTCGTTCTCCAACCTCTGCACCTCAGCCTGAAGGTGCGCCCTCTGCTCATCGGCGGTCGTCAACTTGGGCCGGAGATCAGCTAACGCCTCCGCACATCGCTCGGCCTCGAACTCCTGCTTCGCCAGTCGCGCCTGCTCGGCCTCCAAAGTCGCGACGCTCTTCGCGACGGCGTCCGCCTGCGTCTCAATCTGTCCCAAAAGGGCCTCGGCTTCCGCCGGACGCGGCAGGGCGCGGGCCCGGCCCTCCAGCCTTGCGAGCTCGGCCTCCCCTTCGCGGAGGGCTTCGGTCGCGCGGTCGAGTTCCGCCTGCGACTCGTCGCGCTTCCCCTTTAGCGCCTCGGCCCTCTCCTGATAGCCGGAGAGCAGGCTTGCTTTATGTTCAGGAGTCAGTGGCTCCCCGCACAGGGGGCAGGCAGGCTCCTCAGAGATCGACAGCATCTCAGTTTGTCGTTGGACCTGTGCAAGCTCCGCCTCACAGGCACCCATCTCCTGAGTCAGCTGCTGGTGGCGTGTGGCGAGATCGCGGAGTCGATCACGCGTGTCCGAGATGGCGGCCTCGACCTGTTGGAGCTCGTCCAGCTGAGCCTGTACCGCCGTACGCCGGTCTCGGAGACGGGTTAACTGCTGGCGGTCCTCCTCCAGATTTGCATTTAGCGTGCTCAGGTGCTGCGTCGCCTCGGCGATCTGTGTCTCAACGCGGGCCTGCTTGGCTGTGACATCGGCGATCTCCGTCGCTAAGGCTTCCCGCTTTTCCGTCCACGCCGCGAGCTCGTCCCGAACGGCCTCAAGAGCTGCTTCTTTGTCATCCCGCAAAGTCAGTTTGGCCTCGGCGTCGGCGTGGCGTCGCCGCAGGTCGGCGAGGCGGGCTTCCTCCCGCGCTAGATCCTGTTGGGCGAGGGCCAAACGGTCGGCGTCGCGCTCGGCGGCTTGCAGCTTGGCCTCCAAGGCTTCCTGCGCGGCGACCGCCGGCTCGAGGTCGGTCATCGTCGCTTCTGCCTCGGCGATGGTCTCGAGCTCGGCATCGAGCTGGCGCACACGCTCTTCGATGACGGCCCGGGCCTGATCGATCTGTTGGCGATCGGCGACCAGCTTGTCGCGCTGAGCGCGCTGCTCCTCCAGGGCGGCAAGGGTCTCTTGGGCGTTGAGATAGGCTTCGTGACTGGTTGTGGTCGCCTCCACCACAGCGCGGGCGTCCTCTGACGCTTGTACGGCTGCCTGGGCACTCTCCAGCCGCGCTCTCATCGTCTGCACAGTCGCTTCGGCCCGGCCGACGGCGCGATCGAGCGCGTCCAGACGTTCCTTACGTTCGTCCAGCACGGCCAAGTCGGCGATCACCTCCGTCTCAGCCTCGGCCAACTCCGCTTCCTGTGCCTTGCCCACGGCAACCGCCTTGGCCAGGGCGTCGGCGCGTTCTCGGAGGCCAGGCAGGGCCGCGACCCGGGCTTCAAGGCCTGCGATCTGTTTTTCTTGTTCCATAATCGACTGATCCAGCCTTCGGGCTGGTTCCCGAAGGCCCTCCCAAACGCGCTCGTACTCGTCGACGCGGAGGAGGGGATTGAACATGGCCTTCCGACGAGCTGGCGTCTCCAAAAAAGCCGCCGTCAACAATCCCTGGGGCACGCCCACGGCGTCGCGAAAGAGGACAGAGAGCTCGTCATTGCTGTCCATCCCCATCAACTCTTTGAGCCACACCATGGTCTCTTGCTTGCCGTCGGTCAGCCTCTGATCGAGTTCCGGGTCATAGACAAAGTGTTGGCTGTAACTCCCGCACTTGCGCACCACCTGATAGCTGCGCCCGTCCCGATCCTCGACGTGGATCGTCACGCTTGCCAGGCTCTCGCCGTCGCGTACGAAGTCAGCCTGCGAAACGGCAAGATGATCAAAGAGCGCGAAGCCGATGGCTTCCAATAGCGTGCTCTTGCCTGCGCCGTTGTGCCCACAGATAGCGTTGGTGCCCGGTGTAAAGGGGACCTGCACCTGCCCGTAGCTTTTCACGTTCTCGAGATCGACCCGGAGGATCCGCATCTTATGCCTCTGCCTCTTCGGATTGTGTCGCGCCGGGCGCGTGTTGTAGGGTCGTCTGTAGCCGCTGCAGGTGATCGATCACAGCCTCCGGATCGCTGCCCTCCAAGATCAGGCGTTTTAGCTCCAGCGCTCCCCCTGTCCAGGCCTCGGACTGCTCGCGGTAGCGCGCATCGCGCTCGAGTAGCTCCCTGACGATGGCTCGCTCCAACTCCGGACGGCTGCTTTCCTCCTCGACCCGGATCGCAAACTCCGCCGGTGTCGTGAAATTGCGAACGCGTGTCGTGAGCGGCGTCCAAGCGTCTTCAATCAGACGCTGAATGTAATCCAGGTCGAGATCGTATCGGTTGAAGGGAAGCATGCCACTCAGCACAAGCTCCACCACGGGCTGTGGATCCCGAGATACCGTGGCGTGCTCACGCCGAATCAGGGCTTCCACGGCGTCGTAAACAGCGTGCGGCTCCGTGAGCGCATCGACCTCAATTCGGAACCGGCGGAAGGGACGCCGTTTCGCGGCCAACAGCTCGGCCTCGTGTTTGGGGTTCTCGTCTGGATGGAGCTCCACGAGGAGATAGCCGCGCTCAGGCCAGGCTGTCTCGTCCATCCCGCACGTCTCCGGGGAGCCGGGGTTGTAGATCCAGTCGTTGACGATATAGGGTTTGTGGATGTGGCCCAGGGCGACGTAGTCGGCGTAAGGACGCAGCCGCGCTACGTCCCCAGTTTTTAACCTACCGACGTGAGCCAGCTGGCCTTCCAGGCCGGCGTGCATCATGACGATCGTGTAGCGGACATCGGCGTGATCCTGTTCGGCAACCGCCTCGGCCAACGCTTGCACGGCTTTGCCCGTTGAGGCTCCATAGTATCGCATGCCGTAGACGCGAATGCCGTCGGGCAGATCGACATAAGCGCCTCCATCGGCGCTATGGGGCTCCAAAATGGCACGGCCTTTCTCAAATCGCGGCGTAAGGAGCTGCAGATATTCCAACGCGTCGAGGAAATCCATCCAGGAGGCCTGTTCGCGATAGAAGGCCTTCTCGTGATTGCCCTCCACTGCCAGAACGGGGATGCCCGCTTCGCGCAATTGGGTGAGACCGGCAATGGCGACGCGCATCGCCAACGGCTCCACGGTGCGCTTCTCGAAGAGATCGCCAGCCAGCAGCACGAAATCTACCTCGCGATCCCGTGCCTGATCTACGAGGTAGAGAAAGACCTTGCTGAAGTCGTCGAAACGGGCCGAGAGGCCGTATTGTTGGTAACCGAGGTGCACATCGGCGATGTGCATAAAGCGCATATTGATCCCTCCGAAGGCAGCCTGATCGGCTTTAGTTTCGCGCTTATTGTCGCGAGATCTTGAACAAGCGCGCTGCTTTACGCTGGAAGCACACACGGCAGTGTAATCGAAATCCCGCCCCCGGCAACCTACGGCTAGGGCAATCGCAGTTGGACAGAACAGGTGCAACGCACTTTGCTCGTCCCACC
>CAZPJP010000052.1:0-9800 GCA_964586915.1 uncultured Anaerolineales bacterium
TGCCGGTCACGTTGGCATTCCAGACCTCCGGCGCCTGCACGGCTGTGACACCCCAAGGAATTTCCTCGGCCATCGGGTAGCGCCGGACGTCCTCCGCCACCGCCACGACGCTGGGGTTTCGCTCGATCGCCGCCACGGCCTGGGCCGGCAGCGACACGGCGAAGACGTTCAGGTGGTCGAACTGATGATGAATATTGCCGCCGGCGCGCTGAAGCGCCGCGCGCACCGCCGCCCCCCGTCCCGGTGCGAACTCCACCATCACCCGCTGCTCGCCGCCGGCGAGCGACGGGTTGGGCTGGCCCACGGCAAAGAGCGCCAGGACCGCCAGGATCAAGACTGTCAGATGGACAATGCGTTTCATGGTGAACTCCCCTCTAAGTTAGTGCAGCGCCTACAGCCAATAAGCGGGATACGCCAACCCTGACCGGTGCCTCTCCTCCGGGTTATTGGAGCCCATTATAGCGAGGGCGCGAGCAAGTGCAAACGGCGGTTTTGGGCCAGAGGCGGCCCCACCTACGACGGCGCACCGCACTGGCGCCGGAGGCGAACAAGACAGTTCGCCCAACGTGGCGGCCGAGTCGGGCCTGCGCCCGCTACGCGCGCCGATACGTCACCTGTGATCGTATCGCCCAGCCAATGCAGATGGTAGAGCTATGTGAATTATGCTACGAAAATACTGTTCTTGAGAATCAACGTAGGCGTTCTTACAGATTCACCGCTGCACTCGTGGCGATTTGTGGCTTCGCCAGACAGGCGAGCGCCTGCGGCCCCCTCAAAGCTGTCCGCGCAGCCGCGGGTTGCTGGCCTCGTCGAACCCGATGTGGATCAGGTAGAGCGCCAGGAACAGGCCGATGAGCGTGAGCACGGGCGTCAGCCACCACCACCATAGGTTCTGCAGCACGGCGCCGTAGCTGAGCGCCCAGTAGATCATCATGCCGAGGGTCATCTCGCGTTGAGGGCCGAGTCCCAGGATCGACAGCCCGGACTCGGCGAGGATCGCGGCGATGAAGGCATTGACGAAATTCGCCCCCAGCCACTGCAGCAGGTGGGGCATCAACTCGCGGAAGATGATCTCCAGCCCCGGCCTGCCGGACAGATAGGCGATCTCTACGAAGGGACGTTCCTTCAGGCTGAGCACTTGGGCGCGAACCTGGCGAGCGGGGGAGGGCCAGGCAAAGGCGCCGATGATCAGGGCCATCGCTTGAACACCGATGCCTTTGACCAGCGAGGCGATCAGGATGAGAAACAACAGCGAGGGCACTGATAGGAAGACGTCGATCAGCACGCGCAATATCGCATCGACCACGCCGCCGAAGTAGCCGCTGGCGAAACCGATGATGGCGCCGATCAAGGTGCCGAGCAGGGCTGCGATCAGACCGACCTGGAGTGAGTTGGGGACGGCCTCGCTCCACTGGACGGCGATGCTTCTGCCGAGCGTGTCACTGCCCAGGATCCCTTCGATCCCTTCCACGCCTCCTGGCGGCAGCCGGGCGGGGACGCTGCCGGTGCGGCGCATCTCCGGAGTTATGAAAAGACCGCTCATGATGGCAGTCGCTGTGATCAGGAGGAATATGGCGGCCCCGATGACGAGCTTATCATTGCGCAAGAGCGCTTTGACGTAGCCCCGCCCTCGTTCGAACGTCGTGGTGGCCATCGCTTACCCCTTTCCCTGGTAGCGGATTCTTGGGTCGATGAGTGGATACAAGATGTCGATGATGAAGTTAGCCAGCGCAACTGAGAAGATGATGAGCAGAACGCCGCCTTGGATGACCGGGAAGTCCAGGCTCGTGATGGAGTTGTAGATCAGCCAGCCAATGCCTGGATAGGCAAAGATGACTTCGGTGATCAGAGCCCCGCCGACGATGCCCCCCAGTGAGATGGCCAGGCCGGTAACCTGAGGCAACAGGGCGTTGCGGAACGCATATCCCCAGAGAATGCGCCGGTCGGGCAGCCCTTTTGCTTCTGCGTAGAGCACATAGTCCTCGCCTTTCAGCGCTGTGATCAGGCTTCGCATGCTCAGAAACCACCAGCCCAAGGATACCAGTACGATGCTGAGGGCCGGCAGGATGCTATGGTGGAGGACGTCCAGGATGAACTCCGACGTCCATCCCGAGGATACGCCCACCGAGTGGGCGCCTGAGAGCGGGAAGATCGGCCAGAGATAGGCGAAGAGGAAGACGAGGATAATGGCCAGAATGTAATAAGGGATCGTGTAGAGTACGAGGGCGATCGGGACAAACAACTTGGACAGCGGCGATCTCGCCCCCTGCCAACCCGTAACAGCGCCGATTAGCGAGCCGAGTACCCAGCTCAGAATCGTCGTCACGGTCAAAAGCCCGATGGTCCACGGCAGCGCAGCACGCAGCAGGGTCGACACTTCCGAGGGGAAGCTGCTGATCGAGTATCCCAGGTTGCCGCGTGCCAGCTCGCGCAGGAAGCTGACGTACTGCTCCCAGAGGGTCTTATCCAATCCAAACATGAACCTGTATTCGTTCACGAGGTCCTGGGACCCCATGCTGCCTCCGACGGACGCAAGCTTGAGGAAGATGGCTCCCAGGGGATCACCCGGTACCATCCGCGGCACGAAGAAGACGATGGTCACGGAGAGGGCGACGGTGACCACGAGTATCAGCAAGCGCTGCAGAACGTATCTCAGGTATGCCAACATGTGTGGCTCTTCTCTTTCCTATGTGTGCAATAGCCGGGCTGGGGAGCGGCTCCAGTGCGGCCGCTCCCCAGGACAACGCATCGCGCTACTCAGCGGGATAGATTCCGCCTACCCATTCCCCGGTATCGGGCGATGGATACCCGTTGATGACCAGGTTAAAGGTCGCCCACCAACTCACCGGCATATTCCAGGGATTCTCAGCCGATGGCCAGCCCTCCCAGTACGTGGTGCTGAAGGGCACTAGAGCCGGTGCCTGTACGCCCGGGATCACCGGCAGCTCTTCGAACCAGATCTCCATGGCCCGGTAGAACTGGTCTTGGATCTCCTCGACCTCGGTCGGTGGCGTCTCAGCCATCTCGTCCACGATGGCGTCGAACTCCGCGTTGCTAAAGCGGAACGAGTTCCGCTCGTACCACGGCGCCTGTTCGCCCAGGGGGACGTAGTAGTCACCGTGGAAGAGCTCCAGGTTGTCGAAGATGTAGCCGGGGCAGAAGGAGTGAAGTTTGATGTCGTACTCGCCGCGGAGGACGGAGTCGGAGAGGACACCGCCGGACAGCGGTTGCACCTCGACTTCGATGCCGGCTGCTTCGAGTTGATCGGCGAGGACGGCAGAGACCTTCATCTCCTCGGTGGAATCTGCGTTCACGACGTAGCGGACTGAGAGCCGTTCGCCGGCAGGAGAGGCATAGTAGCCATCGCTGTCCTTCTCGTAGCCCAGCGACGCGAAGAGCTCGTCAGCCATGTCAGGATCGTAGGTCGCCGTCGGGTACTCGGCACGCAGGTCCTCGATGGCGTCGAAGTAGGGTTCGAGGCCGTCGTAGTAGGGCCAGATGCCCCAACTCGGTACGGTGGTCCCCTCATAGGCGAGGTCAACGATAGTATCCCAGTCGATCAGGTAGGATAGCGCCCAACGGGCATCCTTGTTATCCCATGGCGCCACTGCGTTCTGGACCATTAGAGGACGCGGGCAGGGGTCGAGCCAAGTGTAGGGGGGATCGTCGTACCAGGCTGAAACGTTGGGGTTGCGGAGAGCGACTTGCTCAAAGGAGCCCACGGAAAGGATGCCGAGGAAGGGCGTATCGATCTCATCGGATGCCAGGGCGAGGGCCACGTTCGTCTCAGTTCCCATGTAGACGAAGTTGATGGTTTGGGGTGCGGGCGTGACGCCGAAAACCTCCGTGCCCCACCAGTCTTCGTCGCGCTCATAGGTCATGGCGGTTTCGGTGGCGTTTGTTAGGACATAGGGCCCTGTGCCAATGGGGTTAGAGCTCTTGAAGGTCAGCGGGTCCTCACCTTCCCAGATGTGCTTCGGCAAGATCGTGATGCCGCCCCAGATCCCTACGGCGGGGAAGGCCTCGCGGTTCAGGTGATACCGGGGGCTCGGCTGCAAGAGGTTGAAGCGCACCGTGAGATCGTCGATTTCCTCGACCGACTCCACCCAGTTGGAGACCTCGGACGCCCACGTCATCCCCGGATTGTCCAGGAGGAGTTCGTAGGTGAAGACAACGTCCTCCGGGGTGAAGGGTTCGCCGTCGCTCCAAGTCACCCCGTCCCTCAGCTGAACGGTGATGGCGCTGAAGTCGTCGGCGTACTCATAACTCTCAGCCAGCCAGGGGATGTACTCGCCCGTCTGCAGATTGTCGTAGAAGAAGTATTCGTAGATCACCTGGTGGATGCCGGTGCCCGACCGGCTGACGCCGGGCGCGTAGATATTCAGGTTGGTCGGGTCTGCGATCCGACCGCTAAGGGCGATGTTGAGGGTTTCCGCGCGTGCCTGATCCTCAGGGCTGATGGGAAGGGGTTCAGGCGTGACCTCGACGATTTTCTCAACCTCAACGGTCTTCTCGACCTCAACGGTTTTCTCGACCTCGACGACCGTGGTGACCTCCACCGGTACTTCCTCGGTGACCACAACCGTTTCGGGGGCGCACGCCGATAGGAGAACAGCAAATACTATCAGTACAGCAAAGACCGTCATCCACTTTCGATGTGTGAACATTGCTTCTCACTCCTTTTGTGGGTGTTCTCCAGCGACTGTGTTAACTGTCATGGTTGCGAATGTACTGGAGAATGCATCATGCACTATGCCAGACACCGTTGTCGAAGGCTTATCTTCTCTGCTCATCACCTCCTTTACTGAGCCAACCTCCCGACAAAAATGCGCTCAAGGCTCCGAAATCTCGGGCACCCCTCTGTAGTCGAGCACCGAGTTCATCTCGCTCAGGGGAAGAGTTCTTTGGTCTCTGTAGAGGAAGCACGCCGCTGCCCGGTTTTCGTCTGTCAGAAACAGAGGGGGCGTCTCCTCAAGACAGAGCTGGAAAGCATGGGGACAGCGATCCGCAAACTTGCACCCAATAGCCTCCTTAGCCTGGCTTCCGATCTCGGAGGACGGCGCCTCCTCCTCCCACCGGCGGTCGGGGTCGGGGAAGGGGATCGAGCCGACCAGGAGCTGCGTGTACGGATGCTGGGGATTCCGCACGACACGATCCACGGCTCCCACCTCCGTCACAGACCCTTTGTAGAGCACGATGATGTTGTGACTGATCTGATAAGCAGTGGTCAGATCGTGCGTGATGTAGACAATGGAGATTTCGAAATCCTCATTCAGTTGGCGGAGATTGTCGAGCACGATGGCGCGCAGCGACGCATCGATCATCGAGACCGGCTCGTCCGCCACGATCACCTGGGGATCGAGAAGGAGCGCGCGTGCCACCATGATCCGCTGGCGCTGCCCCCCGCTCAGTTGGTGCGGGTACCGGCCCAGTGTCTCGTCGGGGCGGAGGCCGACCGCGTGCAGAGCTTCCTCGATGAGCGCTCGAGCTCCGCGCTCGGTATTCGCCAGGTGGAACTTGGTGATGGGTGTCCTCAAAACGTGATCCACCGCATAGAACGAATTGTAGACCTCAAAGGGGTCCTGAAAGATCATCTGGACCTCTTGGAGGAAGGCCAACCGTTCCGGGCGCGACAGCTTCTGTAGATCCTTTCCCCGGTAGCATACCTCACCGTAGGTCGGTGACTCCAGTCCCAGCAACAGCCGCGCCATCGTCGTCTTCCCGCTCCCGCTTTCGCCGACGACACCGGTGATGGAGGGTTCGCCGTCGCCGATGCTGAACCAGAAATCCTCGAGAGCCGGTATCCGTTGCTTGCTGACGAGGCCCCGACCGAAGATCTTGGTGACGTTGCGCGCCTCGAGCAACACGGTCATTGGATCACCTCCTCCTCTGTGTCGAGTAGATGGCACGCTGCCCAGTGATCGCGGCCAACACGATGAGGGGCCGGGATCTCCACGCTGCAGCGCGGCTCCATCCTATAGGGGCAGCGTGGGTGAAATACGCAGCCCGATGGCGGGTCGAGCAGCGAAGGAGGGGCGCCAGAGATGCCGCGCAACTTCCGTTTCTCGTCGAGCGAGGGAAGGCTGGCGATGAGCAGCTGAGTGTAGGGATGACGGGGGTGTGCGAAGATCTCTCGGACGTAGCCTTCCTCCAGCAGCTTCCCGGCGTACATGATCCCCACACGGTCGGCGAATTGAGCCATCAGGCCCATGTCGTGGCCGATCAAGAGCACGGTAGCGTTGAGATCTTGCTGCACTTTGCGCATCGTCTCCATCACCCGCCGCTGGACGACCACGTCCAGCGCGCTCGTGGGTTCGTCCGCGATGATGACCTTCGGGCTCAGGCTGATGGCGATGGCCGTGCAGACGCGTTGTTTCATGCCGCCGCTGAGCTGGTGGGGAAACATGGCCGCTACCTCCGGATCCAAGCCCACCTGCCCCAGCAGGCGCTCAATGTGTGCGTCCGCTTCCCTCTTGGTAAGTTTCGCGTCGTGGCTCTTGAGACCGTCGATGAACTGTTGTCTGATGCGCATGACGGGGTTCAGGGAGTTCATGGCTCCCTGGGTGATCAGCGCTATTGTGTCCAAGCGTTGCTTGCGCATCTCCTCATCAGGGAGGTCTAGGAGATTGGTGCCTTCGAGGAGTACCCGACCCGACTCGACGCGTCCCGGAGGTCTGGTGAGCCGCATGATCGCCAGGGCTGCAGTTGACTTACCCGAGCCTGATTCGCCAATAAGACCGTAGCGCTCGCCGGCCTTCAGGTCTAGGTTGACACCGTCGACGGCTTTGACGGCTCCCCCGGGGGTGTGATAGTAGACGCGGAGATCCGTGACAGCGAGTAATGATTGCATATGACTCCTGGCCTGTTTGGTAGATGCAGCTACCGGAAAAGAGCGAAGCATATTCGAGTTTTGCAGTAGTAGGACATATGTCGCAATGCACACGTGTGCAGGTTACTTTGTAATATTATCATATTCTATTCTATATGTCAAGAGCCCGCATTCTTTCGCCCAAAATGCTACCGAAGGTGGTAAGGTTCTTCCAGATGAGAATGTTACCAGAGGGACTTGGGTCGGAGTTTCAACCCAAATCCAGAGCGCTGGGCCATCCAATAACCCCGACCCCTGACGCGTGACAACCGCGCCTCTTCGACCAATTTCCCGGATTCATCACTAATTTGACGAAAATATATAAACAAACCCTTGACAAATGATATCCAATGTGCTATAGTATTCACAGTTCGGGGCTAGAGTCCCGAGAGACAAAGAAAAAGTACAAAGCGGACAGATTCGGAAACGCAGGAGGGCTCGGACGATGATCAAGCTGATGGCGGCGGCAACGGTGATGCTAGTGCTCCTTTCGATGGTGGTGCCGGCGCTCGCCGAAGATGAAGGGCCTGAGTCCGAGCCCATCCTGCTGCCCGCAGCAGGTCGCGAGGCCACGACGTGGCTGATCGGCGCGGGGCTGGCGCTGCTCGGGATGATCGTCATCGGCGGCGATGCGCCCGCCCGTGAGTCTGTGGTCGTCAATCGGTGAATTTGATTCCGGGTCAAAGGGATCTGGAATCGTTCAGAAACACAAACCATTAGTGTAAGGTGTAAGGAGAAAAGAGAGATGAAGCGCTTACTGTCATTTGGAGCTGTGCTGGTCTTGGCTTTGAGTCTGGTTGTCCCGGCATTTGCCGATAACCACGGACCGCAGGTCCGCGCGGTGCACGCGTCGCCTGACGCCCCCGCCGTTGATGTCTGGGTCGATGGCAACATCGCCTTCCAGAACGCGCCCTTCAAGGGGGTCACACCCTATGCCGAGTTGACCCAGGGGACGTACAACATTCAGGTCGTGCCCACCGGCGCCACGGAGCCCGTGGTGATCGACGCGGATCTGGATCTGCAGAATAACACCGACTACACGATCGTGGCCGTCGGAGAGCTCGCGAACATCGAGCCGCTGGTTCTGATCGACAACAACACGCTGCCCGCCGCGGGCAAGGCCCACGTGCGCTTCGTGCACGCTTCGCCTGATGCGCCGCCTGTCGACATCGCCGTCGCCGATGGTGGCCCGGTGCTCTTTGGTGGGGTTTCCTTCAAGGGCGTGGGCGACTACCTGCCCGTCGACGCTGGGACCTACGATCTTGAGGCCCGCGGCTTCGGCACCGACGCCGTCGCGCTGAGCCTGCCCGGCATCACGCTGGAAGAAGGCACTGTCTACACGGTCTACGCGATGGGTCTCGCCGAAGGTGATCCCGCGCTGACCGCCGTGATTAGCGTCGACGCGGCCCGCGACACCGAGATGCTGCTGCCGGCGACCGGAAGCAACAACGTGGCCCTCTTCGCCGCGATCATCGTCGCGGGGCTGGGAATGGTCGCGCTGGGTCTCAGCACCCGCCGCGCCACCGCCGAGGTCCAAAGCTAGGCGCGTCGCAAGACGCTGGAGCATGAGGAGATCGCATCAGATGTAGGGTGTTGGCTCACCCCAATAGGTTCCACAAGCAAGACGGTGGGCGCCGGGATTTGATCCCGGCGCCCACCGTCGCATGTGTGCACGGCTTGATGGACGACAGACGATGGACAACCGACCACTGGGGACTGAGGACTTGAAACGGGAAACTGGCAACTGGAAACTGACCACTGTCCCCTAAAACGCCCGAGGGCCCGTCCCTTATCGGAACGAGCCCCCGGCGCCGCCGTAAACGTTATAGTGATGTTTTCTGCGTTGTTTGTTGAGTGCCCTCCACTCATCTACCATTGTAGTCGAAAACCCGGTTGGTAGACGCTGGAGTGCGTTGGACTTGCGTTGGCAAGTGTTGGGCTCACGGCAGGGCTTCGAAGGCCGACCGCGACCCGTAGGCAATGCCGACCATGCTCGGGCCGGTGTGGGCGCCCAGGACCAGCGACATCGGGCGCATCGGTATCCACTCGCAGTCGAAGCGCTCATCCACCATATCCCGCAGCATTACCGCGGTCTCCGGCTGGTTGGCATAAGCGACCTGCGTGCGCAGCGCGCTGCCCGGCGCGTGCTGGCGCTCCATAATGTCGACCAGGCCCCGGATGGCTCGCTCGAAGCGCCGCGCCAGGCTGAGCTGTGTGTAGGTGCCGCCCTCCTTCTCCACGCCGATGATCGGCTTCAGATTCAGCACCGACGCGATCAACCCCTTCATATGGCTGATGCGCCCGCCGTGGATCAGGTAGGTGAGGTCGTCGAGGGTGTAGATGCTCTCGGTGGCGGCGCGGATTTCGGCCAACTGCGCCAGGATCCGTTCCTTGGACCAGCCAGCCCGCGCTGCCCGCGCCGCAGCCTTCACCTCCCACCCGGCGGCGGCTGCGAGGGTCTTCGTGTCCACCGTCGTTACGTTGGCCTCGGGGACCATAGCCGCCCCCGCCTGTGCCGCGTTCACGGTGCCGCTCAGGCCCGAGCTGATGTGGATCGACAGGATCTCGGGATCGGTCTCCGCCAGGTGCGCGTAGAGCTCGGCGAAGGTACCCGCCGACGGTTGCGACGTGATCGGCAGGCTGTCGGTGTCCGCAAGCAGGGCGTAGAACTCCTCGTGGGTGATGTCGACGCCCTCCTCATAAGACTCGCCGTCCAGGGTAACAACCAAAGGTACGACGTGAATCTGCAGCTCGGCGAGCTTGTCGGGCGAAAGGCCGACGTCGGTGCCGCTATCGGTGACGATCTGCATAGTGCGTCTCCTTGTCCTTGGGACCACAGCGGAACTTTGGAACTAGGTGCGGCGCGCGTCCGGACCGCGTCGCTATGGTTGATGCTGTGGATACTGCCATTGTAGCATAGATCGGGCGATCA
>CAZPJP010000052.1:9900-20071 GCA_964586915.1 uncultured Anaerolineales bacterium
GATCGGGCGATCACACTACGATCGGGCGATCACACTACGATCGGGCGATCACACTACGATCGGGCGATCCATGACATGGCCAGAGGCCCGCCCCTTTCGCCGGACGGGCCTCTGAAGCCCCCGCCAACACTACTAGCATGTCAACCGTTTGCCTAGCCGACTATGCTGTTGGCCCCCTCATCTCGCTTACCAGGATACAACGAAATTCGGTTGGTAACCGCCGGGTTCGGTTGGCGTTGGGTTGGGAATTGTTAGGGCTGACGGGCTGTGACGCTGTGAGCAGCCGCGTCCGTCGCTCGTGCTCCCGTTGGAGTTTGGCCGCGTTGTACCCTTGAATGAGTAGAACGCATGTTCTATACTGAGGGCACTGTCAGAAACTCGCTGCGACATCAACTCAAGAGAGGCATGCCCGTGCATCCAAACAGCCCCAACCCCCGAGATCGCCGCACCTGCGCCCGTCACCGCGAGGATCTCTGGTCCCGCCGCCGCGGCAGCGCCGCGACGGTGATGCTCCGCTATACGCGGGACCGGTATCCCTTGGGCGAGCTCGCTGTCCGGACCACCTACCGCCTGCCTGATGGCGCCCGGGATCTCGCCCAGAGCCGCCGGGTCTACCTCGGCAACACCTTCGTGACCGTCCTGCGGGAGATCTGGGATGTGGTCTTCGACCAGGCAACCCGCGCCCAGCAATATGATCCACGCAGCGTCGTGCTGCGCCTGCGGCTCAAGGGGATACCGCGTCTGTGGGGATGGGTCGTTCGGATCGTCGTCGAGCTCATCGCCTACGAGCTCAAGCTCGTGGTAAAGGGCGCCGACCCGATCCCGCTGGAGGACTAAGCGCACCGCCCGCCGTCGTAGGGCGGAGTGGTACTCCGCCCGGGCCGAGGCGCTCAGCCAGTCCGAGCTTGGCGAAGATCCACGGCGCCCCGAGGCCGCCCCAAACTCCCATCGCGGCGTAGCGGACGAATCGGAAGGGCAGGGCCGGCAGGCCCGCGAACGCGGCCTTGAGCCCGACGTAGAGCGTCCCCATCACGACGATGCCCAGGAGATACCGCAGGCCGCGCCGCCAGAGGGCGCCGGTGCTGTCGAACCCCACCCACCGGCGCTCCAGGATGAATCCCACGCCCATGCCCATCAGCGTGGCGCTCGCGGTGACCGCAACCTCCTCCCGCAGGAGAACGACGAGGGCCGCCGGCACCCCGATGGCGAGCGCCAGCTGCCTTACCGGGCCCGCCTCCGCCAGCACTGCCTCGGCTTTGGGCAGCAGCCACAGTCCCAGCGCCAACAGCGCCGCGCCCAGGACGTAGCCGCCGACGAGATCCCGCGGGAGATGGACGGCGAGATAGACCCGCGAGAGTGGGATCAGGAGTATCAAGAGCGCGCAAAGGGCCAGGAGCAGGGGCCGGAGCAGATTCTGGATGCTCCCGGTCGCGCGCAGCCGCGTGACGCGTGTCGCCAGGTAACCCCAGATGGTGACGGTGTTCTGTGTGTGCCCGCTGGGGAAGCCGTTGCCCACGGCCTCGTAGCGCACCAGCGCCGCCTCGACCGGCGGCTGGAAGAGGTGCGCCAGCCGGTCCGGCGCCACCGTCAGGGGTCGCGGCTGGTCGAAGAGCACCTTGGCCGCGGTGTTGGTGTAGACGGAGAGCAGGAAGAGGACCGTGAGCCGCGCGCCGGTGCAGCGATCCAGACACCAGTAGATCAAGGGCAGGAGCATCAGGAAGAAGAGCTCGTTGCCCATAAAGGTGAACACCTCAAAGGCCCCGACGAGCCCAGGCAGGGCCTCGCGGAGCCCAAGGATCGCCTCGATCTCGAGCGTGAGCAGGTCAACCATGCGACACCTCCGTGTTGATGAGGGAGCGACGCTCTATGACGGCGTCTCCGGAAGCTTCGACGCTTGCCGCGGTGGGTCTCGGGCGGGACGCCGTGTGGCGCGCAGCGTGATTCCCGTCATCATCAGCGTGGCGGCGCCAGCGAGGATGACGCCGATCCCGAAGAGCGGGCGATAGCCGCGAGCGTCGATAAAGTAGCCGCCGATGAGGCTCATCGAGCCGAACCCCGAGCCCATCGCCATCGTCACGGCGCCATAGGAGAGCCCGCGCCAGCCCTCGTCGACCAGCTCCATCTGGAAGACCTGCAGCGCCGGAAGCCAGATCGAGCCGGCGACCTGGACGCCCAACAGACCCAGGCCCACCGCGAACCAGTGGGGTAAGAGGCCGAGCAGCGCCAAGCTCGTGCCGAGGATCGCCGTTGAAAGCACCACGATCCACCCATGGTGCCAGCGCCGGGAGAGCCGTGGGATCAGCAAGCTGCCGAGGATGGCCGCCGCCTGGCCGATGCCGGTCAGCACCCCGATGGTCGCTGTGGAGAGCCCCAACCCCTCGTCCATATACGGGTTGCAGTAGGCCTGACAGGTCGTCCAGCCGGTGTGACGGAGGAAGACATAGCCGATGATCGCTGCCACGATCACAAAAGGGAAGGGTCCCCGTTGACCGGTGGCGGCGTGGTCGCGGCCTGGCGCCTGACCGCCGCTGATCCGCCCCAGCGGCGTGATGGCCAGCAGGCCCAACAGCGCGCCGGTGATCAGGGCGTAGCTATAGGGCGTTGGCGACCGCAGGGTCGGGTCGAGCGCAAGGACGCGGGCGAAGACGCTCGGCAGGGCGCCACCCGCTAAGGTCCCCAAGAAGGTTCCCAGGCTGCGCAGCGCGCTGGTCAGGGCGTAGGCGCTGCTGCGGTTGTGGTCGCGGGTCACCGCCATCAGCGCCGGCACGGTGTTGACATTGTACATCGACCAGCCCACGGTGAGCACGATCTGCGAGATGAAGGGCCAGAGGGGCAGGAGCGCCGAGAGCTGGTCGCGCTGCGCGATCAGCTGCGTGGCGGGGAGCATCAGCATCCCCAGCGTCACGAGCCAGCCGGCAGCGAGCATAACTTTGCGCGTGCCGAAACGCTGGCCCAACGCCCCGCTTGGAACCCCCATCGCCATGAAGGTGAGGGCCCCCGAGGCATAGTAGACGCCCAGGTACTCCGTCCCAAATCCCAGCCGCAGCAGGTAGAGACTGCGCAGCAGCGAGTGCACGCCGAAAAAGCTGAGGGCCGTCAGGCCCGCAACTAGAATCAGCAGCCGCGCGTCGTGTCCGAACTCACGGAGGGAGGGTAGCCGAAAGGGAATGTGTCTGTCCATGGCGGTGTCCGTGAGGATTGTACGTGATCTCGGTACGGCGGCAAGCGCGGACCGCGCGCCAGGCGCGGCAGCGCCTGACTCGCACTAGGCAGGGCGGTGAGTCGGAGTAGAATAGGCCTTGAATGCAAGCGACAAGGAGGTAGCCGTGAACGTCACTCTGCCCTATGGCACCCAGGAAATCGTGGTGGAGATCGACGAGGACCACATGGACGCGCGCGTCCTGCGCGCCCCCGCGCCCGAGTCAGAGCAGACGTGGGAGGAGGTCGTCGCGGCTGCGATGGCGGCTCCCCTGAGCCCGCAGGCCGTCGATCTGCCGGACGTGGGCGCCCAGACTGTCGGGATCAAGCCCCTGGCTGCCCAGGATCTGCAGGGCAAGCGGGTTGCGATCATCATCGACGATGGGGAGGCGTCGATGCCAGCGCACCAGGTCGTGCCCTTGATCCTGGAGGCGGTGGCCGAGGCTGGTACGGTCGATGAGGACGTTGTCCTGGTGATGGCCCGCGGCATCGAGGAGCCGCTCACGCGCGACGAGCTGGCGCGCCGGCTGGGCTCGAGCGTCGTCGAGCGCTATCGGTGTCTCAGTCACGACGCCGGTGATTGGAAGATGCTGCGCTTTGTTGGCATCAGCAGACTGGGCACCCCCGTGTGGGCGAACCGCCACATCCTCGAGGCCGACTACATCATTGGCCTGGGGCAGGTCTACCCTCACGCCACGGACGGCTACGAGGGGGGATATCGGCTGATCCTCCCTGGCGTCTGCGGATTTGAGACGATCCTGCGCGAGCACAGCTTCAGTTTCTCGCCGGACTCGGTGCCTGGCATCTACGAAAATCCAGGTCGCCGGGAGGCGGACGCCGTGGGCCGGATGGTGGGTGTGGATTTCCTTATTAACGTGGTGATCGACGGGCAAGGCGAGCCACAGAAGGCCTTTGCCGGGGCGGTCGAACCGGTGCATCATCATGCCATCGCCTATGGCGACCGTGAGGTATGGGCTGCGCCGGTAGGGCATTTTGTGGACATTGCGCTGGTCTCGCACGGTCGGGGACCTGTGCCTGAGGCGGGCTTCGACCCCGAGACGGTGCGCCGGGCCTGTCAGATCACCAAACCAGGAGGCACCGTCATCGTCGTGGCGGAGAGCGCCCTGTCGAGCCTTCCGGACTGGCGCGAGGGCGATGATGCCGACGACACGGCCCTGGAGGCGCTCTCGCGCGACGATTTTGGGCTGCGGCTGCGGGATTTGGCGTTCAGCGAGCTCATGCGGCTGCACGAGCGGCGCAACTGGGCGCTCTCTCCCCGCGAGATGCAGTGGCGGCTTAAGGCGATCCGCGGCGAATTCTACCGTCGCCGGTGGCTGATGGCGGCGGAGGCAGCGCGGATCGTCTTCACGCAGGATCCGCAGACAGCGCTGGAGGCGGCGCTGTCGCGGCACGATGGCCGTCCGCGCGTCATGATCCTGCTGGAGGGCCAGACGACCTTGCCCAAAGTGGCGCTTCACACCGTGCCGGCGTGACCGGCGCGGTGTAGGCCCCCCTGCGCGGCACCCCCCGCAGGGGGGCCTAAACGAATCCTTAACCTTTTTGATATTTGACAAACCTCTAACCGCCTTTAGACTTGGAGTAGGTAAGGGGCCTGCCTAAGGCCACATAGCTCGGGACTCTGTCTAAGGGGCCTATGGACGGACGAACTTTTTTCATCATCTCGCCACTCGTTGTAGCTGCAGTTGTATCCGCCTGGCTCGCGGTCTATACTTGGCGACGCCGTGTCCTTGCCGGCGCCGGGTTCTTTGCGCTCGTTATGGCGTCGGTCGCAGCCTGGTCGCTGGCCAGCATCGCGACCCATCTGAGCGCGACGCTGCCGGCGAAGTTCTTCTGGACGAACCTTCAGTATGTCGGCATCAGCCTCGTACCCGCCGCGTGGCTGCTCTTCGTGCTGCAATACGCCGGGCACCAGGAAGCCGTGACCCCGCGCACGATGGGGCTCCTCGCTATTCATCCGATCCTGACGCAGATTGTGGTGTGGACCGATTCCTACCATCATCTGTTTCGCCGGAGTGTCTGGTTGGATACCACGGGCTCGATCGTCACGATGGGTAATACGCTGGGCCCGGCGTTCTGGGTTCATACAGTCTACTCCTACGGCCTGTTGCTGGTTGGCTCTTACCTGCTGATCCGCTCGCATCTGCATCGACCGCGAGTCTATCGGCGCCAGGGCCTCGCGCTGCTCGTGGCGTTGATCGCGCCCTGGGTCGCCAACGTCGCGACCATCACGGGAGCGTCGAGCCTCTCCCATCTCGACCTGACGCCCTTCGCCTTCACGATCAGCGGTGTCGCCATCACCTGGGGCCTCTTCCGTTACGCACTCTTCGATCTCGTGCCGGTGGCGCAGCGGGCCGTGGTGGAGAATCTGGGTGCGGGCGTGATCGTCCTCGACCATCGTGACCGGATCGTCGATATCAACCCAGCAGCGACGGATGTTCTCGACGTGGACGCAGAAGCGGTGCTGGGCACGGTCCTGTCCAAGGTTTTGCCGCAATATGCCTATGTGGTCACGCGTAGCCGTGAGGTGGGCGATATCAGCGATGAGATCGTGCTCGGTCAGGGACAGGAGCAGCGCATCTTCGATCTGCGCGTATCGTCGCTCACGGATGGTCGTTCGCACGTCATTGGGCATCTGCTCAGCCTGCAGGACATCACCGAGCGCAAGGAGTCCCAGCTGGCGCTCAGTCGCTATGCGGAGCGTTTGCGGCTGTTATACGAGATCGACCAGGCGGTGCTGTCAGCGCAGTCACCGGAGACGATCGCGGCTGCCGTGTTGGGCAAGATCCACCATCTGCTGCCGGTTCAACGGGCGTCGGTGGTCGCTTTCGACAACTCCGGTGACGCGCGGGTGTTGGCGAGCAGAGCGATGGGAAAGCTATCGGACGGGGAGATCGTCTGGGCCAGCTCCCTTGACCGAGGGGCCTTGGTAGGCGAGCGGGTCCTCCGTGTCGACCTGACACCTCAGATCCGCAAGGGCGCTCCACCGCTGGATCAGCGCCTCTTCGATGAAGGTGTCCGAACGTATCTCCTGGTTCCGCTGGTAGCTCAGAACCAGGTCGTTGGGAGCCTGAATCTGGAGACCACCAAGCCCGATGCTTACGCATCGGAGCATATCGACGTCGCGTCACAGATCGCGACCTCGTTGGCCGTGGCCTTGCAGAACGCCCGGCTCTACGCTGCGGCGCAGCAGGAGATCGGCGAGCGGAGGCTCGCGGAGGCCGCGTTACGGGAGAGTGAGGCGAGTTTGCGCCAGAAGGCCGACGACCTGGCGGCGCGAAACGCTGAATTGGACGCTTTTGCTCACACGGTCGCCCACGACTTGAAGACGCCTCTCTCATTGCTCACCGGCTACACCAGCTATATCGAGGCCGGGGGCGTGGAGGACGATCCCGAGCAACTGGCCTGGTGTGTGCGGGCCATCGGTCAGAGCGCGCGCAAGATGAGCAATATCATTGACGAGCTTCTGTTGCTGGCTAGCGTTCGCAAGATGGACGAGGTGGACGTCCAACCCCTGGATATGAGCGTGATCGTGTCAGATGTGCTACTGCGCTTTACGGACCTCATCGATCAACACGATGCTGAGGTGTTCACGCCCCAGGCCTGGCCTGTGGCCTCGGGATACGCTCCCTGGGTCGAGGAGGTGTGGGCGAACTACGTCAGCAACGCCATCAAGTACGGGGGAAAACCGCCGCGTGTTGAGTTGGGCGCCACCGTTGTGGAGGCTAACGGCGGGGGCGAGAAGCTGGCCCGGGTGAGATTCTGGGTCCGCGACAACGGTGAGGGCCTCTCAGGCGACCAACGCGCGCGGCTCTTCATCCCCTTTGAGCGTCTCGAACAGGCCCGCGCCAAGGGCTACGGCCTTGGCCTCTCCATCGTCCACAGGATTATGGAGCGACTCGGGGGCGAGGCGGGGGTGGAGAGTGTCGGCGAGTCCGGCGAGGGAAGCCTCTTCTACTTCGTCCTGCCCCAGGCCGATCTCCCCTCGTAGCTGCGTCCCCACCAGGGCGGCAGCTCGCCCCACCAGTGGACCGCGGCAACGGCGACCCACCTACCAAGCCCGGCATCCTCCAAGCTTTTGTCCCTGCATAGCCATGCCCTGATTTGCGTGGCATTCCACACCCTCTATACTAGAGACAGGTACTCAGGTGCTCGCTTGAGAGCATCTCGTCGGTCACGGGAGGGTGATCCTATGGAAGAGCAAGCCGATGCTAAACTTGGGCGACCGCGCCGCTACGACCTCGAACCCCTGCCTGATTTCGCGAGTCCTGAGGTCGGTCTGGCTGCCGCGGCGCTGGACGAGCTGCGCGAACGCGTGATCGATCAGATCGCGCACCTCCCGGAGGAGGCACTGGCCTCTGTGCCGGAGGGCCTGACCTTCTCCATTGCCTCGCTCGTCGTCCACATGGTCTGGGCCGAGGCGGGGTGGGTCCGGCGGATGACGGGTGACTCGGAGTCGCTGGAGCTGCGGAATAAGATTGAGCCCGCCGGTCGTGCTGTCCCGGCAGGGGAGCGTGTGTCCGCCGGGATGGATGCGGAGGCCTTGACGGCCCTCTGCCGCCAGGTGCGCGATGAGTTTACGGTCCCGGCGCTGTCGGACATCGACGAGATCGACGCCGACATCGACGACCCCCGCGGTGCCACGGTTCGCGGCGTGCTGATGCACCTGATCTGGCACTGGACCTACCACTCCGGCCAGGTCGGCTTGCTGGCGGAGCTCTGGGGCGCGGACTATGCGTGGACTTTCGGGCCGTTGGGCTGACTCCGGCTCGAGTGCCTCGAGGCGCAGGATCGAAGCCGGGGAGGAGGTGTGGCAAGAGGCCCCGGAGCCTCCGACCCATACCCCCCGATACGCAATCAACAACTACGACTAGAGGAGGTTGATATGATCAGTCTGGATCGCTACGAAGTGTGGTTTGTGACGGGCAGCCAGAATCTCTACGGGGAGGAGACCCTGGCGCAGGTCGCCGAGGACGCGCGCAAGATCGCCGAGGCTCTGGCCAAGTCGGACGAGCTGGCGATCGACGTCGTCTTCAAGCCGGTGGTGACCACCCCGGAGCAGATCGCAAACGTCTGCGCGGCGGCGAATACCGATGACGCCTGCGTGGGCTTGATCACGTGGATGCACACCTTTTCCCCGGCCAAGATGTGGATCGCCGGCCTCAGCGCGTTGCAGAAGCCCTTCCTGCACCTTCATACTCAGTTCAACCGAGATATCCCCTGGGCCGAGATCGATATGGACTTCATGAATCTGAACCAGTCCGCCCACGGCGGGCGGGAGTTTGGGTTCATCGCCAGTCGGATGCGCAAGAACCGCAAGGTCGTCGTGGGCCATTGGCAGGACGCCGAGGTGCAGGCGGAGATCGACACCTGGATGCGCGCCGCGGCGGCCTGGCAGGACCTGCAGGGCGCCAAGATCGCGCGCTTCGGCGACAACATGCGCGAGGTCGCCGTCACCGAGGGCGACAAGGTGGCGGCGCAGATCCGCCTGGGATACAGCACCAACGGCTATGGCCTGGGCGATCTGATGGCCTATGTCGATGCCGTCACCGACGACGAGATCGACGACCTAATCGACGTCTATCAGCAGGAGTACGATGTCGTCTCCGTCCTCGTCTCCGGCGGTCCAGACTATGCGTCTCTGCGCGACGCCGCGCGCATCGAGCAGGGCATGCGCAACTTCCTGGAGGAGGGCGGCTTCAAAGGCTTCACCACCACCTTCGAGAACCTGACCGGGCTGAACCAGCTGCCGGGCCTCGCATCCCAGCGCCTGATGGCCGACGGATATGGTTTCGGCGCCGAGGGCGACTGGAAGACCGCGGCGCTGGTCCGGGCGATGAAGGTGATGGGCGCCGGGCTTGAGGGTGGGGCGACGTTTATGGAGGACTATACCTACCACCTGGAGCCGGGGAACGCCAAGGTGCTGGGGGCCCATATGCTGGAGGTCTGCCCCTCGATCGGCGAGGGCACCCCGACCATGGAGATTCACCCGCTGGGCATCGGCGGAAAGGCCGATCCGGTGCGTCTCGTCTTCGACGTCGCCGAGGGACCGGCGGTCAACGCTACGATCATCGATCTCGGCAACCGCTTCCGTATGCTCGTCAACCCCGTCGAGGTGGTGCCGCCCGACGCGCCGCTGCCGAAACTGCCGGTGGCGCGCGCCGTGTGGGTCCCCGAACCGGACCTCAAGGTCGCAGCCGCGGCCTGGATCCTGGCCGGTGGCGCGCACCATACGGGGTTCAGCCAGGCCGTCACGGCGGCCCATCTGAACGACTTCGCGGAGATGGCCGACTTGGAGTGCGTGATGATCGACGAAAACACCGATCTGCGCACGCTCAAGAACGAGCTGCGGTGGAATGAGGTCTATTACATGCTGAACCGGGGCTTCTAGCCTCACTCAGGCCGGGCGGGCGTTGTCTGCCTGCCCGGTCGTCTGTTGGACACTCCTCAGGAGCCTTATGAAAGCTATCGTTCTCAAAGAGCCAAAGCATCTGGAGTTGATGGAGATACCGCGACCGGCGCTGACGGCGCCGGAGCACGTGCTGATCGAGGTCAAAGCGTGCGGTATCTGCGGCAGTGACCTGCGCTACTGGGCCGGCGAGAACCCGTGGGCGCTGCACACGTTGGGCAAGCACCTCGACAACCCGCCGAACATGCTGCTGGGCCACGAGTTCTCCGGCGTCGTCGTGGAGGTCAACGACGACGCCTATGAGCACCTGTTGGGGCGCCGGGTGGGCGCGCAGGCCTTCCGCACCTGCGGCGTCTGCGAGCTCTGCCGCTCGGGCCACGAAAACCTCTGTCGCAACACCGTGCATATCGGCCATGCCCAGGGCTGGGGCGATCGCGAGTACTTCCCCGGCGCCTACGCCGAATACTGCCTCGCCTGGGCCGATCTGCTTCACCCGCTGGAGGATCACGTCAGCTTCGAGGAGGAAGCGCTGCGGGACTTCCTGGG
>CAZPJP010000052.1:20171-24291 GCA_964586915.1 uncultured Anaerolineales bacterium
GGTCGCTATGTGGAGAGGATGCAGGGGGCGTTGATCCTCGTCGATCCGACGGAACAGGACCTCGTCGAGAGACTGGGGCGCGGCACCTGTGGTGCGGTTTTCGACACGGTCGGCACGCCCCAGACGATGGCCCAGGGCCTCGATCTGCTGGCTGAGGCTGGGACGTACGTCAATCTCGCCGTCCACGACACCTCGCTCACGATGAATGCGATGGATCTCGGGTCGGAGCGGCGGATGACCACCTCGTCCAACGCCCTCTACCAGGACGAGCGCGAGGCCCACGCTCTGATCGCGTCCGGCGCCGTTGCAATGACGCCGATGATCACCCACCGCTTCCCGTTGGAGGAGTACGAGGCTGCCTACGAGCTCCTCCTCGCCGACCCGAAGGAAGCCTACAAAGTCGTCTTCGAGAACTGACCGTTGCAGGTCGGAACGTTGCAGGTCAGGTCACGCGTAAGCGGTCCAACTTGCCAACCTTCAAACGTTCAACCTGCAACGCGCACCTATATCTCCACATAAGGAGCCCTCCCATGCGCATATCCGTCTGGCACCGCGATCTCTCCGACAGCTACCTCCGCCAGGTCACCCAACTTGGCGCGGACTGCGTCGATTTCGGAGCCGGGGACGCCTTCCCCGGCGTCGCCGAGCAAGGGTATCCCGACCTCGACGGCGTGCTCGCCATCAAAAAGAAACTCCAGTCGTGGGGGCTGGCGATTAACCGCGTCACGTTGCCAAACCTCACCGAACGCTTCATGCGTGGCGGTGAGGCCGCCGAGGAAGAGCTGGAGAACGCCTGCAAAGCGCTGCGGGTCTTCGGCGAGGCCCGGGTGCCGATGGCGCGACAGCGCTTCGGCGGCGACGCCATGCCGCACCGGACGGAGCCCTACCGGTCTGTCCACCGGGGCGGCTACCTCTCGCGCGGCGAGTACCGCTACCGGTCGCGTCCCGCGCCGCCAACGCCCGACGCCCTCGATGGCTGGTGGGAGCGCTTCCGCCACGCCTACGGCCGCCTGGTGCCTGTCGCGGAGGAGACCGGCGTGAAGCTCGCGCTCCACCCGTCGGACACGCCCTACGCGGGAACGCCCTTCGACAGCTTGGGCTTCCATCGCGTTATCGACCTCTTCCCCAGCCGCGTCGTCGGCTATCTCTATTGCGTCGGCACGCGGGCCGAGGCCGGAGGCTCGTCGTTGGTCCTCGATGAGATCAACACCTACGGGCGCAAAGGGCGCATCTTCACGGTTCACTTTCGCAACGTCCGCGGCAGCCTGGCGACGGCTGGCGGCTTCGAGGAGGTGCTGCTCGACGATGGGGATATGAATATGTACCGGATCCTGCAGGAGCTCGACAAGGTCGGCTTCGACGGCTGTCTCAACCCGGATCACATCCCGGCCCTTGAGGGCGACCGCGACACCACCAGCCTAGGCCTTGCCTATTCCGTCGGCTACATCAAGGCGCTCCTGGCGGCGTTGGCGGCGTAGAAGATAGTTTTCCGTTTCCAGTTTCCAGTTTCCAGTTGTCAGTCACGATGTCATGTGCGCGGGGCGCTGCATATCTATGGACCGCGGGCATCTCCCCTTGAACGGGGACTTCGTTGCCCGCTGCGGATGCCTTGCTCGCTCTGGACCACAGTCCAGAGCATCGACAGCGTGACGATCTGTTTACAGAATGGAGATAAGCTATGAGCACTGATGTCTCTCCGCTCTTCGAACCGCTCCGCATTCGAGACCATGTCCTGCGGAACCGCATCGTGATGCCCCCAATGGTTGTGAACCGCGATATCACGGGGCCCGACGGCGCTGCATGGTATGCGCGCCGAGCTCAAGGCGGCGTCGGCCTCGTGATCGTCGAGGCTACAGCCGTCAACCGCTTTGGTCAGGAGCTGACCGCGGATCGTGACCTGACACCCAAGACATTGACCTCTCTGGTCGACGCCGTCCACACTGCCGGCGCGCTGATCGCCATCCAGCTCTTCCCCGTGACGCGGGGACGTCCGGTGACCCCGGCGGAGATGACGCCGGACGAGCTCGACGCTATGCTCGACAACTACGCGACCGCTGCTCGCGTCTGCGCCGAGGCCGGTTTCGACGGCGTCGAGCCCCACGGCGCCCATGGGTATCTGCTCAACCAGTTCTTCTCGCCGGTGCAGAACACGCGGACCGATCGGTTCGGCGGAAGCCTGGAGCACCGTATGCGGATGGCGCTGGAGGTGGTGACGCGGGTGCGCGCCGCGCTGGACGACGAGCGGCTGCTTCTCTATCGCCACACGCCGGTGGGAAAGGGCTATGGCATCGAGGAGAGCCTCACCCTGGCGACGGCGTTGGTGCAGGCCGGCGTCGACGTGCTGGATCTCTCGCCCTCCAGCATCGACGCCCCGGGCGACCGCGCCGCGCCCTTCTCGGGGCTGGGCGTGCCGGTCATCGCCGTCGGGCGGCTCGATGAGGTCGACCGGGCGCTTGAGGTGCTCAACGCTGGCCGCGCCGATCTCGTCGCCGTGGGACGGGGCCTGATCGCCGACCCCGACTGGCCGATCAAAGTGGCGCAGGGCCGCTTTGGCCTTCAGGCCTCAGACGACGCCATCATCGAGTGCATTCGCTGCGTTGGCTGCCACCGCGACCTGCGTGACGGCGTGCCCGTCCGCTGCACCCAGTGGCCAACCAACCGGCCCGCCGCGCACCTCGTCTGATTGACGCCACACCGTGCGACGCACCTTCGTCGAGCCGCCTTCAGCCCGCCACCATCGTCCTGCACAGCCTATCTCAACACCCCAGGCAATCTAGGTGCGCTGCACGTGATCGCGAGCCCAGGCCGCCGCAGGTGCAACGGTCAGACCGATCACGGACGAATGACCGCGTCCGCCGGCACGCCGGGCTTGAGCGCGTGGTCGGGGTTCGGGACGTCGACGTCGACGGCGAAGACCAGGTTGACGCGCTCCTCCGAGGTCTGGACGTTGCTCGGCGTGAACTCGGCCTCGCCCGCGATGCTGGCGACGCGCCCGCTGAAGGCGCGATCGGGGAAGGCATCGACGGTGACGGTCACCGGCTGTCCTATTTGGACTCGGCCGATCTCACCCTGGGCGATGTAGATCACCAAGGTGACCTCGTCGAGGTTCGCGATGGTCAGCAGCGGTTGACCCGCGGTGGCCGTCTCGCCGACCTGCGCCACCCGTGTCGACACCACGCCGTCCATCGGCGCGGTGAGCGTCAGTTGGGCGAGGCGCGCGTCGATCACGCCTAACGTTGCCTCGGCCTGCGCGACCCGAGCCTCAGCAAGCGCGATCTCCGACGCCGTCGGACCTGCGGTGAGCTCCGCCAGCCTCGCTTGGCGGGCCTCGACTTGGGCTGCTGCTAAGTCGGCCTCGGTCTCCGCCCCGTGAAGCTCCGCCTGGAGCTGGAGTGGGTTGGTGCGCACGCCATAGAGCGCGGCTAACGTTGCCTTGGCCCCCGTCAGTTTCGCCTCCGCCTCCTTCAAGGCCGCCTCGGCGGCGTCCAGCTGCAGGTCCCACGTCCGCTTGATGTCACCACCCTGTTCGGCGTAGACGTCACGCTTCAGCTGCGTCGCGGCCAACTCAGCCTCGGCCTGCTCAACGCCCTGCTCGGCCAACGCCACCTGGCTCTGCGCCTCGTGGATCCGGGCGTCGAGCGACTGCGGGTTGGTGATCGCCTCGCGGGCATCGATCACCGCCTGTGCGGCTCCCGCTGCCTGTGCCTCCGCCTCGGACAGATCCGCGCGGGCCGCCGCGATCTCCTCCGGACGTGAGCCCGCTAAGACCCGGGCAAGGTTGGCCTCGGCGCCCGCCAGGGCGGCCTCGGCTTCCCCGCGTTGGCTCTGGAGGGTGCCGTCGTCCAAGCGGATCAGGAGATCCCCGGCGGTGACGCTGGCGCTGCGATCGACCGCGATCTCGGCGATGCGACCGGCGGTCTCCGCTGCTACGTTGACCTCCCGGCCCTCGATGAAGCCCGAGGCCGTGATGGTGTTCTCTGCCGGATCGCGCATGGTCCCCAGGGGCGTGAGCTGCTCTGCGACCGTGCATGCCACTAGGAGGAGGGCCAGTGCCGCTGCCCCGGCGCGCAGGAGGTGCCGGGCCGTCCCCGCTATCCAGCTGCCGCCGGTGGGAGTTGGG
>CAZPJP010000053.1:0-22563 GCA_964586915.1 uncultured Anaerolineales bacterium
AGTGCCGGGTATGCCCATCGTCACCGGCACCGTCGCCGTGCAGACAGCGCTGAACCACGCACCGCTGGCTGTTGCTGCTGCGTCACCTGCAGCCCTCCACACAGGCACGGTCACCCTCGACGGGTCGGGCAGCAGCGACCCCGACGGCGACGAGCTGACCTACGCCTGGACCCAGACCGGCGGGGTGGCAGTCGCGCTCAGCGACGCCGGCGCGGTCAGCCCCACCTTCACCGCACCGACCACCGCCGGCATGCTCACCTTCACGCTGACGGTGACCGACACCTACGGCCTGAGCGGCAGTGACGTCACCGCCGTGACGGTGGTAAATGATCCACCCGTGGCGGACGCTGGCTCGGATCAGACGGTGAGCACCATCGCCACGGTCACGCTGGACGGCAGCGCCAGCACCGATCCCGACGGCGACCTGCCCCTCACCTACGACTGGACACAGACCGGCGGCCCCACGGTCGTCCTGAGCGACGCGACGGCTGCGTCGCCGACGTTCACCGCGCCCGACGACCCCGCGGTACTCACCTTCACCCTGACGGTCACCGACAGCTGGGGCCTCGTCGCCCTCGCGCCGGATGCGGCCGTCATCACCGTGACCAACCAACCGCCGGTGGCCGATGCCGGGCCCGACCAGACCGTGAGGACCAACGCGGTGGTCACGCTGGACGGGAGCGGCAGCTCCGATCCCGACGGCGACCTGCCCCTCACCTACGCCTGGACGCAGACCGGCGGCCCCGCGGTGACGCTGAGCGACGCCACGGCCGATTCGCCAACCTTCACCGCTCCGGCGACCCCGGCAACTCTCTCCTTCACCCTGACGGTCACCGACAGCCTGGGGCTCGCGGACCCCACGCCCGATGAGGTGGTCATCTTTGTGGACACCTACCGTATCCTTCTACCGCTGATGTTCAGGCAACACTAGACAACTACGGCTGCGGCGGGGCGCACGCTCCGGCCGCAGCCCATCTCGCACCCATTGCGGCTGCTTCGAACGAAACCGCCAATCAAGCACGCAAGGAGCGCACTTCATGACAACCACCACCACCACTCCGAACCCCTTCGGGGATAACCTCGGCCCGGCGAAGATCGCCTTCCGGCTGGAGAACCGCATCGTCTGGGGCGCCTCGGTCATCCGGGGCGACGACGGACGCTACTATATGTTCGCGTCGGTCTGGCCCGTCGACCGTGGGTCGTGGGTCACCGACTCCATCGTCGTGCTGGCCTCCGCCGACCGGCCCGACGGCCCGTATCGCTACGAGATGGACGTCCTGCCGCCCCGCGGCGCCGCCTACTGGGACGGCATGATGGCCCACAACCCGTCGATCCACCGGTACGGGCAGACCTACTATCTCTTCTATACCGGCACCACCTACACGAGACCCCGCCCCACGGGCCCGATCTCGCCGCGGGAGGACGCGGTCTATAAGGAAGCATGGGACAATAAGCGTATCGGCGTGGCCATCGCCGAGGACCCCCGCGGCCCGTGGCAGAGGCTGGACAGGCCGGTGATCGAGCCAAGGCCAGCCCATTGGGATACCGTGATCACCTCCAATGCCGCCCCGGTCGTCCACGACGACGGCTCGGTGACCCTGATCTACAAGAGCGTGCCGGTCCCCCACCCCGGCCCCGAGACGCCGGACAGTGACCCGCCGATGTGGCGTCAGCTCACCATCGGCGCGGCGCGGGCCGCGACGCCGCTGGGGCCCTACCACCGCGTCGGCGACCACGACGGGTTGGTCCACATCGAGGGCGAGCCCCGCAATACCGAGGACGCCTACGCCTGGTTCGACAGCGGCTGGTACCATATGGTGGTCAAGACCTTCGACACATCGATGGTCGACGAGCCCAACGCCGGCGTCTATGTCGTCTCGCGAGATGCCGCCAACTGGGTCTACCCGGCTGGCGGGCCAAAAGCCTACGGACTGACCGTCACCTGGGAGGACGGCACGACGAGCACGGCGCAGCGTCTGGAGCGCCCCCAGGTACTCCTGGAGGAGGGCCACCCGGCCTATCTCTTCCTCGCGGCGAAGTTCCCGGAGGACGACCCCGCCGCTCACGGTGGGATTCCCTACAACGTCGTCATGCCGGTGGGAACGTAGCCCGCCTCACGCCAGGCTCACAAGCGGTAGAGGCACGAGAGACACTTACCTCAGCGCTACGAAGCGCCCTTTATGCACCGGAGTGTGCCTCCTGGCGCAATTAAGAATACAAACCTTGACTTTATTCGGCGTGTCCCCTACACTATGTATTAGGGTAACGAACGTCACGTAACGAAAGGAGGCCGTGATGTTGGCACGCCGACTTCTAGCGATTCCCCTGCTTTTGGGACTACTTCTGACGCCAATCGCGCGCCTGGAGGCCACCGCCGAGGTGAGGCGCACCCCCATCCAGTCGTCGGTCGTCGCGCAGGAGACCACCAATGAGCACAGCCCGATCGTGCTCAACGAGGTTATGCCCAAGCCCGACGAGGGAGGCTATGAGTGGGTTGAGCTCTACAACACCGCCGAGGGCCACGAGATCTACCTACCCCTAGTGCTGAAGGTCTTTGCTGGTCTCGCAAGCGCGACCAGCGCCCCGTCAGCGGTGCCGCAAGCCGCCACCCGGACCGCCCAGGCGTGGGTGGATATCTCCGGGTGGGAGGTCACTGACGGTGACGGCAACGTCTACGCCATTCCAGAGGCTCTGCCCGCCCTGCCGCCAGGCGGGTTCGTCCGGATCATCTTCGATGGTGAGGGCAGCGCGGGCGACGACTATGATCTAGCCGATGGCCTCGCCGTTCTGCACACGCCCCCGGGCCTAACCGACGTCTTTGACGACGCCGCCGACCAGGCAGCGCTCTATACGGGCGATTCTCACACCCCTGACACGATACAGGGCTTCGTGGCCTGGGGTGAGGATCCCGGCCCGGCGGCGGACCACGCTGTCTCGGCAGGGCTCTGGCAGGCGGGGTCTTACCTCGAGTTCGGCGCCTCCGCGGGCTTTGTCGCCGACTGGGACACCGATCTCCATCTTCAGCCCAACGAGTCGGTGGGCCGTTACGAGAGTACTGCCCTAGGATGGGCTGTCTACCGCGAGGGACAGCTGACGCCCGGTGCGCCGAATCCTGTCCCGCACCCCGGCTTCGCAGAGCCCGATGACGGCGGCGCCGTCGATGCGGGGAACGTAGTGGTTGCGTGGAGCGTCGTTTCCGGCGCATCCGGTTACCGCTTCCAACTAGCCGAGACACCCAACTTCACCGCGCCACTCGTCGACACGACCACACCGTACGCGGACTATCGTCATCCCGACGCGCTCGCTGAGGGGACCTACTACTGGCGTGTGCGCGTCGAGCGCCCCGACGGCGAGGCGAGCGACTGGACCGCGCCCTCGATGTTCAAGGCCGTCGATCTGGCCGATGTCAGCCTGGCGGCTGTTCAGGCTGAGACTACGCTGGGCATCACCTGGCAGGTCCAGCACAAGGACACCTACCTGCTCGACGTCAGCGAGCAGGGCGATAACACTCGGACGGATGATGGCGCGTGGGACGCGCCCCATCCTGATGACCGTCGCGTCGTCGAACACGACAACCACTACTGTCAGGTCGCCTCGATGTCGATGATCGCCTCCTACTATGGCGGCGACATCAGTCAGGACCGCCTCTCCTACTATGCGATTCGGGAGTATCCGGACTCCAAGCGCGGCCTGGACCCCGATCGCGACTGCAGCGTCGATCCCGACGCCTGCCGCCCCGACGTAAAGGACGACTTTTGGGGCGGGCGCAACAAGGGCCTCGAGGCAATGTCGTGGATGCTAGGATACGACTACGACGATCGGAGCGACATCGACATCTCCACCTACGACCCACCGACCTCCACGATCTCCTTCGACGACATCCAGACGTGGATCGACGCCGGGCGCCCGCTGATGGTCATCAAGCCCGGCCACGTGATGGCGATCGACGGCTACCGCACCGGTGGTGGAATGGATCAGGTGCATCTGCTCGACCCCTGGTCCGCCGCGTCGTGGAAGCCGTACACCGACACCGGCTCCATCCAGAAGATCAACTGGGTCGCCGTCTATCCTGCGCCGGCTGAGGACACGCCGCCCGCGCCGCGCTCCGACGAGGCCAGCGTGTGGACCGACACCGATGGCGACGGCGTCTACGACTTCGACGAGATCCGCCGCTTCCAAACCGATCCTTTCGACCCCGACACCGACGGTGACTGGGTGCCGGACAAAGACGATATCGAGGAGACGGTCTACGACCGCTTTGACACCTACGTGTACACGCCGGCGCGCGCCGACTGGGACGGTGACGGCGACCGCAAGGAGCTCGACTGGGACAACGACGGCGACTCGGCGCCCGACGGCTGCGAGGACACCAACTACAACGGCATCTACGAGCCCTTCGCGGGCGAGACCCACAACTTCGACATCGGCGACTATCAGCCCTGCACGCCACAGCTAGAGATCCTCTACCCGACGGAGCTAGCGCCGGTGAACGCGGGCGATCCCTCGGCCCCGGACAAGCTCCTGATCGAGGTCAGCACCGCCGTGCCCGAGGGCTGGCCGCTCTCGCTGACTCCGGGTGACTTCACCGTCGAGATCGGCGGCGATCCAGCGACGGTGATCAATATGTACCCCTCGGGCGACGCCCACTGGCTCATCGTGCAGCCGCCAGCGAAGGCCGAAGCCTATTACGACCTGACGGTGAACCTCTCCGGCGAGAGCGACACGGAGCAGGATGCCGTCACCTACCTGGCGACCGAGGCGCGCAGCAGTGTCATCGTCCTCGATCGCTCGGGCAGCATGGGGTTTGATGGGCGGCTGGAGGCGGCGCAGAACGCGGGCAGCGCCTTTATCGACTTCCTCAGCGATGGCGACGAGGTCGGTGTGGTGAGCTTTGGCTCTACAGCCAACGTCGAGTATCCACTCGCCGAGATCACCGACCTTAGCGTGCGGCTCAACGCCATCAGCGCCGTTGACGCCCTCACGCCCACCGGACAGACCGCACTGGGCCTGGGCGCGCAGACCGGCTATGGCGAACTCGATCCCGGGGCTGAGCCCGATAATCGCTGGTCACTGGTGCTGCTCTCCGACGGCTACGAGAACGTCGAGCCCTACTGGGACGACGTCTCCGGCGGCATCACCGACGCGGTGGTGCACACCGTCGCGCTGGGCGATGACGCCGAGCGCAGCCTGCTTCAGCAGATCGCAGGCGAGAAGCACGGCACCTTCTTCGTGGTCGATGTGGCACCGCCCTTCACCACGCGCGCTTCTGTCGACACAACGGCAGCCGCGCCGGTGGCGATGGCCTCGACGCTCCCCAACCGCCTGGCCGACACCTACGTGGCCATCGGCGAGCTGGAGCAACGGCGACAGCGGCTCTGGGATCAGATCATCACCACCGAAGGCCAAGATGTCCCGGACATCAAGGTGAAGGTCGAGCCGGGTCTCCCCGAGGCGATCTTCATCGTCAACTGGGAGAATCCACTAGGGGTCCTGGAGGTCGCGCTGACCGACCCCGACGGCAACGCCGTCACACCCGACGCGGTGCTGGAGCACGACACACACCGGCAGCTCCGGGTGCTGAATCCCGCCCCCGGCTCCTGGACGGTGAGCGTGGAGATGCTAAAGCCCACCGATGAGGTGCACGTCATGCTCTCAGGCAAGAGCACGACGACGCTCTTGGGGGCGGTGGGCGGCGACGCGCAGGCTCACGCCGTCGACGAGCCGATCCCGATCTACGGCATCCTGAGCGACGACGCGCCGATCACTGGGGCCTCGGTCCAGGCCATGATCGCCGGGCCGTCGACGGCCTACACCGACACACAAGGGACGATGGCGCCGGCCAGCTTCGTCACCACGGTACAGCTCTATGACGACGGCACCCACGGTGACGCCACGGCTGGCGATGGGCTCTACACCAACGAGGTGATCGCGCCCCAGGCAGGCGGCTACAGCATCAAGCTTTCAGCGGAAGGCACCAACAACGACGATGTGCCCTTCCGACGCTACGCCCACGCGGGCTTCAACGTCCGCCATCGCGCCGCCTACGTCTGGGACGACGACGTCGATACCGCCATGGACTACGCCAAGCTCCTTCAGGGAAGTGATTGGATCGTCGACCTAGTGCAGCTTACCGACGTGATCGATACCGATTTCAGCCGCTACGCCCTGATCGTCGTGGGCCCCGACACGGGCGCTGGCACCGCCTTCGACGACGCCGCTGCCGCCGGTGCGCTGGCGCAGTGGCCCGCACCGATCCTAGGACTGGGCGAGGGCGGCGCCGCGCTCTTCGAGACGTACGGCCTCGACATCGGCTATCTCCACACCTGGTTCTCAGACAACCACGAGGTCTACCCCGTGGCACCGGCCACGAGCTACTGGAACCACCCCTTCGCCATCGAGGCGGGCGCTCAAACCCTCGTACAGCTCTATCCAGAGCCACTCCGCGAGCTGGGCGTCAACCTCCCCGAGCCGCTCAAGACCGTGACCCCCATCGCGCGGGAAGCGAAGGACGCGAACCACTATCCGGTGATCGCAGAGCGCAGCGGTGCGCGGGAGTTCGTGCTCTGGGGCTACAACGCCGGTCCGGAGGCGATGACCGATGACGGTCGCGCGCTCTTGGTCAACGTGACGCACGCGATGCGCTAGACGCGTCACAGCACCCGTAGGAAGCCAGGGGAGGGCGACGCCCTCCCCTGGATCGCGTCAGCCCCCAGCCACGCGCATCGGCGGCCCCTACCTGCGCCGCAGCACGTAGACGGTGTGATCGCCGAGGGTGCGGAAGGGCCAGCGCTCGCGGAGCCAGCGGTCCATCCTGATCGCCGCGCGAAGCTGGCGCTCATATCTGTGCCACAGGGCGGCGGCGTAAGGCGGCGGCAGCAAGAGGGGCAGCGCCAGCACGCGCTCGACGCGAAAGGCGGGCGCGAAGGTGCCCGCGATCTCCCGGTGGCCCAGGTAGCGCGTCGGCACGGCGACCTCACGCCCGTCGAGGCCGCCCACCGGCGCCGCCTGCCAGTCACGGTCCAGTCGCCTGAAAGCCCGTCGCGGCTGGCCCTTGAGGAGATACCACGCCATCTCGAAGAGACAGGTGCGACCCATCACCGAGCAGACAAAGGCGCCGGCCGGTCGTATCAGGCGCGCCAGCTCCACGGCGACCGCATCGAGCTCGGGCTCGCAGTTGAGCGCGCCAAAGCTGGCGTAGGCGCCGTCAAAGGGCTCCGCCGGATGCAGCGCGGCGAGCCCGCCGGCCGGCAGCGCGACCGCACGGATCCGGTCGGCCCTCCCCGCCCTGCGCGCCTTCCTCAGGGCCACCGCAGCCATCCCCGGCGAGACGTCGGTCGCCAGAATCTCGCGCGCTGCGCCCGCGTCAGCGAGGCTGTCGCTCAACGCGACGGCCTCCTCGCCGGTGCCGCACCCAATCTCCAGCAGTCGGGTCCCGGGCGGGAAGGTCGCGCGCAGGATCTCGAGGTTCGCCTGGCGCATCCAGGCCATTGCCGCGTTCCCGTCCGGCCCGTAGACGGCATCGTAGTCACCGGCAACCACATCGAAGGCCCGTGCCGTGCGGTCGTAGACGCCCGCACCCCGGATCGCCGGCTCCGGCGGCGCGGCTTCTGTGGCGCCTCGCTCGCGCAGGGCGCGGAGCGCCTGAGTCAGCAGCAGCCCACAGAGGAGCCACTCCGAGAGCAGCATGGTCGCGGAGGCGCCGAGATGGGCGTACCGGGGGATCAGTGCCAGGTTTATGGCCCCATTGACCAAGGCGATGGCCAACATAGAGGCGGTCACGCGACGCTGCCGCCCCAAGGCATTGAGCAGGTGGCCCCCCATTAGATAGAGGAAGACGGCAGGGATCGCCCCCACCAGGAGACGAAAGGTCTGGACCGCCGCCGGAGACGCGCCATCCGCGCCGTAGATGGCGGGCAGCAGCCAGCCCGCAACTGCCATACCGATGGCCGCGAGCACCGCGCCCGCGGCGCCCATCGCCGGTGCCGCCCACCGCACCAACCGGCGAAGCCGCTTCGCGCCGTTGGTGCTTGCGGCTATGCGCGAGAACTCCGGAAAGAGCGCATCCAGCAGGCTGGCGGGAAGCAGCCCCGCCGCCTCCCAGAGGCGATACGCGGCCCCGTAGGTGCCCACGGTCATCTCGCCATACCAGCCGCCCAGGAGCAGGTGGTCGACGCGCGTGTAGAGCATGGCGAAAATCCCGGTTAGGGCGAATGGCACACTCTCTCCGAGGTGGCGCCGCGCAGCCCGGAGCATCCCACGGTGTTGCGCGCGCCCTAGATCGAGCTGCCCTTCCGACCGGCGCAGGAGCCACCACCCGGCGACTGCCCCCAACACGTTCGCGCCGACGGACGCCCAGAGCACCGCTGGGACCCCAAAGCCGGACCAGAGCGCGATCCACCCCGCCACCGCCGCCGCGGTGCGCACCAAAGCCAGCAGACCGCTGGAGAGGTCCATCCGGCGCCGACCGTTGAGATAAGCCATCGTCGTCCCCAGCGCCGCGTCGGGGATCAGGGCCAGGGCGCCCAGGGGTACCCAACGTCGCGTAGTGGGTGGCAGGGGCAGCAGCGGCGAGAGAGCGACGAGGCCCGCGCAGGTCAGCCCCGAGGCGACGAGCTTGAGGCGTAGCACCTCGCCCACCAGGCGTCGCCGCCGTGCGCCGTCCGCAGCCTGCGCGGTCTCGCGCGTGAGGTAGAGCCCGAGCCCCAGGTCGCTGATCGCGCCCGCGATGCCTGCCACCGTCAGCACAAGGATGTAGCGACCCAACGCCGCGGCGCCGGCGTATCGGGCCACCATCGGCGCCAGCAGGAAGGAGAGCAGCTTCGCCCATACCTGGGCCGCCAGGCGGGCGACCGCGTTCCGTCCCACCCCGGCAAGCCGCTCGGTCGCGGTCGTCACGGCAGCGTCTCCGCCAAGGTAAGGAAGTCGAAGCGGTCGAGGAAGGTCTCAGTGTCGATCCGCAGCCCGCGTGCCTCCCAGACCCAGAGCACCTTCGCAGTCCCGTCCGACCCCAACACAACCCGCTGCGGCCCATCGAGCGCATCGAAGACGTCGCCGAGCGCGACCGTCAGCGCATCGACGGGCAGGTAATCGGCCGCGACGATGGTCACGTCCGTCAACGCAGGAATCCCCCACAGGCGGTACTGGGGCCAGGCCGTGTAGGCCTTGCGCGCTGTGTAGTATTGAAGCTGACCAGCCAGGCTGTAGTCGATGGCGTAGAGCGGATCAGGGTACCGCGCGAAGGCCTGATCTGCCGACCGCCAGCCCATCGCGTCAGCGAGCAGCAGCGGCACGGCGCTACTGTGAGGCCATAAGCCTGCGCTAGCCACTTGAGGACGGGCCATCGCCACGCCCGAGCCGATGCCATAGGCCGCGATCAGCGACAGGGACGCAGCGGCGGCGAGGGTCCACGTTTTGACGGTGCTTCGCGCGCGATGCAGAAGCCACCGATCGACGCGGTCGCCCGCGAGCAGGAGCAGGAAGACCGCGCCCGTCGTGAGATTGCGCGGGCTGTTGGCAGGGCTGAGCGCCACCGGCAGCAGCAGGACAGCGGCCACGAGGCTGAGAAGCCGCTGCGCCGCACCGCGGACGTCGCCGAGTCCCAGCGCGACGACGGCTGCCAATGGCCACGTGAAATAGAGCACGGCATGCCGCAGATTCCGCAGCCACGCCAACACCAAGGGCGCATCCGCGCCGCCGGGTGAGGGCGAGACGAGGTGATTCAGCTGCCAGCGGAAGGAGCCCCAGTCGTGATAAGCATTCCAGATCAGCACGGGCAGCAACCCAAGGATCGCGATCCCGGCGGCGATCCACAGATGGGGGCGTCGCAGCGCGCCACGATGCCAGACCCATACGCCCAAGGCCAGCGTCGCGGCGAAGAGATAGGCTGTGTACTTCGTATTGAACAACAGCGCCAGGCTCATCCCAGCGAGCCACGCCCCCCGCAGGCCAGGCCCGTTCGGCCCCACACCCTCCTTTGAGAGGTCCGAGAGCAAGCGCCAGACCGCACCTATGCTGAGAAGCATCAGCGCAAGGTGAAGGGGGTTGGTCGCGAGAACCCGGGCGGTCACGATGTAGGGCGCGCCGAGCGCCACCGCCGCCGCCGCAAGCAGTCCCGCCCGCGCTCGCAGCATCCGCCGTCCAATCCAGTCGGTCAGCACCACGGTGAGCGTCCCGACACACGCGTTGGCCCACCGCGCGCCGAACTCACTGCCGCCGCCCAACGCGACGCTGAGCCACGCAAGGAGGCCCATTCCCCCAGGATGATCATGATACGCCCAGTCCAGCCGCTGCCCCCATAGGATAAAATAGGCCTCGTCGCCGGTGAGCGCCAGCCGCCCCAGGCCGACGACGCGCAGCGCCCACGCGGCGAGGAGCAGGGCCACGACCACCCAGCGCAGCTTAGGGGCACGACGCGTCATGCAGGCCTCCTGCCGCCGCCCAGTCCCCATCGGGCGCGCGCTCGATGTGGATAAGATAATCGTAGCGCGTCACAGGCGCTGTGAGCTCAATGTCAACGCCCGACCACGAAAGGACGTAGATGCCGGCCCAGTGGACCTGCAGGTAACGCTCTCGGCCGATGTACGTCGAGCGCCCGGGCTCGGTCTCCACACAGAAGCGCAGCGTGCCCTCGCGGTTGAGCCAGCACCCACAGGGATCGCCGACGGGCCGCCAGATGCCGACCTCCTCACCCGTGTGCGTCGCATCCAGCGCATCCCCGTCGTCGATCCGTCCCTGATAGATCGGAAATGCCCTCGCCCCCTGCTCGTTCATCAGGTACGCCGCGTCCCAGGCGACGGCGAGCTCCGAAAAGTCGACGGTGACCGCGAGGGTCGTCGGCGAGGTCAGGGTGTAGGTGAAGACGACGGCGCCGAGGGGCGCCACGTCGCGATACTTTTCGCGCAGAAACTGGGAGGCGTGGTCGGCGACGTCGATGGTGTACCGTTTGACCAACGCCGGGCGCCCCTCGATGGTCCGCCGCGCGATCTCAGCGTGGCGTGAGAGGTAGGTACGCGAATCATAACGGATGATAGGAGCGCCGAAGCCGAAGCCCTCCTCGATTTTCTGACGACCGTCCACAACGAGCACGAGCCCCTTCTGCAGCTCGTCGATCTTTCCGATATGGGGGCGTGTATCGGCATAGACCCGCAAGACCAGGCCTTCGTCGAGCTGTACGGACAGGGGCGCGGGCTTGGGATGGATCCAGTCGTCGAGGAACAGCACCAACCAGGGGTCGAACGCCTCCCGCGCCGCCAGCACGCCCAGAGCCACGATCAAGGTCAGGGCCAGCGCGAACCGTCGGCGTCTCATTCGCCCGCCCATCCCGTCCGTCTGGCGTCTCGGTGGAACATCGGCCACGCCGCGCGCCCCAACGGCGCGACATCGCGCAGGAGGTGGATGCCGTTGTCGGCGCCGACGACGATGTCGGCCCTTCCGTTGCCGTCCAGGTCGCCGACCCAGGGCGACGAGAAGACCGGTGCGCCCAGCGCCCGGGGGAATCCCTCCAGGGCGACCCCTCCCGTCGTCCACCCGTAGAGATGACCGTCCTTGCTGCCGACCACGATGTCGAGCCTGTCGTCGCCGTCCAGATCCACGAGCGCAGCCGAGGAGATGATCTGATCGCCGACCTCGATCGGCCATCCGGGCATGGGCTCGCCTGCCGCGTCCCACACATATAGTCGCGCGTCCCACGACCCAACGACGATCTCGTGAGTCCCGCTGCCGTTCAGATCAGCGATCGCCGGTGAGGCCTCGATCGAGTGGATGTTGCCGCCGGGCGGATGCGGCGTCGGCGTGGGTCCGGGACCTGCGCCTTGCGAGCGCACCGGGAAGCCCTCGCGCGGACGCCCCTGAAGATCAACAACGTGCAGGTAGCCGTCGTCATCGCCGAAGACGAGCCACCGCGCCAGCCCTTCGCCAAAATCGGTGAGGGCCGGTGACGAGTCGCTGTCCTTGCTGAGCTTAATGGGAAACCCCGGCAGCGGCTCACCCTCCACAGTCCACGCGGAGGCCCAGCCGTGGGAGGGATCGCCCGGCGTCAGAGAGGTGATCGCCAGGATCTCCCCATCCGTCGTAGCCGTGGCGTCGGCCCAACCGGGCATCGGACGGGGCCATCCGTCCACGTGACGCCCTTGAGCATCCAGTAGGACCATCCGCTCCAGCCCACCCACGGCGATGCGGTCGCGTCCGACGATCACCGGGGAGGTCCACGACTGGTATCCCAGATCGACCGGGAAGCCTGCCACGGCGGTGCCGTCCGCGTGCCACGCAAAGACCTCCCCCGACTCGGATGTCACGAGGATCTCCATCTCCGAGGTCCCATCGAGGTCGGCGAGGGTGGGCGAGGCGAAGAAGCCCTTAGGACTGTACTTGGGCCAGCCGGGCAGATCCTCGAGGCCAGCGTCGAGGAGGTAGAAATAGCCGTCCCACGATCCGATCGCGATCTCCTTCACCCCATCGCCGTCGACGTCCCAGGCGACCGGCGAGGAGATCACGGGCTTCGCTGTGGGCCGGAAGAGGTGATCGTCCGCGGGACGGGTCACCGAGCCCGCCGGGCGGTGACAGCCTATAAGCACGCCCACCACCGTCAGGATCAGAGGCACGACAGCGCCCAAACGCAACGTCCGCATGCGCGCCGACCTCAACGCAGGCGATCCATCGCGGTGGAGGCCGTCACCCACGCGCGGACGAGCAGCCGGTCCCGCAGCAGGGCCAGCTTCGTGCGCCATCGCGCGGCGAGCGAGGCCGGACGACCGCTGCGCTGCCGGGCATCTTCCCACTCGTGATGGAACCAGCGGATCACGCGCCGGTAGAAGGCCGTGCTGTACGCGCCGCGGTAGAAGAGCAAGCGGTTCTCGGCTGTGTAGTCCCAATCGGGCATACACTCGGCGCCCTCAGGGAGCTGGTCCTTCACCTGCTCGAAGAAGGGCGTGCCGGGCAAGGGATAGGCAATGGTCGTGCTGAAGAGATCGGGCCGGGTCTCGCGGAGCAACTGAACCGAGAGCTGGATGTCGCCCCACGTCTCGCCGGGATAGCCGACCATCATATAGAAGTAGGTCTCGATCCCGGCCTCCCGACACAGCTCAGCAGCGCGACGGATCTGCGCGACGGTGATGCCCTTCGACATCGCGTCCAGGACTTTCTGCGAGCCCGACTCGGCCCCGAAGGCGATGCGCCGGCAGCCAACCTCGCTCAGGAGCCGCACCATCTCTGCATCGACGAGGTCGACCCGCGAGAGACACTCGAAGGGCGTCACCGCGTCCCGCGCCAGGACCTCGTCGTGCCAGCGGCGCACCCACGCCTTATCGATGCCCATCGCATCGTCGACGATGCGGAGGAAGTCGGGCCGGTGATCTCGCTTGATCTGTGCCATCTCTGCTGCCACCGACATCGCCGAGCGGGGCCGGAAGCTGCGACCGAAGACCGCCTTCTGACACCAGGCGCAACTGAAGGGGCATCCACGCGTCGCAATGAGCGACATCGAGAAGAGTCCGTGATGCGCTTGCCAGGCCCGCCGGTAGGGCTCGTAGTCGACCAGGTCGCGGGCTGGAAAGGGCAACCTATCCACATCCCCGATCAGCGGACGCCGGGGCGTCTGGACCACGGCGCCCTCAGGCGAGCGATAGGCGATGCCGGCGATCCCGTCGAGGTCTGCGTGTCCATTGCCGGAGCGCAGGGCGTTCAGCAGCGCGACCATCGTCTCCTCGGACTCGCCCACGGTGACGATGTCCACCGGATAGCTCCCCTCGTCGTCGCGCGCCAGGTACGTCTCGGGACGCGAGGTGGGATCAGCCCCGCCCATCACGACCGTCGCGCCGTGCGCTTTTGCCATCTTCGCCAATCGCAGCGCCGCCTGACGCACCGTGGCGAGCACCCCGAACCCGACGACCGCTGGCTGATGCTGCGCCAGCGCCGCGACGAAGGCGTCATCATTCTCGGCGAACATCGCGTCGAAGATCGCCACCTCATATCCGGCCTCTCGCACCGCCGCCGCCACGTAGAGGATGCCCAGCGGGAAATAGGGGGTCATCAGCTTCGCCTCAACGGGATCGTCCCTGAGAGAGAGCGGGTTGACCAACAGTATATCTGTCATGAGCTTACTCCTAGTTCGATATCGGTGTCCTGGCCTGCGCCCTGGCATCGGTCCAGCCAGTCGCCCAGAGCCCCAGGGTCAGCCACAGGATCAGGGCGCCCTGCTGAGAGCGCCAGGGGTAGGCCTCCAGCCACCCCACGGCGAAGAGGGCGATCAACACACCTGCGAGGCCGGCGAGCCAGCTCCCATGGGTCGGCACAGGCTCGAGCCAGAGCGCTAACGGCGGCCCCATAGTTAGCAGCACCCACAACAGCGCGCCCAGAACGCCGACCTCAGCGGTGAGAAGCAGGACAACGTTGTGGACCGGCTGGAAGACCGGATAGTCAGCGATCGCCTCAGGGGCCAGACGGTAGAGGGCCGAGGAGAAGCCACCGGCCCCAACCCCCAGAAAGGGGCGCAACCGGAGCAGCGCCCGCGCGCCCGCGACCAGGGTGGCACGCTCATCAACGGAGCGCACCTCCGCGCCGGCGTAGGCGAGCCCCAGCCGCGGTTGGAGCAACGGCCATTGCGTGATGACAAAAATGACCGTGACGGCGAGGCTAACCCCCACGAGGGGCACGAGCCGGCGCCACCGCACCGGTCCACTGCGGGCCGCCGTCACGACGAGCACCCCGCCCCCCACTCCCATCGCGAGCCAGGCGCCGCGAGAGAACGTGAACAGGAGCGCAAGCACCCCCAAAGCCACGGTCCCCGGAGCCGCCAGTATGAGCCCGCGCGACGGCCTGCGCCCGGGCTCGCCCGCATCAAGATAAGCGGCGCCAAGCATCAGGAGGAGCACGGCAAGGAGGCCACCCAGCAGGTTCGGATGCTGCGTCAGTCCGTAGGCGCGCAACCAGCGTTGGCCGTCGCGCATCACGACACTGACGCCCGCCCACTCGGGGCGCAGAGCGGGCTCCCCCAGCCAGGCCAACCCCACCGAGCGTCCGAGACATACCTGCAATAGACCCACGACAGCCTGGACGATCACACCTATGGCGATCCCGCCCACGACACACCTTCGTGGCAGCCGGAGGTTGATCAGAAGTAGATAGAGCAACAGGAGCGCGACCTGCCGCAGGGCCTGGTAGCCTGCGTAGAGGGGATCCACGGCCCACGCGACGCTGGCAGCGGTCAGGGCGAGCATCGCCAGCAGCGGTGCGGTCACGAACCACGGGCCGAGGTGCAGGCGGCGCCGCGGCCCCATAAGCCACGCGCCCCATCCGGTCGCCAACAGACTCAACAACGCGTAATCGCTGGTGTAGACGATGAGGTCGTGAAACGCGAAATGGACCTCGAAGGGCGGACGGTGTAGGATCACGCGGTGCCGCCACCAGGGCAACAGCACGAGGAAGAGGAGGAGCGAGAGGGATGCGCCGCTGCGCAGCCATTGCGCGACGCGCGGCAGAGCCACGGGCTGGGTCTGGCCCTGCAGCGTCAAGCCTGCAGCTCCTGTACGTAGGCGACACGCCGGCGAAAGGCCTCGTAGACCCGCTGCTGGTGCGCGCCGACGTGGCCCTTGCAGCAGTGCGGTCCCAGGCTGATCTCTGCGTCGGCGGGCACCGCACAGCTGAGCTTGGGGACCTTACGTGTCATCTCCCAATGCTCCACGCGAGCGCCCAAGTCGGCCCCAAGGATCGACTCCGCCAGACCCCGCAGGGCGCCGCGAGGCTCGTGCTCCTGGCGCCAGGCTCCCCCGGGGAGGCCTGCGGCGTTGGGTAGAAAGTCCAGCATCCAGACGTTTGCGGCGCGCATCCGGTCGTAGACGTGGCGTCCCGCCAGAGGAACCATCTGCGCCAGCTCGTGCGCGGTGTACAGGTTGCGTTGAGGGATGATCAGCCGATCCAGGGTCAGAAGGTAGTTGGGGCAGATCTCATCGTGGCGGAGCGCGGCACGGCGCACGACCAACCCGATGACCATCGCCCGCGTCAGCCAGAGCCGTCCAGGCTCGGTGATGATCAGATAGTCGAAATCGTCGCCGGACTCCACGTTGCCCATCGTCAGTGCGCCGGTCAGCGCCACCATCCGCACGAAGGGCAGCCGGGCGAGCAAGCGCCCGTAGCGCAGCGCTCGCGCGCACATCTTCTCGGCGACAGGGGCACGCCGGCGGCGCACGCCCACAGTCCCCTCCCGTCCCACCAGGTGGAAGTAGTCGCCATCCCTCCCCACTAGATCGCTTTGCGCCAGGGCTGCCCTCACCTCAGGCACCGAGGCCGCCACGCCGATGAGATAGCGATGCGTCTCAAGCAGGGTGAGCGGGTAATCGAAAACATCGGCATAGGCCAGGGTCAGGTGCACAGCAGCATAGAGGTCGAAGCTCCCGGGCTCCGTCCAGGGTACCCACATCTCCGAGCGTCCCGCCGATATGCCCATCCGCCACCTCTTGGCAAGAAGGTTGCCTCTTTTCGCTTGCGGTAGTATACACTGAGCTCAGCTCGGCGGAAATGAGGGGAGCAGGGCGTGTCTCAGGATTGGGGCGAACTGTTATCCTGATCACCGCCATCGCGTGCGTAGCCGTGGAATGAGGCGCATCTTGAGCTTGCTGAGGATCAGGATTCACTAACCATGCACGAACTTTCACGTCCGGATTTCGACGTCATCCGACCTCTCTTCTGCAACGAGACCGGAAACGACGCGGGCAAGAGGGAGGTCGGGCGCACCTTCGTCGCCGCGCTCCTGGAGGGGAACCACCAGGGACGCGTCTTCGTCGACAACAAGGCGACGCCATCGACGGTGCTCGTCGCGCTGGCCTGCGAGTTTCTCTACGTCGCCGGTCGGGCCGACGATCCGGCGACCAACGCGAATCTGCGCAGGGTGATCACCGACGAGCTGTTGCCCGCGCACGAGCCCGGACACGAATATGCCATCATCTTCCCGACCTCCGGGGCGTGGGAGGCCGCCTTGGCGGTGATGTTTTGCGATGCTCCGGCGCTCCATCACGCCGCGCGGCACGAGTTCGAGTTTAGCCTCGATCGCTTCCAGCGCGCGCACGCGGAGTGGCGCGATCGCATCCCGGAGGGTTTCGCGCTCCGGCGCTACGATCGCGCGCTGGCCGAGGGCCAGGGCCTCGCCGAGTTCTGGGGCAGCCTCGACGCCTTTCTCGAGCGGGGCTTTGGATTTGGCGTCATCAAAGGGGATGAGGTGGTGAGCCGCTGCCACACAGTTATGATTGGGGCCGGGGAGGCCGAGATCAACATCGAGACCGCCGCGGCCTATCGCCGGCAGGGCTTCGCCACGCTCGCCGCGTGCGCGTTCATCGAGCACTGCCTGACGGTCGACCTGGAGCCAGCTTGGTCCTGCTGGGACTACAACGTAGCCTCGCACAACTTGGCTGAGCGCCTCGGCTTCGTCTACCGCGGCGACACCCGAGCGCTGGTGGCAAAGATCCGCTAGTGGCAAGGTGCAAGCCTGTGCACTCCAGAGGCGCACCTAAACCGGACGGTGAGCGGTGCCTTTAGCATCGGGTCGCGGTTGACGAAGCCTAGGTGCGTCGCACCGGTTCTGGCCAACTGCGATGGCCCCACCCCGCCAGCAGCGAACCTAGCGCTTTTGCATCTGGGACTGTATACTGAGAGCATTACCGCGAGCTAGCCACTTGCCAACAGGGCACGCGAGCCTCGCCCACAAGCTAGTGCAAGGAGGATACCATGGAAGGACGATCGAAGCTGGATGCGATTCTCGGACAGAGCGTCGTTGCGGGGATGCTGACGGGCTTTCTGGCCCTGGGCGCCGCCTTTTTCGCCTTCTTCTCCAATGATTGGATGGCGACCGGTGCGTGCCTGGCTGCGGCCGGGCTCTCGTTCGGCCTAGTGGCCAACGCGATGCTCCGCGACTGACGGCTCCTCGGCTGGCGTCATGTCTGGGCACCGTTGAGGACGTCACCGGCAGCCGCCACATGGAGCTATACAACGAGTGGATCGCCGAAGACGCAGGAGGTTGACGCCGGGTGTTTGACATCCTGATCCTCAACGGCTGGATCGCCGACGGAACCGGTAACCCCCTGATCCCGGCTGACGTCGGCGTTCAGGGCGACCGGATCGCGCAGGTCGGGCGCCTCGCTGGCGCGCAGGCGGCCCGCGTCCTCGACGCGACGGGCAAGATCGTCTGTCCGGGGTTTGTGGACTGCCACAGCCATAGCGACAGCACGATCCTAGCGAACCCCACGGCTCAATCGACCCTCCGCCAGGGCATCACGACGGAGATCGTCGGCAACTGCGGCAACAGCCCTGCCCCGCTCACCGAGCTGAACCGGGGGACACGCGATCCCTTGGGCGTCGGAGACGAGGGGCCGCCGGCGTGGTCGACCTTCGCCGAGCTGCTCGACGTCGTGGCGCAGACCGGGACCAGCCCAAACCTGGCGTGGTTCGTTGGGCACAACACGCTCCGCGCGGCGGCGGGCGTGAGGGGCCGCAGCGTCACCGCGAAGCAGCTTGAGGGTATGGCGGCTATGCTGCGCGAGGCGCTGGAGGCCGGCGCGCTCGGCCTCTCCACCGGGCTGGAGTTCGATCCTGGGCGTCGGGCGACCACCGAGGAGATTGTCTCCTTGGCAAAGGTCGTCGGCGACCACGCGCCGGGGACCGGCTACTACGCCAGCCATATCCGCAACCGCGCCAAGCATCTGCAACCGGCCATTGAGGAGTTCATCGACATTGTGCGCCGCAGCGGCACCCGCGGCCAGGTGTCGCACCTCAACGTGCGGGCCAACACCGGCGCGCCCGAGGGGGCCTGGGAGCGCGCCGTCGCCACGGTCGAGCGGGCCCGTTCCGAGGGCCTCGATATCCAGGCCGACTGCACACCCTATCTCGACGGGGGCGGCAGCCCCGCGGCTATCCTGCCGCTATGGGTCACGGAAGAGGGCCCGGCACGCGCCGCAGAGCTGCTGCGGGACCCCGACGTGCGGGCCGAGGTCAGGACCGACTGCGACCGCTACTGGGCCTTCATCCAACGGGGCGACTGGCACCGGGTGCGGATCGCCAGCAGCAGCAACCACCCGGAGATCGTCGGGAGGAACTTCCAAGAGATCGCGGAGCTGTGGGGCCGGGACCCGTGGGACTGCCTCTTCGACCTGATGGTCGAGCGCTTCAGCGGCGAGGGACGGGTCAGCTACATCGGACGCCTCTTCACCGAGGCGCACGTCACCCAGACCATCCAGCACCCGCTCTTCAGCCTCGCCGTGGACGCCGCGACGGTGGCGGCCGAGGGCCCGCTCAAGGATCGCTACGTCCATCCCCTCCCCTTTGCGGGCATGGTCCACTATCTGACCTACTGGGTCCGCGAGAAGGGCGTGCTACGGCTGGAAGAGGCGATTCGAAAGATGACGAGCATGCCGGCGGCGCGCTTTGGCCTGCGGGATCGTGGGATGTTGCGGGCCGGCGCCTTTGCCGACATCGTGGTCTTCGACTACGACGCGCTGGACGACGTCGCATCGCCGGAGAATCCCGTCGCCTACTGCGCGGGGATCGAGACCGTGCTCGTCAACGGCGAGATCGTCGTCGACGGCGGGGCGCATCTCGGTGCGCGGCCGGGCCGCATGCTCTAGGAAGTCGATTCAGCGCGGCGTGCCTCTGCGTAGCTGCGAACGACCTCCGGCAGCATCTCGTAGCGCAGGGGCTCCTTGACGGGGACCTCATCCCAGCCGGGCACCAACGCCTGGCACAGCGCATCGGGCGCCTGATGCTCGCCGCTGTCGAAGTCCAGAGCCAGCGCCGACTCGATGCGCTCCAGCACGTCGGGGCTGACCACCGACTCCCGCCCCTTCTTGGGGCTCGTCTGAAGCTCAATCCGCGCCATCAGGAGCTCGTCCTCGAGCTCCTCGGGGTCGTCGGTCTCATCGAGAAGGGCGAGCCCGCGCCGGGCCGCCTGCAGGCCGAGGCTCGTCAGCCCCAGCACGGCGAAGCCGGTGGCCATAAAGCGATAGATCCAGATGTTGGACGGATCGTTCTGCAGCAGCTGGCTCAGCATCATCAGGCCTAGATCGAGGCGATCCAGCTGGAGGTAGGCGCTGGCTAGATCGATCAGCGCGAAGACCACGTCATCGCCCTTGTAAAAGCGCAGGTTGTGCGCTACCGCGCGCTTGAGCCACGTCAGAGCCGTGGGATCGTCGTTGAGGAGCGCCCCTTCGGCCAGGTCACGATACAGGCGCTCATAATCGAGCAGGGGGCTCGCCGTCGCAGAGCGACCGGCATCAGCCAGGTGCGCGGTGGCGCGCTCCTCCAGCGCTGCCGTGGTCGGCGCGGATGAGGCTGAGCGCGGTGCGTCCAGCAACATCTGAGCCAGCACAGCGCGCTTGAAATCGGTCATGGCGCCGTAGTCGGCCTGCTCGGACGCCAGGCGGTGCGCCGAGAGGCCCAGCAACCGATCTGTGTCGAGTGACACCGCGGCAATGACCCGCTTATTCTCGTGGGAGATCCACGGGGCCACATGGTAGAGATCCGCACCGGCTAGGTAGGCGCGCTGGACCTCGTCGATGACCTCTTCGGTGACCTGCTGATAGGGCGTCGTCGCGTGCTTACGTGGACCGTCTGCCATAGCTGCCTCCCTTCCTTTCGTCTCCATCTCAGTGTACAACACCGCCCTCCAAAAGCAACGCCCCCAGCCAGCCCGAAGGCCTTGCCCCCGAGCCCTGCCCGAGGGTACCGCATTGTGCCCGGAGGTTGACACGATCCATAGGGTTCAATTTATATAATTTCCTTGATGTTAATTTGACAAACTCTCTGACGAAGTATATAATCAGGGCAATTTCGACTGGGGCGGGACCCTTTTTCACCTCCAGTCGCCTGAACAATAACGGGGTTCGCACTCGAACTGAGATGAGCTGTCGAACGCAAGTCAGTATGAGGAGGGTGACATGAGCGCAAAGAGAGACACACAACAGGCCGTGGGATTTTCCGACGCGGAACGAGCTGCGATCAAGGAGCGCGCCGAGGAGCTGAAGGCGGAAGCGGGCGCGGATAAGGACAGGACGAAGAGGGAGCGGGACCTGTTTGCCAAGATCGCCGAGATGCCGGAACCCGATCGGGCTATGGTCGAGCGGCTACACGTGATCATCACCACCATCGCGCCGGACCTCTCGCCAAAGACCTGGTACGGGATGCCCGCGTATGCCAACAAGGACGGCAAGGTCGTCTGCTTCTTCCAAAGCGCGCACAAGTTCAACGCGAGGTACGCGACGTTCGGCTTCAACGACACGGCGAACCTCGACGACGGGGACATGTGGCCCACCTCCTTCGCGCTGAAGGAGCTGACTCCCGAGGTAGAGGAAGAGATTGCCGCCCTCGTCAAGAGAGCGGTGAGCTAAGGCTTACACTCACCATGGAGGAACTATGCCAACTCAACTGAATCCCTACGTGATCTTCAGAGACAACGCCCGCCAGGCGATGGAGTTCTATCGCTCGGTCTTCGGCGGGAAGCTGACCATGTCCACATTCAAGGAGTTCCACGCCTCGGAGGATCCCATCGAAGGTGACAAGATCATGCATGCCATGCTGGAGGCCGACAACGGCATCACGTTCATGGCTTCCGACAGACCGAACGCGATGGACTACCATCCCGGCGATAACATCCGCATGTCGCTCAGCGGTGACAACGAGAAGGAACTGAGATCCTATTTCGACAAGCTTTCGACGGGCGGCGAGATCACCATGCCGCTGGAAGAGGCACCCTGGGGGGACCTATTCGGGATGTGCACGGATCGCTTCGGCGTGAATTGGATGGTGAACATCACCGAGGAGGCCAACCCTTAGGCGTGGAAGGCACGCAGGCTGGTCGGAGTGATCGACGCTATTCCCGGGCGTAGCAGGGAGGTGAGCCAGATGACCAGATACGTGATCGGGCCGGATGTGGCCCTTCGGCTGGCGCGGGAAGACGTCGTGATCTCCGACCAGCATAAGCTCCTGGCACCGACGCTTCTTCGCTCGCAGTTGCTAGCGATGCTCTACCGGGCGGTCCGCCGGGGAGAGATGACGAAGAGCGATGCCGATCGTCATCTCGCGTACGTACGCGGGCTTCGGATCCGCTTGCTCGGAGACCGTGTCCTTCAGAAGGTCGCCTGGAAGGTCGCCGATCAGCTTGAGTGGCCCGAGACGTTTAATGCTGAGTACATCGCCCTGACCCAGCTGCAGGCTGATGCGTTCATCACGCTCGATGAGGAGTTGGCCTCCACTGTGAGGGATCTGATCGTGCTTTCACCGTTCGAAGCGCTGGCTCAAAGCTAGGGCAAGGAGGGAGTCCTGTGGCCGAGATTATCGTGTACCATCACGTTCTGGGGCTCACCCCTGGCATTGTCGCATTTGCCGAAAAGCTACGCAGCGCCGGGCACACTGTTCACACGCCCGACCTATTCGAGGGTCGCGCCTTTGGCGACTTCCAAAAGGGAATGGAGTTCGTCGAGAAGCTGGGATTTGGAGAGGTGCTGGAGCGTGGCGAACGCGCGGTGGTCGGGCTACCCGCCGAGATGGTCTACGCTGGATTCTCCTTGGGCGTCGTCCCGGCTCAGAAGC
>CAZPJP010000053.1:22663-23997 GCA_964586915.1 uncultured Anaerolineales bacterium
CCCGCCGAGATGGTCTACGCTGGATTCTCCTTGGGCGTCGTCCCGGCTCAGAAGCTGGCCCAGACCCGGGCTGGAGCGCGAGGGGCGCTCTTCTTCCACGCCTGTCTGCCGGTCTCGGAGTTCAGCGAATCGTGGCCACACGGGCTCCCCGTGCAGATCCACGCCATGGACAGCGACCCATTCTTTGTGGATGAAGGGGACATCGACGCAGCTCGGGCACTGGTGGACGAGGTCCAGGAAGCGGAGATGTTTCTCTACCCCGGCGACCAGCATCTTTTCTCCGACAGTTCACTGTCCTCGTACGACGCAGAGGCTACCGCACTGCTGATGGAGCGAGTGCTGAGCTTTCTCGCCGAACGAACAACTTGACCAGATGGGCAACGAGCTCATGACCGATCTCGCGGAAAACGAGATAGCATTCGTTCTCACAAGCGTCGCCGCCGATATTCGTTGGAACATCGTCGGCGATGGATTCATCGAAGGCAAGATCGAGGTGGGTGCAGCCCTGGAGCGGTTGAAGGACGGAGAAGTCGTCACGCTGACACGGTCTTTTTGTGTTCGTGATCGGCGCAGTTGCGCGCGCCCATACGCTGTTCCCGGGTACGGTGACCTGTCTCTGGCATTGCCTGAATACCTCCGGAGCAAGGAGTGTCAATGCCGTTGCACGTTGATGAGACCGGAGCACCGGGATCACCCAGTGTTGTCTTCTTGCATGGGATAGGCACTAGCGGGTGGATGTGGTGGAGGCAGATCGCTGCCCTTGCCGATTTTCACTGTCTGAATGTGGACTTGCCGGGGCATGGCAAGAGCAACGATGTCGCGTGGGCTTCATTGACCGATACAGCTGATCAAATCGCGGAGGTCATTCGTTCCCGCGCCATCAATGGGCGGGCGCACGTGGTCGGACTGTCACTGGGCGCCTATATCACACTGGTTCTGCTGGCGCATCATGCCAATCTCCTGCAGCGCGCCATCCTGAGTGGCGTCACTGTCGCGCCGATGCCCAACCAAATCCTGCTCAAACCGCAGCTTGCGCTGATGTCCATATTGAAGAGACGCTGGTATGCGAATATGCAAGCAAAAGCTCTGGGCCTCCCACCCCACGCGCAGGCTGCTTTCACCGAGAATCTGTTGGCCATGTCGATGCAAACCTACCGCCGCATTTGGGAGGAAGTGGTTGATTTCCAAGTGCCTTCTGCCGTGCAAGATGTCGCTGTCCCCACCCTGGTTACGGCCGGTGGCAACGAATCGGAGATCATTTTACAGGCCGTTGATCTGATTCCGGACATGATGTCTTGCGCGCAGGGGCGAATCGCGCCTGGTCGTGGACACGG
>CAZPJP010000054.1:0-1071 GCA_964586915.1 uncultured Anaerolineales bacterium
TGCACAGCGATCTCAAACGCCACAAGCGGCAACGCGAACGTAGCGCCGAGTATGGGCCAGAGGTGGACGAGGCCCTGGCCCTGATCGCCAAGGCGCTGGGAGCGCCGCCCATCTGGTGCAGCTATGCCGCGGACGGCGTCGGGGAGGACTTCAGCATCGTGGGCACTGACAGTACTGACTTTATCGAACACGGCAGAGATGGACGTTGCCTCCTGCACAGCCGGGATGCGCCTCAAGCGAAACTGCTGCGTCACAGAGAGCCGGCCCGCAGCTATGGCTGGGGCCGGCTCGTTTCGCAGATCTACTAGCTAACTATGTGACTATTCTGGGCTTGCCTACGGTCCCTGACCTTCGATCTGACCACGGATCTCGCCACCAGGATAGGCTAAGGTGTGGATGTTGACGTAGGTGTTGCCGTCCCGCATCGCACCGGTCAAGTCCTCCAGGGTCGCACCTTCAAGAGGCCCGACGAGGTCGGCCGACGTGATCGTGCCCTCAGCCAGTACGCCGCTGAAGCGCCCCGGAATCAGACTCGGCGGCGGGCTGCTGGGGTAGAGCCAAGCCACGACCGCGCCATTCGCGCCGGCTGGTGCCATGTGGATGTGCGCCATCCTGAGGTTATGCAGATTCGCAGCGATCAGTTTGAAGTGGAGTTCGGTGCCATCGCTGCTCAGGCGGAAGATCGCCTGACCTCTGGCTAGGGTCTCTGCCGGTGGTACTTCTTGTGCGCCGGACAGATGCGCCTTGAAGTGGCTATCCGCCGCAGCAGAAACAGGTCCGACGGCCACGAGCAGCAGGATCAGCCCCCACACTGCTGCTCTCAACAGATGCTCTCGTCTCTTCTTCATCGCTGACTCCTTTCGGCTTTGCTGCGGGTACCGTTCGATCGATCTAGCGATACCCGCTATCCAACTATATACATCATAATAATAGCATATATTTGCGCCAAGCGCAAGCCCAGGTTGGCGTCTGCTCATCGCCTGTGTGTCTATGGAGCCGCGGCGGTCGGACCCGGACGAAAGGGCCGCGGGATATAACCCCAATACCCCCAGGGGGGTTTTTGGTGGGGGC
>CAZPJP010000054.1:1081-23219 GCA_964586915.1 uncultured Anaerolineales bacterium
CACGCCCAGGTGGGCGGCGGCCCCGCCCCTGTGTGTCGAGGTAGCCGCGCTGGACGAACGGTGCGTCAGCCGCGGCTGATGATCCCCACTGTCCCGCTGGGAGCTTTTTGGGGGGTGCCGCCGTTCCGTAGATACTCAACGGCGAATGCGTGGCGGAACTTGAGCCGTAGTCGTCGCACATCCAGAACACGAACGCTTGTAAGTCCTGAAGCGTCACGTCCTCCATTTCCAGGTCGCCCGCATGCTCAAGCCAGGTGCGCAGATAACAGGAGTATCCTTCGAGCGTTCCGGGCGATAGGTCATCACGCGCGATCACTAACTCGTCAATTGCGGTCGAGAGTTTCATCGCGAACCTCCATCGGGGTATGGAGGTAGATAGTCACCACAGATAGCCGCTGTACGCGGAACGCAAAGAGACGCACGCTAGTCAGAGAGATACTCACCTAGCGTGCGCCTGTCTATTACGATTATGGAGGATAGGCACTCTCTAGTTGCTTGCTGGTCTTTTTGAGACTCCGCAAGCAGGCGCTCTATCCAATTGAGCTACAGGGGCAGGATTGAGGCGAACGATCTCGCCTCTTAAGGCGGAGAGGCAGGGATTCGAACCCTGGGTGGAGTTTAACCCCCACAACTGCTTAGCAGGCAGCCCCAATCGTCCACTCTGGCACCTCTCCACATTTATGCGCTTGTTAAGAGACCCCATCCCTCTCAAGGCGGAGGGAGTGGGATTCGAACCCACGGTGACCTCTCAGCCACAACGGTTTTCAAGACCGTCGCCTTCGTCCGCTCGGCCATCCCTCCGGGGCCCCACGCGCTCAAAAGTATACCACGGCACGGCCTCTTGTCAACAGATTTGACACGTCCACAGTGACGGTGCAGGCAGCGCGATGCGTCTCCTGTGCCGAAGTTGCACAATCCACTCGGAGAGGGTAGAATATGGTACGACAATATGATCGGACCGCATTTTCTCTTAAGGCGAAGGTTAAGGAGCCCCGCCATGACGACCGAACAGATCGATCTTGTGGAACCGCAGATTAGAGCCTCAGACTTCGTGGCTGAGCGCGTTGAGGATCTCCCCGCGATTGACCTCAACGATCCCGCCCTTTACCTTAACCGTGAGCTGAGCCTGTTGAGGTTTAACTACCGTGTCCTCGTCGAGGCGCTCGATGAGGACCGCCATCCGTTGTTGGAGCGCGTGAAGTTCATGTCGATTTTCTTCAACAATATGGACGAGTTCTTTATGATCCGCGTCTCTGGCCTCCGCCGCCAACTCGCGGCGGGGTTTGTGGAGGCGCCGCCGGACGGTATGACGCCGGCAGAGGAATTGGCAGCTATTCGCCGGGAGCTGTTGCCCATGCTGGATGAGGCGATGAGCTGTTGGAAGAATGACCTTCTACCGAAGCTACACGCGAAAGGAATCCACATCCTGTCCTATCGCGAACTCAGGGGGAAGCAACGCCGCCTGCTGCGGCGCCATTTCGAGCGCGAGATCTTCCCTGTGCTGACGCCTCTGGCCTTCGATCCAGGCCATCCATTTCCCCACATCTCGAACCTGAGTCACAATCTCGCGGTTGTGGTCGAGGACCCAGTCAAGGGTCGTCGCTTTGCGCGCGTCAAGATCCCCGCGGTTTTCCCGCGATTTCTGCGTATCCCGGAGGAAGATCGCGCTGAGAGTTACGAGGCGTTGGGTCTGGATTCGGTGGTGGACACCAATTTCGTCTGGATCGATGACGTGATCGCTGAGAACCTGGATATGCTCTTCCCGGGGATGAAGGTGATCGCTGCCTATCCCTTCAGGGTAACGCGAGATGCCGACTTGGAGATCGAGGAGGATGAGGCCTCCGATCTGCTGTCCTCGATAGAGGAGAGTGTTGGCATGCGCCAGTTTGGGTCCGCGGTCCGCCTCGAAGTTCATAAGGCTATGCCCAAGAATGTCCGGGATATTCTGCTCGACAATCTGGGGATTGCACCCTATCTTCTCTACGCGGTCGATGGCGACATGGGGCTCGCGCATCTGATGCAGCTGGCCGAGCTAAACATCCCAGAGCTCAAGGACCCGCCCTTTATTCCTTATACCCCTCGCTCGTTGGCTAGCGGCAGGAGCACCTTTGCGGCGATCCGGCGGCGACGTAACATCCTGCTCTACCACCCGTATGACAGCTTTGCTCCCGTGGTGGATTTCCTGATGGAAGCGGCGCGCGATCCACAGGTGCTGGCGATTAAGCAGACGCTGTACCGCGTGGGGCCGAATGCGCCGGTGGTCGCGGCGCTGTTGGAGGCGCGGGAAAACGGAAAACAGGTCGCCGTACTCGTTGAACTCAAAGCGCGCTTCGATGAGGAGAATAACATCGTCTGGGCCAAGGCGCTCGAGCGTGCGGGTGTTCACGTCATCTATGGTCTGGTCGGGCTTAAGACCCACGCTAAGATCTGTATGGTCGTGCGCCGGGAGCACGATGGGATGGTCCGCTACGTGCATCTAGGGACCGGAAACTACAACGCGACCACCGCTCGTGTATACACCGACCTAGGCTATTTCACTGCCGACCCGGACATTGGCTCAGACGTTGCAGATCTCTTCAACGCGCTCACGGGCTATTCACGGAAGGAGGAGTACCGCAAGCTCCTGGTCGCACCGGGCAATATGCGAGAGGGTATCATCAGCCGCATCGATCGTGAGATCGCCGCGCATCGGGAATACGGAAATGGCCATTTGGCATTCAAGATGAACCAGCTGGTGGACCCGGACTGTATCCAGGCGTTGTATCGAGCGTCGCGCATCGGAGTGAAGGTGGACCTTCAGGTGCGTGGGACTTGCTGTATCCGCCCTGGCCTGCCCGGTGTGAGCGAAACCATCACGGTGACTTCTGTCGTCGGACGGTTCCTTGAGCATCCGCGCATCTATTACTTCCACAACAACGGGGATGAGGAGATGCTGTTGGGCAGCGCTGATCTTATGCCGCGTAATCTTGATGGGAGGGTGGAGACGCTTTTCCCCGTGGATGACGAGGCGCTTCTGCACGCGGTTCGCGACGAGATCCTCGGTGTGCACCTGCAGGACAACGTTCAGGCGTGGCAGCTGCTCCCGGACGGCGGCTACGAGCGCAAGCGCCCAGGGCCCGGTGAGGCACGTCTGAACTCGCAGCTATGGATGATCGACCACCGAGGAATCTGGGATCGCGACGATGGATAGCGGGGGGCCTTAATAGTCCGCCAGTCATCTGAGATGGAGTCCGCACAGAGACGCGCCGGCCCTAAGGCTGGCGCGTCTCGACTGGCCTGGCGTCGGTTGTGCCTGCTGGTCCGTCTGGCGATCCGTCTGCTGATCTACAAGTGCTTCTCTATCGCGGCGTGCAGTGCTTGGGTTACCTCATCAATGGATTGATCCCCGTCGATGTCGACTAAGATGCCCTTGTTGTCATAGTAATCGAGCACAGGTTTTGTCTGTTCCTCGTACACTTCTAGCCGTTTGCGCGCTGTCTCCTCGGTGTCATCATCCCGCTGGTACAGCTCACCGCCGCACTTGTCGCAGATCCCGGGCTCCTCCGGCGGATTGAACTTGATATGGTAGGAAGCGCCGCAGTTGCGACACAGCCGGCGTCCAGTCACCCGGGCAATCAGCTCCTCTTCCGGGACCTGTATGTTGAGTACGAGATCGATGGCGTGTCCCTGCTCCGCGAGCGCTTCATCCAGCGCTTGCGCCTGCGTCACCGTCCTGGGGAATCCGTCCAGGAGCGCGCCCTTCTCGCAGTCGGGCCGTGACAGGCGGTCGAGAACCATCGCGATGGTGATGTCATCGGGCACAAGCTCGCCCTGGTCCATATACCGCTTGGCCTGGAGTCCAAGGGATGTCTCGTTCTTTAGATTGTAACGAAAGAGATCTCCGCTGGCGACATGAGGCAAGTCGAGCGTCTCCTGTAGGCGCTCCGCCTGGGTGCCCTTGCCCGAGGCTGGGGGGCCCATCAGGATCACGTAGGTGGGTTTCTGTAGCATTCTGTCTCTCCTTCTGTTCTCTTGTCGTGGTGCGTGTCATATGAGTGATCGGGCTTGGGCCGGACGAGCAGGACCATCTCAGCGAGCGGCGGGAGCGTCTAGAGCGCAGCCAGCGCCTCGTCGACCAACGTGGGTAGTGCGTTCCCGTTGATGTCTCGCCATAGATCGCCTGCGCCAGCCAGCAGATCCTCGATCTCGCCCTCGCGCGCTTGCAGATAGCCCCTGAGGGCGTCGTTCTGTGCGACTGGCTGTGCTTTACCGTCGGCCGTCGCTTGCTGCCACAGGACGCGTGGCTGGGATGGCGTCTCCCACGTACCGAACTCGATGACCGCCCACAGGTGATTGGCTGCCACGCGGGCATCCTGAAGGTCGCCCAAGTAGTCCTGTAGGCTCTTCAGCGTATCGACGGCTTTGGCTGCCCCGGGCCCGAGCGCGTCACGGAAGAACTCGAGGGTGTAGCGAAGCCGCTTGCCGCTGATGCGCAAGGTGTGGTACGCGGAGAGCGTCATTGTCGTATCCTCCAGATTGGCGGCGTCCTCCCGAAACTCGGTAAGCTGTTCTCGGACGATCGCGGGAAGCACGTCCCGAACATAGACGGTCTCAGTGCTGTGGGGAAGCTCGTCCTCAAGCCTGGACCAAAAGGATCTCTTGAAGTCATTGTACCGGCGACTCGTCAGGCAGTCGAGCATCTTGTTCCGCCGCCGTGCGTACTCGACATTCCATATCTGAGCCAGCGGGGTGAATGCCGCAGGATCCAGGCTTTTCTTAACGATGTAACGTTCGACTTTCTGGTGAAAGACGTCCATGTCGCGGACGTCACCTAGCACGTCCGCAACCCTCTCAAGGTCGTCGCGGATTTTGCGTAGAGCAGGTGCGTTAAGATAAGGGCAGCCCACGCGCAGCGCCGTGCGCATCCGGCGTGTGGCCACGCGCATATCATGTAGCTCCTCTGGATCCTCACCAAGGCATGTGCCGTGCTCGTGGAGCAGCATTCTGAGGAAATGCGGACGAAGGATCTTCCGCATTGCCTCTGCCATCGTATCATCGATGGCCACGTTGCCGAGCTGCAGCGCTGCCCCTTTACCGGTCCGGCGGTAGGTCAGTGCGTATCCGCGTTCGAACTTCGAGGTGGGCTGCGGGGAGAGCCCCGGAAGGTCGGAAAGCTCGTGGATGATGCGCGCCAGATCGGCCTCACTTCCGCTCTCCAGGAGCTCCACCTCAAGCTCCGTGAAGCGCTGAGTCCGTGATGGCCCCTCAATGCTCACGCTGTCCACGCTCAGCTCGGCGACCCTCTCATCCTCCGCGGTGAGGTAACGGCTCCGTCGCAACTGCCTCACATCGAAGAGCTCGACCAGCTTGTCTCCCTTGCTCAAATCCAGCACGAGATCTCGCACAGGACCCTTCGGCCAGCGCTGTGGGCAGAGTGCTACATCCTCCTCGATGGCGACCTCGAGCTCTTCGCGATGATGCGCGACGTCGGCGCTGGATCGAATGCCTTTCAGAGTGATATGTGAACGACAGCCTTCCCGCCGAAGCCGGCAGGCATAGCCTGCTTGGATCATGGTGTGATCGGGTGTGTCCAGGTAAGTGTCGTGGAGATCGTGGGTCTCGACCTCGCCCAGGAGGTAGCCCGCGAGTCGAGGAAGCTCCGCGAGCGCGAGCTCGGTCTGCTCATTCAGGATCGAGTACTTGGCCTCTATCTCCATTGCGCTTACCTTGGACTGACTTCGCACGCGACTGCTCCCAGCCTCTACTGAATTATACCATATCCTTGAGGTGTATCTTAAGCGGAGTATACTCCGTTGTCGCATGGACAGACGGCTTGAGGGGCTAGTTCTTACAGGGAATCTGGCTGAGGACGCTGTGCATTTCCTCTCCTATCACAGCATGGAGGGCACCGCTGCCCATTGTCTCGTGGTGGGCAAGGAGGCCGAGGGGCTGGCGGCTCGTTTCGGTGCGGATGTGCGCCAAGCCGCCGTCGCCGGTTGGCTGCATGACGTCAGTGCCGTCGTGCCGAGCGCGCGTCGCTTGGCTCTCGCGGGCAAATGGGGGCTTGAGGTCCTACCGGAAGAGGCGACGTGTCCGATGATCCTGCACCAAAAGCTATCTGCCGTTATGGCACAACGGTTCTTTGGGGTGGATCACGTGGCCACGCTCCAGGCGATTCGCTGTCACACGACGCTGCGCCGCGATGCAGCGCTGCTTGATAAGATCGTCTTCCTTGCGGACAAGATCAGCTGGGATCAGCCGGGTGAGCCGCCCTATCTCCCGGACCTCGTCGCGGCATTGGAGCGATCTCTCGACGCGGCAGTGTGTGTCTATCTAGGTTATCTGTGGGAACGACGCGGCAGCCTTCCGATTCTGCATCCGTGGCTGGCTGCGGCCTACTGGCAGCTCTGTGCAGAAGAGGGGAGGTGTCTATGATCGCTGATGCAGAGCGGCGCCGAGTCGTGGTGGTCGTGTCTGCGGGTGCAGAATGGGAGATCGTGCGGGAGGGCTTGCGCGAGCGCTGCACGGTTGGGCGGGCAGTGAGCACACCCTACGGAGAGGCGTTCGATGGACGTATGGCCTTCGGTCGGGGTGTCGCGCCGGTTGTCTTCCTGCACGGTGGATGGGGCAAGATCGATGCTGCCGCCTCGGCTCAGTATGCGATTGATCGCTGGCGTCCGGAGGTCCTGATGAACCTGGGGACGTGTGGCGGCTTTGCCGGCGAGATCGAGCGGGGCACGATCGTGATGGTGACGCGGACGCTCGTCTATGACATTGTAGAGCAGATGACCGATCCTGAAGCGGCGCTTGAGCACTATACGACGGTGATGGATCTAGCGTGGCTTAAGGGCCCGCCGCCGATACCCGTGCGGCGCGGCTTGCTCCTCTCCGGGGACCGAGACCTGATCGCCGAGGAGATCCCCGAGCTGAAAAGGCGCTTTGGCGGTATGGCCGGTGATTGGGAATCGGGCGCCATCGCCCACGTTGCCGGGCGCAACGGGACGCGGTGCCTGATTCTACGCGGCGTCACCGACCTCGTCGGACCGGACGGCGGCGAGGCCTATGACGGCACGCTCGCCTTCTTCAGGGCAAGCGCCCGGAAGGTGATGATGAGGCTACTGGACAGCCTGCCCGCGTGGCTTGACATAGCCCTCGCGTGAAACGCGATCAGGCTGCGGCGCCGCGCGGCCTGTGGGCCGGTTCAGAGCCCGGACTCGGCTCACCAAGATGGTGAAAGCCTACGGTCATCCGGCTCAGGTACCGAGCGTTGTGTCCAGGATCATGCGCGTCCGGAAGCAGCGCCTGGGCGCCTCTGCAAATCCCAGCGCCTTCAGAACCTCGTCGGGGCGTCCGGTCGCGCCAGGACGCGCGTTGAGGCGCATCCAGAGACCTTGCCAAGGGGAGGGGAGTTCTGTGTAAATGGATAGCGCCTTGACGAGAGGGCGTAGGTTATAGGTCTTGCCCCGATGCCGTCGCCCGCGCTTGGGCAACGCGACCTCATCCTGAGACAGGAACGTCTCGATGGCTTCCTGTACGCTGGCGCGGGTCGTCTCCCTGATCCAGACCCGGTATTCGGTCTCGACCAACTGCTCCGATAGCGCTGGAGCGCTTTCATCGACCGGCGCGATCCCGACCAGCATCAGGTCGCGTGGCATGTTGCCCTCCAGCGCGCGTGCTATCGCGTCGCAGGATCTGCCTTCGTTCAGCTCTACGTCCAACAGGTCGGCCTTGCTCCCACAGCCGACGGGCAAGGGGGCGGCAAAGTGCATTCTTGGGCGTGGATTGTACCCTTGGCTGTATTTCAGGGGCACCCGCCCGCGGCGCAGCGACCGCTCCCAAATCATACCAAGCTCGAGGACCGACACGTAAGCCAGGCTCCGTGACGTGCCAAAGGTGATGCGGTGGCGACGGGGCTCGTCGCCTTCTGCTGATGGAATCGGGGCAGAATCGGACGTCATCGCAGCACCGGACATTGCCACTCCTCGGTTCGTAGATCGGGGAAATGCTGCAGAATGCCGCAAGCGTGACAGCTCTCGCGACAGTCCATCAACAATTGACCCTCCTGGCTGCGGCGGTAGTCCTGCAGGAAGAACCGCTTCTCCACGCCGCTCTCCAGATGGTCCCAGGGCAGGATCTCATCCTCACGCCGGCGTCGATACAGATAGAAGTCGAGCATCTCGCTGGCTGTGGTGAAGTGAGCGCGAAGCTGGTCGCCGGGCAGTTCGTCGATGGCCTGCTCCCAAGCGGCCTGGTCTCGCCAGTCATCCCAGGCATCGAATCGGGCTCCGAGCTGCCAGGCCCGCGCCACGAGATCGTTGAGCCGGCGGTCGCCGCGAGCGAGCAAGGCCTCCAGTTTCGAGCCGAAATACGGGTTCCACGAGAGCTGGAGCCCCCGTCCTCGCAGATCCTGCCGGAGCATCTCCTGCCGCCGTTCGATTGTCGCCTCGTCGGCCAGAGGCTCCCACTGAAAGGTCGTGTGAGGCTTGGGAATGAAAGTGTTGACGCTGACATGGACCTCAGTCTTGCGTCCGCCAATCCTGTAGCCAAGACGGCGCACCTGATGCGCCAGGTCGATGATGGCCTCGACGTCCCCATCGGTCTCGGTGGGCAGGCCGATCATGAAGTAGAGCTTGATCGTGCGCCAACCGTGCGTGAAGACCTCCTCCGCGACCCGCAGCAACTGCTCGTTCGTGATGTCCTTGTTGACCGTGTGGCGGAGCGCCTCGCTCCCCGCCTCGGGCGCGAAGGTAAAGCCCGACCGGCGGCCCTCGGTCAGCATCTCGGCTAGTTTCACGGAGAAGGCATCAATCCGCAGGCTTGGCAGTGAGATCGACACCTGCCGTCCCCTCAATCGTTCTCGTAGGTCCTTGAGGAGCTCCTCGATATGCGTGTAGTCCGCGGAGGAGAGGGAGAGGAGGGCCAGCTCCTCATATCCTGTCTGATCGACGATCGCCTCGGCGGTGTCGACGATCTCAGCCACCGGTCGCTCACGAACCGGTCGCGTGATCGAGCCTGCCTGGCAGAAGCGACATCCGCGCGTGCACCCGCGGTGGATTTCCACGACCCCCCGGTTGTGCACAACGTCGATGTTGGGCACAATCTGCTGCGTCGGCGAAGGCGGTAACGTCGGTAGAAGTCGCTTCAGTACCTTTCTCGGTGCGCCGCCGTTCACAGGCCGCAATTCCGCGAGCTCGCCGCTGGCAGCGTAGACAGCCTCGTAGAGGCTCGGCACGTAGACGCCTGGCACCTCTGCCAGCGCGTGAAGCCGGGTCTGTCGCGATCTGCCAGAGGTAGCGCGCACCACCTCGGCGACCTCTAAGATCACGGCCTCCGCCTCCCCGACAACAAAGGCGTCGAAGAAGTCAGTGATCGGCTCTGGGTTGAAGGTTCCGTGCCCTCCACCGATGACAATAGGATGCGTATCGCTGCGTTCCTGGCTGCGTAGGGGAATACGGGCCAGGTCCATCAGCTCCAGCGCATTCGTGTAGAGCTGTTCGTAGGCCGTGCTGATCGCCAGGATGTCAAAGGCAGCCACGGGATGGTACGCTTCAAGCGCGTAGAGGGGAATGTCAGCGTCGCGCATGGCCTGGATCATATCGGGCGCCGGCAGATAAGTCCGGTGCGCGAGGACGCCGGGTTGGGCATTCAGGATGGCATAGAGGATCTGCAGGGCGAAGTTCGACATCCCCAAATCATAGAGGTCGGGGAAGGCCAGGCAGACGTGCAGGTCAGCGTTATCCCATGGCGCGCGGACGGTGTTGTACTCTCCGCCTACATAGCGTCCGGGCTTCCGCACCTGATGCAACAGCGCTTCAATGCGCTCCCACGTGATCGGCTCGTGGGGGAGCTGGTTTCTCATTGGGTGAGCGTCGCCGGTACTCAGACGATGCTCAGCAGGTATCGGCATCGCTGACAGCTCTGATCCAAACGGTCCGATGGCGAGGGCCGTCGAACTCCGCCAGGAAGATCCCCTGCCACTGGCCAAGTTGCAGCTCACCGCGCTGGATGAAGATGAAGTGATCGGTTCCAACGAGGATCGACTTGATATGTGAGGGGCTGTTACCCTCGGAGTGTCGATAGGGGAGGTCTTCAGGCACCATCCGATTGAGGACCATCGTCACGTCCCGCTCCACCGTGGGATCCCAATTCTCGTTCAGGACGATGCCGGCGGTGGTATGCGGACAATACAGGAAGCAAATGCCTTCCTCGACCGCCGCTTCTTTGAGGGCTTCCCTGATGCGATCCGTGATATCTATGAGGTCTACCTTGCTGCGTGTCTGAGCCTCTATCTTGATGAACATAGAATCCTTTCAGCTCCGTTTTTTACGACAGGAAGTCCCGGAGTTTGCGACTACGGCCCGGGTGGCGCAACTTTCGAAGAGCTTTCGACTCAATCTGGCGGATGCGCTCGCGGGTGACATTGAAGGCCTGCCCGACTTCCTCCAGTGTGTGTGGGCGACCATTCTTCAATCCGAACCGCATCTCCAGGACCTCGCGCTCGCGCTTGCCCAGCTCCCCCAGGATCGTCTGGAGCTGCTCGCGCAGCATATGCATTGAGGTTGCATCCATCGGCCCCGGAAGATTCTCATCCTCGATGAAATCGGAGAGCTCACTATTGTCCTCGCTACCGACGGGGCTTTCCAAGGACATCGGTTCCTGCGAAATGCTGATGATCCGCCGCACCTTGGCAATTGCCCGGTGCATTCTTCGATCCAGTTGAGGGGTAAGCGGGTGGTTTCCGTCACGGGCCTCTTTGATTGCCTGGATATCCTTGGCGTCGAGCACATCCATCTCCAGCGCGAGCTCGTCCAGGGTTGGGTCGCGGCCCAGCTCCTGCATCATCCTGCGTTGGATCCGCATGAGGCGGTTGATGGTCTCGACCATATGCACGGGAATACGAATGGTGCGAGCCTGGTCGGCAATGGCGCGGCTAATCGCTTGACGTATCCACCAGGTGGCATACGTTGAGAACTTATACCCGCGCGTATAGTCGAATTTCTCCACAGCGCGGAGAAGCCCGATGTTACCTTCCTGAATAAGGTCGAGAAATGAGACCCCGCGCCCGATATAGCGCTTGGCGATGTTGACAACCAAACGAAGATTGGCGCGGACGAGCATTTGTTGTGCTTCAGCCGCCATCACCTCGACATGCTTCCACCAGTCAAAGGTGTCGTCGGGCGATGGCAGGCGCTCCCGAATCTGGGTGACGGTGGGCCAACGAGGACCCTCCAGCGTCTTGGCGCGTATGAACTTAAGGAGTTCGGGCCGTAGCAGATAGAGAGAGGTGGCGACGCACAGTAGCTCCATTATGATCGGGCGCCATTGGGGATCGTCCCCCCATTGGTTCGGCCCCATAAGCTGGTAGAGCGGTGACGGCTCCGGTGAGATCAGGATCTGTTGTTGGCGGATGATCTCTTCTAGGTATTCTGACGCTTCAAGGAGGGCCAGGTTCTCGCGCCGGGCCAACCGGTTGCCGCTTCCCCAGGCTGAGCGTGCGGCCTCGTACAGGTCTATCAACTGAACATCGACGCAATCGGGCTCGTCAGCGGTTGCGACGGCCTCACAGACGTTCTCAAGCTTGGCAGCAGCTTCCCGAATCAGGCAGAGCCACACCTCTTGGTAGGCCTCCAACAGGTCGACGCGCCCGATCTCGCGCAGGTACATCCGCACAGGATCATCCACGAGATCCTGGAGGATGGAGGGTTCCGCCAGCTGCTCCTCAATCGCGTTTAGCTCATCCGGCGAAGGCTCATCACCCCAATCAATCTCGGGGAGCAGCTCGCCACTCTCCTCTTCCTCTTCGAGTTCCTCGTCATCCTCAGCAAGATCAAACTCGGCGGAGAGGTCTTCTTCATCCTCTTCCCAAATCTCCCCATCGATGGCACGCGGACGCCGCTTTGTTCGCTGTGATCTAGCCATGTCCCTCCTCCGGTTCCGCCATCTGGCTTAGCCTTGAGCCGGGTGTTGGGCCAATGCCCACTGTATTGTTCTGAGTTCGTCCGAAATCGCCTTGATCCTCTGTTTGATGCCCGATATATCTGCGGGACTCTCATCCGTTCCAATGGAGCCTAGCGTGAGCTGTGCTTCCCGTAGCTGTTGTTTCCTTTCCCTTTCGCGTATACGGAGGATCATCCGGACCACATCCCGCTCCCACTGTGTTGGCGATACTTCGGGGAGCAGCTGGGCCGTCCAATCCTGCACGAGGTCAAGCATATCCGAAGGCAGGAAATCATCAAGTGTAAGCTCAGGATGGTCGGACAGTTGCGTCCAGGCATTCCAGATGAGGCGGTATCTCGCGGAGAAGTCTCTCTCGTGCATAGGCGTCAGGCCAAGCTGCTTTAGTCGTGCGTCGACTCGCCTGTGCAGGTCTGGATAGTGCATCAGAACCATAAGGGCGTGGGCCTCAAGATCGGAGGGCGAACGGGTCCGCCCTTGCTCTCGGGCTGCAGCCTGGAGTCGCACTGCCTCGGCGCGCTCCATCGCTCGCAGCCGGTCGAGCAACGTGCGTGGATCGAGCCTCAGCTCCCGCGCGATCTCCTGAGCGTAAGCTTCGCGCTCGACGCTGTCGCCAATGTCGCTCAACAGGGGCAACATCGCATCCACGATGCGGGACTTTGTCTTCGGCTCGTCCGGATCTCCCTGGGAGAGCATATGCTGGAAGTAGAACCGCACGATCGGCTGTGAGGATGCTAACAACTTCTCCCATCGCTGGGGATCCTCCAACACGAGCTCGTCGGGATCCAGGCCCTGGGGCAGTGTGATCACACGGATGTCCGCCTTGAGGCGCCCCTCATATCCGATCAGGCCGCGAGGGTCAAAGACGGCCTCGAGATCACGGTCGAGGGTTTTGCGGGCCGTATCGAGCCCCTGCAGTGTTCCCCGGATGCCCGCGCTGTCGGGGTCGAGGGCCAGAATGAACCGGCGCGTCAGTCTCTGTAGTTGCTTGAGATGTGCCTCGCTCAGAGCGGTACCCATCGGTGCGACAATGTTTTCAAAGCCCGCCTGATGAGGGATCATCACGTCCATATAGCCCTCGACGATGACGGCTGCGTCGGCCTCCCGGATTGCACGGCTTGCAAGGTGATAGCCGAAGAGGATTCGGCCCTTGTCAAAGAGCGGGGTCTGCGGGGAGTTCATGTATTTGGGCTGTTGCTCACTGCTGAGCACGCGCCCGCCAAAGGCGATCGGTCGACCACGACGATCGTGGATGGGAATCATCACCCGATCGCGGAAGCGGTCATACGTACCGCCATCATCCCGCTCGACCAGCATGCCCGCCTTGATCTGCTCCTCGACGGTGAATCCTTTGCCGAGGAGGTGTGTCCGCAGGGCATCCCAGGCGTCAAGGCTGTAACCGAGCTGGAAAGTCTCGACGGTCGCGCGACTGAATCCGCGGTCGCGCAGGTAGGCACGCGCCGCCCCAGCTTGAGGGGCCGTCATCAGCAGCGCGTGATAGTAGTCCACCGCCTCCGTGATCAGCGCCCGAAGTCGCTCCGCTTCGCTCTCAGCCTGGATCTCCTGAGGCGTACGCTCGCGCAGTGGCACACCGGCCTGGCGTGCCAGCTCCTCCAAGGTTGTGCGGAAATCCAGGCCATCCAACTCCATAACGAAGTTATAGATGTCCCCGCCCCGCCCACAGCCGAAGCAGTGCCATCTCTGGCTGTCGGGGAAAACAAAGAAAGAGGGTGTCTTCTCAGTGTGGAAGGGACACAGGCCCTTGAAATAACGACCTGACTTCTGCAGGTGTACGTGGCGACCGACAAGGTCGGTGATATCGAGCCGCTCTTTTACCTCGTCGACGACGCCCATGGTCTCTTAACGGAGCTCAAGATCCCAGTCAATGACCTGTACCTGATAGTAGTTGTCCTCGATCCAGTGTACCGTCTTCTCGAGGACGGCGTAGACGTGCCCGACCTCGGTGGCGACGGTGACGACGGCGATGTCCGACGACTGCCACACGTCCTGGTGGTCGATCTCGGCCACGGCCACCTCGAACTGCCGTCGGAGTTTGTGAAGCAGCGGCTTCAGAATCCCGCGCTTCTCCTTAAGAGATGCAACCCCGGGCAGATAGAGGCGGAGCTTGCATGCACCGATGATCATATGTCCATCCTGATCTTTTTTATGCAGGCCTGATCTTTTTTATGCAGGCCTGCTGCTTATGCAGGCAGCCGATGCTAACAGGCCCGAAAGATAGAGGTTGGTTCGTCTACCTTGGGCGGCGTTCAATAGGGGGCGGCGGCTGAGGCGTCGGTCACTGGGTGAGCAGCCGATATCTCATCACGCTGCTGCATCCGGGTAGCGGATTCGGCAACAGTCGGTGTCCGTCGGTGTTGCCGACCACACATCGGCCGCGTGATCAGATAGTTGCCGTACGTGCAGAGATCGGGGGCGGCCTGTAACCAGCGGGGTTACGAAGAGCCGCCCACGCGACCGCTAGGCTTCCTCGGTGGCTGCCTCTTCTGCGCCCTCAGGCTCCTCGCCTTCGGCCTTCGTCTCTTCCTCACCAGTGCCGATGCCTTCTTTGAAGCCGCGAATGCCTTTGCCCAATTCGGATCCGATCTTACCGATGCGGCCAGGTCCAAAGATCAGGATGGCAATGACCAGTATCAGGATCAGCTCAGGGACACCCAAGTTGCGTAACGGCATGTAATCCTCCTTAGATGGTGGGTTCACCAGGTGAGAGGATGATACTGTTTTATGCCGGAAAGGCAAGTGTAGGTCTGCAGTCAAGGGCTCCGCCGGGTTGCTCACCGACGTCGCGGGCGCTGATGCGTCGATAGACGCAGCAAGGCGGGGGCAGGTTGTACGAATCGACGCCGTAATGGTACAATGCCGTAGACCACACTCATACATGGAGGCGCCGTTTGTGCTAGAGATCCCAAGGATGTTGACCGAAGAGTACCAGGACTTGCTTGAGACGTGTGTCCACTGCGGCCTCTGTCTGCAGGCATGCCCAACTTATGCCATCTTCGGCACCGAGATGGACGCTCCGCGGGGACGCATTGCTCTGATGCGCGCGGCTGCGGATGGCCGAATCAGCCAGGAGGAGTTCCTCACGACCTTTGCGGAGCATATCACGCTCTGTCTAGAGTGTAGGGCGTGCGAGACGGCGTGTCCCTCCGGAGTTCCGTATGGTAAGCTCGTCGAGGGAGCGCGGATCGCGCTTGAGGAAGCACGGGATCCCGGCCTCGCGGAGCGCTTCGTGCGTTGGCTGGGTATGGCTCAGCTGATGCCTCACGTGGGCCAGATGAAGCTTCTGGCGCGCCTGATGTGGCTCTACGAGACGCTAGGCATGCAGTGGCTTGTCCGCACCCTGAACGTGCTGCCCAAGCCTCTCAACGCGATGGAAGGGATCCTGCCCCCGATCTCCAGTCGCTATTCAGATTACGACGAACCCGCTCCCGCCCAGGGGGAGAAGCGGGGCGTGGTGGCGTTCTTCTATGGCTGTATCCAGGAAGCGTTCTTGAGCAGTATCAATGCGGCGACGATAAGGGTATTGCAGCGGAACGGGTATGAGGTCCACTTTCCTCAGGCTCAGACGTGCTGTGGCGCCGCACAATGGCACACGGGCGGTGAGAAGCTTGCTCAGGATCTCGCCCGGCAGAATATCGATGCCTTCGAGCCCTATGACGTCGTCGTGAACAACGCCGGGGGCTGTGGTCTGACGCTGAAAGAGTACCCTGATCTTCTGCGTGCTGACCCCGACTACGCGGAGCGAGCCAAACAGTTCGCCGAGAAAGTCCAGGACTTCAGTGAGTTCTTGGACGCACATCTGCACGTCCCGCCGACCGGTGAGCTGCGTGTGCGGGCGACTTACTCCGATTCCTGCCATCTGCGCCACGGTCAGGGCGTGATCGACCAACCTCGGGCGCTGCTGAAGACCATCCCCGGCCTTGAGCTGGTGGAGGTGGCAGACCCGGACCGCTGTTGTGGGAGTGCCGGCATCTACAATATCGTTCAGAGCGAGACGGCTAACGCAGTTCTGGATGCGAAGATGGCGGACATCGCTGCGACGGGCGCAGAGATCGTCGTGACCAGCAACACCGGGTGCCATATGCAGCTGGTGGCTGGTGTGCGGCGCGCGCGCCTGAACGCCAAGGTGTTGCACATCGCCGAGATGCTGGACCTCTCCTATGGCGAGGGCGAGCGGCGGAACGGTGGAGCGCAAGCGCGTCGCACGACGCGAGCGCATCTCACGACGCGAGCGCATCTCACGACGCAAGCGCGTCTCGCGACGCCGGTCAAGCATCCAAGGCCGCTCTTCAGGCAGCCTGCGCTGCCTGAGCGATGGCTCACCTGGCAGGCCAAGCGCCTGGGGCGGGCGAGCGAGACGTCCTTGTCGTCGCTCAAGTCACAGCTTCAGCCGGGCCAGGTGATCGATAATCCGGTGGAACTGCTCACCTACGTCGTCGACGGGGGGATCGACCAGGGAGCGCCCCTCGGTGTGGTCTTCCCTTACACGGCTGAGGATGTGCAGACCGTCGTGCGCTGGGGTCGGGAGCACGGGGTTCCGGTTGTGCCGCGCGGTGCGGGCACCGGTCTCGCCGGAGGCGCCGTCGCGCTGCGCGGCGGGCTGGTGCTGGCGTTCGCGCATATGAAGGAACTGGTGGCGCTCGATCGCAGGGGTCGCAGCGCGGTGGTGCAGCCGGGCCTGGTCAACTTGGTCCTCGACGAGGTCGCGAAGGGCGAGGGCCTCTACTTCCCGCCGGATCCCGCTAGCGGCCGTGCGGCGACGGTGGGTGGGAATATCGGGGCCAACGCGGGCGGCCCTCGCTGCTTCAAGTACGGGGTCACGACGAACTACGTGACGGGCCTCGACGTTGTGTTGGCCGATGGGCGGGCCGTTCATCTGGGAGGCCGTGCGTTGGACTACCCGGGGATCGATCTCGTGGGTCTGATGACCGGCGCGGAAGGCACCTTGGGCGTGGTGACCGAGGCTAGCGTGCGCCTGTTGCGCAACCCTCCGGCCGTCAAAACCCTGCTCGCTGCCTTTGACTCTGTGGCTGAGGCCGGTGAGGCGGTCTCTGCTGTCATCGCAGCGGGTCTGGTGCCGGCGACGATGGAGATGATGGGACAGCGTATTATGCAGACCATCGAGGAGTACAATCACCCTGGGCTGCCGGTCGAGGCCGGTGCTGCGCTGATCATCGACGTGGATGGCTACCCCGACAGCGTGCAGCCACAGGTCGACGAGCTCACCGCCGTGCTGTGCGAGCACGGGGTGCGAGAGCTGCGCGTCGCTAAGTCTGAGGATGAACGCACGCAGATCTGGTACGCGCGCAAGAGCGCGGCCGGCGCGATGGCGCGTCTCGCCGTCGATCACTACACCGTCGATGGCTCCGTGCCGCGAAGCAAACTGGCTGAGACACTGCGCAAGGTGATCGAGATCTGTGAGGACCTCGACCTGGAGGTGCTCTTCCTGCTGCATGCCGGCGACGGCAACTTGCATCCGTTAGTCCTCGTGCCCGATCCCAATGACGAAGCCTTCCTGGCACGCCTGCACGAGGGCGGGCGGCGTATGTCGGCGCTCTTCGTCGCCCAGGGCGGCACGATCAGCGGTGAACACGGCATCGGCATCGAGAAGCAAGAGTTTATGCCCTTGATGTACGGGGACGCCGAGCTTGCGGCCATGCACGAGATCAAAGAGATCTTCGACCCAGACGAGCTATTGAATCCCGACAAAATCTTCCCCAAAGGCAGCACCTACGGTGCGTGCACGCTGATTGAGGAAGCTGTTCCCGACGGCTCGAGCGCCGGTGTGGTGACTCCGGAGAGCGCCGAGGAAGCTTCAGCGATCATCTGCGGCGCAGCTGCTGCAGGGAAGCGTTTCCGCGTGCGCGGGAGCGGCACGAAGTCCACGCTCTTCCGTCGGGCTGACGTTACCTTAAGCACGGCGGGGCTCACCGGCATTCGCGAATACGCCCCGGACGATCTGTACGTCACCGTGGGGGCCGGGACGCCGCTGGTCGATCTGCAACGTACACTGGCGGAGGATGATATGTGGGTGCCGTTGGTCTCCCCGTGGCCGGAGGCTACGGTGGGGGGCATCGTCGCCAGCGGATTCAACGCGCCACTGCGGATGCGCTACGGTGCAATCCGGGATCTCGTTCAGGCTGTGACGGTGGTGCTGGGCGATGGTCGCGTGTTGCGTCTGGGACGTCCGGTTATGAAGAACGTGGCCGGTTATGATCTGGTCAAGCTCTTCATTGGCTCCTATGGCGTGCTGGGCCTCATGACTGACGTCACCTTCAAGCTCAGCCCGCGGCCCAGAGTGGTGCGCACCATTGCGGTGCCGGTCCCAACGCTGGGCAAAGGCGTCGCGTGGGCGAGTCACCTCTCAAAGAACGCGTTGGTCGCGTCGGCCGTGCTTTTGGGGCACGGGCTCAGGGGTTCCACGTTGACGGGCACGTTAGCTGGACCGGAAGACGGCGCCGAGCCACTGAGTTTGCTCTATACGGCGGCGGGGCTACCGGAGGATGTGGCGGCTGAGCTCCTGGAGGTTCGGCAGATACTGAGCGATCTTGCAGCGCCAGAGCCCACTGTCCTGGAGGAAACGGGGAGCGAGCTGTGGGCGTCTTGGATGGCTGCGGCTTTGCCCGAACGCGAGGACGTATCGCTGGCGCGCCTGGGAGTGGCGCCCAAGGATCTGCCGGAGGTGATGCGTGTCCTTGCGTCTGACCTGGGTGCGATGCGATTCCTCGCAGACGCCCCGAACGGGCATCTCTATCTCCGTGGCGCCCTCGACGTGGCGTACCTCCGCAGTGTGGCGAGAGATCTTGGTGGATACGTCACCGTCCAAAGGATGGCTTCCGCGGTGTCTCTCGATCCCGATCGCATCTGGGGATACCAGCCGGAGGCCCTAGACATGGTGCGCGCCATTAAGGCGCAATGGGATCCAGCGGAGGCCCTCAATCCCGACACGCTAATGCTGTAGTTGGCCCGGTCTGATGCGTGGGCTGGGTCGCGTGGTGCAGCTGGTTAGTTCACTCTGAAAGGAGTCTGAGATGATAGAAGGCAATGTGAGCCGTATCCCGGTGGAGGTCATCGAGGCGTTTATGGTCGATGTCTTCAAAGCACAGGGCGTGATTGCGGAAGATGCCCGTATCTGTGCCGATGTGTTGATCACGTCGGACCTGCGAGGCATCGAATCCCACGGGGTGGGGCGCTTGAAATATTACTATGACCGGATCCAGGCAGGGATCCAGTTCCCGACCGCTCAAATGGAGGTCATCAAGGAGACGGAGGCCACCGCCCTCGTGGATGGGCATCACGGGATGGGACACCCGACCGCCTATCGCTCGATGCAGTTGGCGATGCAGAAAGCCCGTACGCAGGGCGTTGGTGCGGTCGCCGTACGCAACGCCACCCATTTCGGCATCGCCGGCTACTATCCCCTGATGGCGGCGAAAGAGGGAATGGTGGGTTTCGCCTTCACGAACGCACGCCCATCCATTGCGCCGACGTTCAGCACCGAACCGATGCTGGGCACCAACCCGATCGCTTTCGCGGCGCCCTCCGATCTCGATTTCCCATTCTGCTTCGACGGCGCGACGTCGATCTGCCAGCGCGGCAAGGTGGAGGTGGCGGCCCGTGCCGAGAAGCCCGTGCCGGAGGGCTGGGTGATCGATGATCAGGGTAAGCCGATGACGGATCCCGATGCGATTCTTGAGGCGATCCCTAAGTTCAAGGCCGCGCTCCTGCCCTTGGGCGGTCAGGGGGAGGAGTTGGCCGGCTACAAGGGGTACGGGCTGGCGGCGATGGTGGAGATCCTCTCCGCTGGCCTTTCCGGAGGTCCTTTTATGAAGGATCTTCTGGGCTTCAACGAGGACGGCTCCCGCCGCCCGCATATGCTGGGGCACTTCTTCCTAGCGATCGATGTTGAGCACTTCGTGCCCCTTCCGGCCTTCCGGCGCATTGTTGGAAATATGATCCGCGAGCTCCATGCCGCAGAGAAGGCGCCGGGTGAGGAGCGGGTCTACGTCGCTGGGGAGAAGGAGTACGAGAAGGAAAAGGAGATCCAGGAGAAAGGTGTTCCCGTCAACGACAATCTCCGGCAGGATCTGCAGTTCATGCGTGACACGCTGGATGTTCAGGGATATGAGACGTACTTCTAGGCACAGGAGTAGGAAGTCGGGAGTAAGGGGTAGGTGGCGTAACAACCTCCTGCTATCCTGGAGAGACTCCTTACTTCCTACTCCTTACTCCTATCAGTGAGGAGGACACTATGACGAAAGCCGACAATGACCTTGTTTTCCTTGCCGTCGACCTGGGTGCTGAGAGTGGACGCGTCGTCGCTGGTCGCTTCGATGGCACCCGGGTGGCACTGGAAGAGGTGCAGCGCTTTCCAAACGGACCGGTGACGGTGCGTGGAACCCTATTCTGGGATATCCTGCGCCTGTGGACGGACATCAAGGCGGGACTGGCGAAGGCGGCTGAGGTCTATGGCGGCCAAATCGCCGGAATAGGCCTGGACACCTGGGGGGTGGATTTTGGCCTGCTGGCTCGCGACGACAGCTTGCTGGGCAATCCCTATCACTACCGGGACAGTCGCACCGACGACATGATGGAGGCAGCGTTTGCAAAGGTGCCGCGTGCGGAGATCTTCGAGCGGACCGGCATTCAATTCATGCAGCTCAACAGCCTCTACCAATTGGTAGCGATGGTTGAGGGCGATTCACCGCTGCTTGAGGCTGCCGAGACCTTTCTGAATATGCCGGACCTGCTCAATTTCTGGCTTACGGGACGCAAGGTCAGTGAGTTCTCGATCGCCACCACGACACAGTGTTACGACCCGCGGGCCGAGGATTGGGCCTTTGGTATGCTCGACCAACTCGGGATTCCAGGGCGGATCTTCTGCGAGATCGTGCCGCCGGGTACCGTGCTCGGCCCGCTGCTGGACTCAATCGCTGAGGAGACGGGATTGGGGTCGGTACCGGTCATCGCGCCGGCGACGCACGACACTGGATCGGCTGTCGCCGCCGTGCCAATGGACCCGGAGAATGCGATCTATTTGAGCTCGGGAACCTGGTCGCTGATGGGCGTCGAGGTGAAGGAGCCCATCATCAGCGACAAGATGCTCGAGTACAATCTGACGAACGAGGGAGGCGTCGAGGGCACGTTCCGCCTGCTCAAGAACATTATGGGCCTCTGGCTCGTGCAGGAGTGCCGCCGGGAGTGGCAGCGGGCCGGCGAGGACCACGACTATGACGAGATGGTAGAGATGGCCGCGGCCGCACCGGCCTTCGGCCCGCTCATCTCGCCCGAGGATGCCCGCTTCCTGCCGCCTGGTGATATGTGCGTCAGGATTCGGTCGTTCTGCGAGGAGACCGGACAGCATCCGCCGCAGACTAAGGGAGAGGTGCTCCGGACCGCGCTAGAGAGCCTGGCGCTGGAGTATCGCTGGGTCGCCGAGCGTCTCGACGAGCTGACGGGCAAGCGCCTGGAGACCATCCACATCATCGGGGGCGGGTCGCTGAACGAGCTCCTCGACCAGTTCGCGGCTGACGCCACGGGTCGCACGGTGGTGACCGGGCCCGTTGAGGCCACCGCGCTGGGCAATGTGCTGGTGCAGGCCACCGCACTGGGCCATCTCGACTCGGTAGCGGACGGTCGTGAGGTCATCAAGCAATCGTTCGACCTCAAGACCTTCGAGCCTCAAGACCAGGTGGCTTGGGACGCCGCCTACGAACGGTATCTGAAGCTGCGGGAGACATAAGGTGAAGGGCTAGACCTTGCGTCCAGACGCGCTTTAGCACGAAAGTGTCCTTCAAAATGAGTCTGTCGGCTTGCCGCTGTAGAATCAGGGGGGGATCCGACCTAGTTAGGTTTGCGGCTCGACCTGTCTCTGGAAAACGGTCTCTCAACACATAGTATGCTATAGAGGAAACGTATGGCACAACGAACATTGACCTTCGTCTCGCACACCCACTGGGACCGCGAATGGTATCAGACCTTCGAGGTTTATCGCATCCGCCTGGTGCAGTTGGTGGATAAGCTGCTCCAGATCTTGGACAAGGATCCTGACTATCAGTACTTCATGCTTGATGGACAGACTATCGTCCTGGACGATTACCTGGAGATCCGATCTGAGAACCGTGCCAAGCTTGAGGATTACGTGCGCTCTGGTCGGCTGCAGATAGGGCCCTGGCACATCCTGCCG
>CAZPJP010000055.1:0-16038 GCA_964586915.1 uncultured Anaerolineales bacterium
TCTCAATTGGGACGACCTCCTGCCAGAGCTTGATGCACCCCTTGGCGAGGTGCTGCTCCGTCCTCACCGCGCCTACGTGCAGGAGGTCGAAACGCTGTGGGAGGCCGGCGTCAAGATAAAGGCGATGTCGCATATCACTGGCGGCGCGTACATCGAGAACTTGCCTCGCGTGCTCCCCGACGATGTAGGGGCACGGATCAACCACGATGCGTGGGAAATCCCCGCGATCTTCCGGTTGATCCAGGAGCGCGCCAACGTCGACGAGCTGGAGATGTACCGCGTCTATAACATGGGCATCGGGCTCGTGCTTGTGGTATCCGTGGGCGACGTAGATGACGCTCGGGCGGCACTCCCTGAGCTCGTGTTGATTGGCGAGACCACCACCTATGAGGGCCACGGCCCCCGGATCCAGCTATAGACCATCAAAGAGAGGCTACATGGCACGCATCGGCGTTTTCGTCTCTGGCACCGGCACGAATCTCCAAGCCATCATCGACGCCGTCGAGGTCGGCGACCTGTCCGGGGTCGAGCTAGCGCTGGTGGTGTCGAACCGCCGCGAGGCGTACGGCGCCAAGCGCGCCATCCGCCACGGTATCCCGCTGGTCTACTTCCCCTTGCTGCCCTACCGCAACGCCGACCGGCCGCGTGAGGACTACGACGCCGATCTCGCCAAGATCACGAAGAGCTTCGACATTGACTGGGTCGTGCTCGCCGGATGGATGCACATCTTCACTGATGCCTTCATCCGCCATTACCCGTCCCGAATCCTCAACCTCCACCCCGCGCTACCGGGCATGTTCCCGGGCACGAACGCCATCAAGCGCGCCTTCGAAGCCTACCAGCGGGGCGAGATCGAGCACACCGGTGTGATGGTCCACCTCGTGCCCGACGAGTCAGTCGATGCTGGCCCTGTGGTGGCCCAGGCAGAGGTGTCCATCCCGTCTGACGACACGCTGGAGGCACTCGAAGCGCGCGTGCACGCCACCGAGCATCGCCTTCTCGTACAAGCGATCCGCGAGAGGGTGTCGCCCGGACGGTGATCATTATCTTCTCACCGAACTGACACCGAGGCGTCCTCGATCGCCTTGAGCCGACAAGCCCCCGCATCAAAGACTTCGGGATGCCACCCATAAGAGATCCATTAGAATTAGCACTCTCGGGGCGAGAGTGCTTGACAGCCTCCCAGAACCATGCTATCATAATCAATAGTGTTAGCAGTCGCATGACGTGACTGCCAAAACGTGGCAAACTCAAATCCCTAGATGGAGGTAAGGTATGAGCGTTAAGATTCGACCCCTTGGTGATCGTGTGATCGTCGAACCCGCGGAAGAAGAGGACCAGACCTTCGCTGGCGGTCAGCTCGTTCTCCCCGACACAGCCAAAGAGAAACCACAGCAGGGCAAAGTATTGGCGGTGGGGCCCGACGTCGAGGTTGAAAACGAGGATGGTGAGGTGATCGGCCCGCAAGTTGACGACCTGGTCATCTACGCCAAGTATGCCGGCACCACATTCAAGACCCGTGACGGCGCTGAAATGCTTATCCTGCGGGCGGACGATATTTTGGGCGTCCTCGAGGAATAGGCACAAGATTCAAGGACAACGAAGTCTAGCAGGACAGCATCTTTCGGACAGCATCTTTCGAATCTCTGAGGAGGAATAGGGAAACATGGCTAAGCAGCTTCAATTTGGAACTCAGGCACGCTCGGGACTTAAACGCGGTATGGACGTCCTAGCGAATGCCGTTGTGACCACATTGGGACCCAAGGGACGCAACGTCGCACTAGACAAGAAGTGGGGTTCACCCACCATTACTCACGATGGTGTGACCGTCGCGAAGGAAATCGAACTTGAGGATCCGTTTGAGAATATGGGTGCGCAGCTCTTGAAAGAGGCTGCCACAAAGACCAACGATATTGCGGGCGACGGCACCACAACCGCGACCCTGTTGGCCCACGTCCTGATCGAAGAAGGTATGAAGAACGTGGCTGCGGGCGCGAATTCTATGCTGCTGAAGCGCGGCATCCTCGAAGCCGCCGAGAAGGTAGCGGATGCAATTGGTGACGCCGCTATTGAGGTCAACACCAAGTCCAACATCGCGAACGTTGCCGCCATCTCTGCGCAGGATCGCCAGATCGGCGAGCTGATCGCAGATGTGATGGACAAGGTTGGCAAGGACGGCGTGATCACGGTCGAGGAGTCCAAGGGGCTCGAGTTCGAGACCGAATACGTCGAGGGTATGCAGTTCGACCGCGGCTACATTAGCCCGTACTTCGTGACGAACCCCGAGACAATGGAAGCCGTGATCGAGGACGCTTATATCCTCATCCACGACAAGAAGATTTCCGCTGCACAAGACCTCGTGCCGATTCTGGAGAAGCTGGTCCAGAAGGGCGCGCGAAACCTCGTCGTTATCGCTGAGGACATCGACGGCGAAGCCCTGGCCACATTGGTGGTCAACAAGCTGCGTGGTCTGCTCACCGCCCTGGCCGTGAAGGCCCCCGGGTTTGGTGATCGCCGCAAGGCTATGCTTCAGGACATCGCCATTCTGACCGGTGGCAATGTCATCACCGAAGAACAGGGCCGCAAGCTCGATAGCACCACGTTAGAGGACCTGGGCCGCGCGGATCGGGTCATCACGACCAAGGATGACACCACCATCGTCGGTGGACACGGTGAGGACAAGATGATCCAGGGCCGCATCGAGCAGATCAAGACCGAGGCGGACCGCTCCACCTCCGACTATGATCGCGAGAAGCTCCAGGAACGTCTGGCCAAGCTGGCCGGCGGCGTTGCGATCATCCGCGTTGGCGCCGCAACCGAGACCGAGCTGAAGGAGAAGAAGCACCGGGTCGAGGATGCGCTGAGCGCAACCCGCGCCGCTGTTGAGGAGGGCATTGTGCCCGGCGGTGGCGTGGCGCTGATCAATGCGGTATCTGCACTAGACGATTTTGAGATGACGTATCCGGACGAGCAGACGGGTGTGACGATCCTTCGGAAAGCGCTGCTGGCGCCCATCCGCAGGATCTCCGAAAACGCCGGTGAGGATGGTGCCGTGATCCTGGCTGAGGTTCGCCGCAAGCATAATGATACCGGCAACCCCCAGATCGGCTACGACGTCATGACCGGTGAGTACGTCGATATGATCGAAGCAGGTATCATCGATCCTGCCAAGGTCACCCGGGGCGCATTGCTCAACGCCGCATCCGTGGCCGCGATGGTGCTCAGCACCGAGGCGTTGATCACGGATATCCCCGAGCCCGAGCCCGCCGCACCGGCACCTGGTGGCGGCCCCGGCGCCGGCATGTACTAGACCAAGACTAAGCAGAACCGCTTAGGACTGCAACAAAGTCCAAGGCCCTCCGGGGGAGCTCCCCCGGAGGGCCTTGTGCGTTAAGCTCTGCTTGAGCATCCTGCCTGCGGGCGCCAGCAAATCGTGCCCCTCAAACCTCACATCCGCGATCGACGGCCCGGCGTCCCTTCTCAGTCAGCGTCCACACGCGCAGTTGGCGATCAGTGCCGCACGCCGGCTTCAAAGCGCACCCCTCACACCCAGCGTTACACGAGGCCGCCTCGGCCATATAGCCGCCAGACACCAACTGCCCGATCATCTGTGCCAAGAGAGGTTCCGGCACCTCAAGCGTGCGCGCCAGATCCCGCTGCGTCGCGGCTTCCCCTTGCGCGACGAGGTCAAGCACACGCTGCAACATATCATCCTCCCCCAACCAGAGTCCCTACCTGATAGATCAGAACTCCGGCCCCCAACGAGACTGCCAACGATATGCCAATGCCGACGGCCGTCCACTTCCACGAGTACAGCTCTTGCTTCATTGCGGCAACGGTTGCCACACAGGGGATGAAGAGCATCTGTACGACCAGCAGGGCAAGCGCTGCGGAAGGCGTGAGGATCGAGGGAAGAATAGCCCCATAATCCCCGTAGAGAACGCCCAGGGCTGCAATCGTATTCTCCTTAGCCACGAAACTGGTCAACAGCGCCACCAGCACCGGCCAGGGGAGCCCCATCAGACGGCCCACTGGCTCAAGCGCTCGACCGACCATCGCCAGATAGCTCTGTCCCACATCGCCGCCGGACGGCAAGTAGGAAAGCAACCACACAATCAGCGACGCCACCAGAATCACGCTTCCAGCCTTCTCAAGAAAGGCAACCACGTTGCTCCACACGTAGAGCCCGATGGTCCGGAGGTTCGGCAGATGGTAGAGCGGCAGCTCCATAATGAAAACCGCCCGTTCACCGCTGAACACAAAGCGGTTGAAGAGAATGCCGAGGACCGCCAGAATCAGCAGGTTGAAGCCAACTAACGCCCAGACGACGAGCGTGGCCGCTTGGCCAAAGAGCACAGAACCCAGGATGGTCACAACGGCCAACTGCGCTGCGCAAGGCACAAAGGGGGCCAGCAGAATGGTCAGGGTCCTGGCACGCGGCGACTCAATGATCCGCGCGCCAAGCACAGCCGGCACATTGCAGCCGAACCCGAGCAATAGCGGCATAAAGCTCTTGCCGTGCAGACCCATAAGGTGCATAAAGCGATCGGTCACATACGCCGCACGAGCCATATAGCCGGTGTCTTCCAGCACGCCCAGCGTCGCAAAGAAGATCAGAAGAATAGGAAGGAAGGTGATCACCATCCCCGCCCCGCCGATTAAGCCATCCGCAACCAAGTCTGATAACCAGTGTGGAGCCCCTACACCCTGTAGCCAACCGTGAACCACGCCAGCAGCTGCTCCCATAAGTCCATCGAGCCACGCCTGGAGAGGGTTCCCCACGGTGTAAGTAAGCGCAAACACGCCACCCAGAACAGCCAGGAGGGCCAGCGTACCCCAGAGAGGATGTGTCAGCACCGAGTCAAGACGTGCGGTTAGCCCCATCACGCCCACTCTCGGCCGGACCACAGCCGCCCGCACCATGCGTGCGATCCAAGCATAGCGCGCGCCCGCAATATCGAGAACTGCATCCTCGTGCTGGTAGAGGATGTGCCGCACCTCCCGGTGCACATCCCTGGGAAGCACCTCTTCCATCACAGAGACGATCTCTTCGTCGCCCTCCAACAACTTGATGGCCACCCAGTCGATCGGATAGGGAGATGGCACGTGAGGAGCGATAAGCGTGATGAGGTGCGTCAGCGTCTCCTGATGGTCGGACATAATGATGGGTCTACGGGGTTCGTACGGAAAGGCCCGGGTCGCAACAGCGATGACGGCATCCAACATCCTCTCCACGCCCTCGCTCCGCGTGGCCACCATCGGCACCACCGGAATGCCCAGAGCAGCCTGGAGCACTTGCGGTTCAATCTGCAATCCCTCCTGCTCGGCGACATCCATCATATTGAGCACCAGCACGACCGGAGCCGGCAGCAACAGAAGCTCAGCCATAAGATACAGGCTGCGCTCGGGTATCGCCGCATCCACGACGGCTACCACGACATCCGGTTGCTCCTGGATGATGTAATCACGCGCAATGCGTTCCTCAACCGAATTTGCCGAAAGGCTATACGTGCCCGGCAGGTCGACGATCAAGAACTCATGATCTTCATAATGGCAGTGACCTGTTTTGCGTGCTACCGTTTTGCCCGGCCAGTTTCCAACGTGCTGGCTAAGGCCGGTTAGCAGATTGAAGATCGTCGATTTCCCCACATTGGGCTGCCCAGCAAGGGCAATGGCCAGCGTCGCCTCTTGGGCGGTATGCGCGTCATCGCGGCGGTGGACCGGCAACGGACTGCTTTCACAATGCGAACTCATAACTTGCAGCCTCCTCTCCTATCGCTGCACTTTGATGCGCCCGGCTTCCCCCCGACCCAGTGCAATCTGCGCACCTCGAATCGAGACGATGATCGGCCCAGCTCCATAGTTACGCACGACCCTGACGGATGCCCCCGGCGTGAAACCCAGAGCTGCGAGCCGGGAGACAAACCGATGCCCCCCCTCCAATGCACACACCAACCCCACCTCCCCTGGACTAAGACTCTCTAGTGGGACCATCCGCGATATTATCCTCCCCATTCACCCAGATCTTCTCTCTGCTGCCAAGACCGCTGTTACCGACAAGATCGCCGTCGATGCGTCTGCGATTCAGGCCAAATCCACCCAGATTGCTGCCGCATCCTCCGCTGACACCTGGACGGTCGCGTCATCCTGAAACCGCACCTTCGGGCCAACATCTTCCTGGCTCACCACGGATATGTCGCGGCCCGGCGTGAGCCCGTCACGCGCGATTCTCCGCAACAGATCCGACGTCTCCGGGGCGATACGAGCAATGCGAGCCCGCGCTCCGACCGGCACGCTTGCCAAACACCGCTCGGTCGCAGAACGTACCGCCGGGGGAATAGGTCCCCCGTGCGGGCAGGCATCCGGTTCGCCCAGGAAACTGGCCAGTCGTTCCGTCACGAGCTCCGTGGCCACATGCTCGAGGCGACCAGCGATGCTATGGGCCTCTTCCCACGGGATTCCAAGCTCGTCCGTCAGAAACCGCTCCCAGAGCCGGTGCCGCCGCAGAACGGACCGCGCCACCTGCTCGCCAGACGCCGTCAACGTCACACCACGATAAGGATGATAGATCACCCATCCGCGCTTGTCCAGTTTCTGTATCATCTCGTGGACCGACACGGGAGAAAAACCAAAATACTCCGCCAGCTGCGACAACGGGAGCGGTGTCTCCACATCGGCGCGCAAACGATAGACGGCGCCCAGATATTCCTCTACTCTGTCCTGAAGCATCAGCCCACCTCTATCGACCTCACACTGCAAAGAACGTATATGATAAGGTATACCTTATCATCTCGTCGCATTATAACACAAAATGCCCTATCGGGTCAAGGATGAGATCGTGATCTACCCATCGTGATCCTCTCCTAACACCCAGACGTGCACGTCCCAATCTTGATCTTCACCGCTTCGGTGCTATAGTACATCGAGCTTCTTGGCACAGCCTATGCTCGGGACAGCCAAAGCCTTAGCAAGGCCTATGCCTTAGAAAAATCTATGACAGAAGAACCGATAGCAAGAGCCTTACCGGATCGACCTCAACGTCACTGTCCCCAATGCGGAGCTCGCGTAGCGGACGGTGCTAAGACGTGTCTTATGTGTGAGGCTTCCCTGACCGATGAGTCCGCCGAGACGGGTCAAGCTGGCGCCGTAGAGCCAGAGAGCGAAGTGGCAGATGCGCTCTCTGAAAGCATCACGGACGAGGAGCGGCCCAGCCCTCTGCGCATCGCGATTTTGGCCGTGATCGCCATCATCGTCCTAAGCGGCTCCGTCGTCCTAGGGCTCAATCTCGGGCGCGGTCAGACTCCCGTTGAGCTCCCCACCTTCACACCTACAGTCACCCTTACAGCCACAGACACCCAGACCCCCACCCAGACACCGACGCCAACGCACACGCCGCTCCCGACAGAGACCCCTACCCCGCAGCCGCCCATCGAGTACGTCGTCCAGTCAGGCGACACGCTCCTAGCCATCGCTCTAGAGTATGAACTCACGACTGAGCAGTTGATGGCGTATAATGAGCTTGGGTCTGATACCATCGTCGAGGGACAGACGCTTCAGATCCCACCGCCTACACCCACGCCAGGGCCGACACCGACGCCTCGACCTGGAGAGGCCACCCCAACTGCGGCGGCCTATCTCCTCCACACGGTTCGGACGGGTGATACTCTCTCGACCATCGCCGAACAATACGGCGTCAGTGTGAGCGCTGTTCGTGAAGCCAACGACATTGAGGCAGATTCCGAGACTATTCAGGTAAATCGAGTTCTGATGATTCCCCGAAGCACGCCGACACCTGAGCCGGAGGTCGTCGTAGGCGTAACCCCGACACCTACGCCTGGCCTGATGCGCTATCCGTCTCCACCTATGCTCTATCCTCCCGACGGGACTGAGTTTGAGGGTCCCGACGCAACGATTGCACTCCAATGGGCATCGGTAGGCATTCTGGACGACCGAGAATACTATCAGATCGAGCTGATCGTGCCCCACGAGCTGGAGACCCCCCTGCCCCCGATCTATCTGAAGTCGACGGTGTGGCGGGTCCCTGACACTCTCTCCCCCCCCCCGGCCGCGGATGATCGTGCTTTCGCTTGGCGGGTATCGGTCGTCCGCCAGGTCACCGAGAGCGAGGACAGCGCCTACAGGATCATCAGCCCGCCGACACGGCGTCGCACATTTATCTGGTTGGCGGAGTAGGTAAGGAAAACGACAGGGAAGTGCGATGCGAGCCTCGACATCAAACCGATCGGTCGTAGCAGACTTCTTCGGCCAAGGTTACCGGGTGTCAGGCGCCTTTGTCGAAGGTAATCTTTCGCTTTCAGATGCCGTCTACGACCAGAGTACCGACTACCTGCTTATCAAGGACGCGTACCTGTCGCCAATCACCGACCCCGCAAAGATCAGCGTCCACTACGTCTCGACCACGCTCTTCAAGCGAAACCTCGATTTCATCCTGACGCTAGATCAGCAAAACGGGCTCCGCCGGGACCAGCGATACGCCTTGGGCCGATACGGATTCGACCTTTGCCTCACGGTGCCCTTCTTCGAGATTCAAGGACGCCTACACACGATGAATCGATCATTCGATCCTCGCGTCTTTCTGAGCGCGGATGCTGGCCCCTTCGTCACCCTCCTAGATGTCACGGCAAGATGCACCTTCAACCCAGACATCAGCTACACGGGAGGAGCAGCGCTGATCAACCGGGATGACATCGGCTTCCTCGGCGAGCGGCAGGGCAACCAGGAATAGCTGTGCGACCGTGGAATTCGGTCAAGCAGCCGGAGCTGTGGACACCAACATAGATGAGAGCGTGATACAATGGCACGTGTCCTCATAATCGACGATAGTCCAGAGATCCTGACGCTGCTTCGCGTGTTCTTCGAACGGAAAACGCAGCACGAGGTTCTGCTCTGCACAAACGGAGCTGATGCGCTCACCCAAGCCTTTGAGCAACGTCCAGAGTTGGCTCTCGTCGATGTGATGATGCCCGAGATGGACGGCTATGAGGTCGTCCGTCGGCTTCGAGAGGACCCCCGAACCGAGGATATGGGCATCATCATCTTGACCGCCCGAGGTCAGCCCGTGGATCGCCAGGCGGCGCTCCAGGCTGGCGCGGACCTGCATCTGTCCAAGCCCGTGGATATGCAGGCGCTCTCCCAAGCGGCAGACGAGCTGCTGCCAACGGCGCAGGCATCGCCGAAGACCAGAGGGCGGGTGCTGCCGATCTTCAGCCTTAGGGGCGGCGTTGGCGTGACCACCATCGCCGTCAATCTATCGATTTTGCTCCAGCAGATCACGCCGACGATCCTATGGGATCTCTCGCCCACATCGGGTCACGCGGCGCTGTTCTGCGGGCTGCAGCCAAAGGTCCACTGGGGATCTTACCTCACAGACAGGCAGGAGGACACGACCGCGTTGCTTCGCCGCCACAAATCCGGCCTTCACCTGCTGTGCGCACCTCCCGTGCCGGGAAATGAAGGTTGGTTCTCCGCTCAACAGATCGCTGACGTTCTGTCCCAGCTCAGGCGATCGGCCCCCTCTATCGTGATCGATGTGCCCTCGCGCCTGGACTCGGCAGTCCAGGCCCTGTTCGCCAGAGCTGCCAGGATCTTGATCGTCTTGGGCGATGACCCACCGGCGATCCAGACCTCCCTGGCAACCCTCCAGGCACTACACGCCTGGCAGGAAAAGGTGATGTTGATCCGAAACGTGAACTCCCCCGGCGATCACCCAACTGCTGCGGCCCTCAAGCGGGTTATGCGTGTACCCCTACAGGGCGATCTACCTCACGACCCCAACCAGGCACAAGCGCTAAGAAGAGGGGTGCCCCTTGCCCTTGCGAAGCCAGACAGCCCATTCGTCACGAGTCTGAAGGAGATCGCTCGGGCGCTGTTGACGACGTAAGACCACCTGGCCCGGCCCAGACGAGCAACAGAGCAGCTCTGAAGCGCGCTGATGGTGCCTAAGGGATTGAGACCCGTCCCAACATCACGAGGAGCAGCATACCGATGACCACAACATCCATGAGAATGAGAATCGCGAGCACCAGCTGCTGCCACGGTTTCAGACCCGCAATCCTAAGACTCATCGCATCACCGCTGGCATCTGAAGGCTCCAGGACGTCGGCTTCCTCCTCCGCCTCCACCTGGCTGCGGAGGGCCTCCATCACGTCCTCATCCTGCTCGCCCTCGTCGGAGCTGTCCAGTTCCTCAATAGACACGGGCGCTTCCGCTTCCGTGGATTCAGCGAAAGGACGGGTCCCCGGGGCTTCCTGCTCGTCCTCACTATCAGGCTCGGACCGGAGAAAGTCCCATTCCGGTTCTTCGTCCTCCTCATCCTCGTCACGCTGTGCGGCAAGCTCGATCAGCCAATCGGGGATATCGCTCATCATTCCACCTCCGGTTACTATGAACCTTGGCCTCGGCATCGCCTCAGCCAGCCCGAAGATACTCCATCACAGTGCATAAGTCAAACGTGGCTGACGAGCCTCTGCCCCGGAGCTTCTACGGCCGCGAGCCGGTGCAAGTAGCTCGCGACCTCATCGGCGCCCACCTGGTGCGGATTGTCGAGGGAGATGAGCTGGTAGGCCGCATTGTGGAGACTGAAGCGTATCGCGGTCGCCACGACCCCGCCTCCCACGCGTACCGGGGCCGAACCGCCCGCAACCGCCCTATGTTTGGCGAGCCAGGGCACGCGTACGTCTACTTTATCTACGGTATGCATTGGATGTTCAACATAGCGGCGCACCCCACTGATGCACCCGGCGCGGTTCTAATTCGAGCCCTGGAGCCGCTGAAGGGGCTGGACCGGATGCGTCGGAATCGCAGCGTTGATGACGAGCGCGAGCTCACTTCCGGGCCCGCGAAGCTTGCCCAGGCATTAGCCATCAATGGCGAGCTCAACGATGTCGATCTGTGCACCAGCGAGATCATCACCCTTCGGGCCGGATCGACGGGTGCCGACATCAAGCTAGTCTCCGGACCCCGCATACGCGTGCCCGGAGACAGCGCAGCGCAGCAAGCACAGTGGCGATTCTGGATTCAAGACAGTCCCTACGTCTCTGAGTAAACGTCCCTGCCGCCTGACAGGGGACCCACCCGAGAGAGGACGAGGGTCTGAGCCTCAGAAGCGGTGGCCCGTCTCTCAGAGTCTGATGCAAACCAGGGCGGAGAGCTCTTCCCCGCCCTGGACACTGTCGAACGCCTGCCGGTAGGACCGCGCCTGTCGATCTCTACGATTCGTCCCCCAGCCGCGCCGACAGCACCTCCTGTAGCGTTGGTCGACCAATGACTTGCAGCTCATACCGCACCCGCTCCATAGGGTGCTCGATGGTGAGTAGCCGCGTAAGATCGATGGGGGTGCCTACGATGACCAGGTCGCACGGTGTGTTGTTGATCGTCTCCTCCAGGTCGGCGATCTGCTTCTCGCCGTAGCCCATCGCCGGCAAGACCTTCCCCGTCGTCGGATACGCCTCGTAGGTCCGGGCGATGGAGTTCACTGCGTAAGGTCGAGGATCGATCACCTCCGCGGCGCCGAAACGCTGGGCCGCGACGAAGGCGGCACCATAGGACATCTCCCCATGCGTGAGCGTGGGACCGTCCTCAATCGCCAGCACTCGCTTTCCCCGGATCCTCTCAGGGTGATCCACAAAGAGCGGTGACGCAGCCTCGACGACCACAGCGTCGGCGTTCAGCTCGCTGATATTCCGGTAGATCTGTCGGACATCAGCGTAGTCGGCGGTATCCATCTTGTTGATGACCAGAACATCAGCAGCACGGAAGTTCGCCTCGCCCGGGTAGTAGCTCACCTCGTGACCGGCGCGGTGGGGGTCCGTCACGGTAATCCAGATATCGGGCCGGTAAAAAGGTAGGTCGTTGTTCCCACCATCCCACACGACGACGTCGGCTTCCTCCTCCGCCTGCCGCAGGATGGCCTCGTAGTCCACCCCTGCATAGACGGTCACCCCCCGATCAATATGGGGCTCGTACTCCTCCCGCTCCTCGATCGTGCAGTTGTGTCGATCTAGGTCCGCATAGGTGGCGAAGCGCTGCACCGCCTGCTCGGCCAGATCACCGTAGGGCATCGGATGACGCACCACGACGACCTCTCGCCCCATGGCCTGCAAAGCATCGCATACGTGACGCGTCGTCTGTGACTTACCACACCCCGTGCGCACCGCGCAAATGGCAACAACAGGTTTCGAGCTACTGAGCATCGTGGCACGCCCACCCATCAACCGGAAATCGGCGCCATTCGCTGCAGCCAAGGACGCTTTATGCATAACATAGACGTGTCGAACATCGGAGTACGAGAAGACTACCTGAGCTACATTGTGACGGTTGATCAGCGCCGCCAAGTCCTCCTCCGGATGGATTGGGATGCCTTCTGGATAGAGATCGCCGGCTAGCGCGGGCGGATATCTACGCCCCTCAATGTTGGGGATCTGCGTGGCCGTGAAAGCCACAACCTCGTAGCGATCGTTGTCACGGAAGTAAGTGTTGAAGTTGTGGAAGTCTCGACCGGCGGCGCCCATAATGATGACCTTGATCTTCTCCATCCCAAGTGACTCCTTTCAGAAACTATAACGCTGGACAGCTGTTGCACTGCACAAGCACGCTCGGCTCAGTCAGCATACTCGACGTCCGCCTGCGCCTCAAGTGAGATTCGAAAAAAAAGCGGCGCGGTTCCTCCCGGATCAACAGGAGGCGCGCCGTCTTTAAGCGTCGTCATTGAACAGGGTGACCATCGTGTCACCCGCGCCCACATGAGCGCGGGACTAGCGGGAAAGGCGTACGTGGTGTCTCTCAGTCGATGCTTTCTTTCAGAACGCGTGCTACCTCGTCCTGGTGAGGAACCAGCGCGCCTAGCACACCATTCACGAACCTGGGTGAGCTCTCGGACCCATACTCCTTCGCAAGCTCCACGGCTTCATTGATGGCAACCTTGACGGGGACCTTGCCCGCCGTGAACTCATAGAAAGCTATGCGCAGGAGATTGCGGTCTATGACGGCAACCTGCTCCAGAGGCCAATCAGGCGCGTGGTCTTGGATATAACGATCCAATTGCTCGGCAGCGGCTAGGACACCGCCGACCAGTTTCCGTGCATAAGCTTCTACCCGCGATTCCGTCTCGGGCCGGGACTCAAACCGCCGATGCAGCACGAGCGCCGGCGCATGCCCGACAAGGTCGATCTCATACAGAGCTTTCAGCGCCAGCTCGCGCGCCAGGCGACGCTCTCCTTTCATTAGTTACTCCCTTGGAGCCTGCTTCAGTGTCAGGATTCCAATCAGGATCCCAAGCAGAAGCCCAAACAGGATCCCAAAGCGGAGAGCCTCATCTACCCAGATTCGCTATCGGACAACTTCTCAGCGTCGGGATAGACAACGTCCTCGATATGAACGTTCACAGCTTCGACGGGCATTCCGAGCATCTGCTGAACAGCTCGTGTCACCTCATGCTGTACCTTGCGTCCAAGCTGTAGCAAGCTCTGTTCCGGGCCCGCCACAATGTGCAGTTCGACGAGCACCCGTCCCTTCTGAACCTGCACCTCCACCGACTTCCCAGGCACGCCCAGAATGCGATCCACTTCCCGCTGAGCAATATCCACTACACCCGGAACCTCTAGCGCGGTCAATCGCGCAATTGTCTCCAAGACACTCGGCTCGACGGTCACCGAACCAGGAATCGCATCGTGCTCCATAAGGCCTCTCTCCCTACCTGTAACCTACAGCTAGCGTATCAGAACAGCTCGTACAGCATACATCTGATGGCACAGACGCTAGGATAGCATATCCCAATGGCAGTATGTGTCAATGCAACGCGCAACAATCCTTTCGAATTGTGCAAAACGTACGGGCCTCCGAAGAGGCCCGTCTAGCAACAATCGCATGCTTTCCGACTGCTTTGTGCGCCACTACTTCCTATGAGCGGCTCGATGCCAGCCACGATGCGCGCCGATCAGGATCAGGATCACCCCGACAGTAGCTGCGGAGGTGCGCCCGTTTAGTCCTCGTCGACGTTCAGAACCTGTCGCCCCCGATAGTGGCCACAGTTCGAGCACACGTGATAAGGCTTAACCAGATCGCCGCACTCCTCACACTCCAGCAGCGTGGGCAGCACAGCCGTAGGATAGCTATTTGCTCGCCGCCGGTCACGCCGGCTGCGCGGTGTTCGTCTCTTTGGTACAGCAGCCATCGTTATTCACTCCCTTTTCTTTGATGATAGCACGTTCTTGCGCCAGCCATACACTACCATCGATACGCAGAACGCACGTCCAATTATACAGAAAATGGACGGTCTGTCAAACTTTTTTCTCGGTCAGGATCGCCTCACGCTCAGCCTCTAGCCGGTGCAAGCCGTTTTCAACGACCCTGAGCTGACGCGTCAATTCGGTCTGCAGCTGGCTGAGAACATTGAACACATACTCATCCGCGTCTGCTCTCAAGCTGTCTGCCTTCTGGCGTGCTTCTTGAACGATGGTCTTCGCCTGACGCTGCGCGTCCACCACGAACTGATGGCTCGAAGCCATTCGCTCTCCCTCGCTCTGAGCCTTGGCGATGATGCGCTCTGCTTCCTGCCGCGCGGCCTCAACCACAGCATCGCTCTCACGAACCACGCGGCGGGCCTGCGCCATCTCTTCGGGTATAGCTTGGCGCAGCTGGGCTAGGTAACCCCTGAACTCGTCCTCATTGACCATCCGATTCCCGATGAAGCGCGGACACTCCTCGACAACGTAACGTTCAAGACGGTCGATCAGGAAGTCAACGTCCATAGTCCCTCCTCCAGCAGCACCATCAAGGCATCCCTAAGCACAATAGTCCTCGCTCAATCCGTCGGTGACGCGTTCGTGCTCCGCTTCCCCTTGAGAGCCTCCAAGACAGCGGGATGTACCAAGCTGGAAACATCACCCCCTGCCATGAAGACCTCCTTAACAAGACTCGCACTCACAAAGGCATATTCATAGCGCGTCATCAGACAGACAGTCTCAACCCCCGAGCTCAACTGCTGGTTCATGAGAGCCATCTGATACTCGCGCTCAAAATCGGAGATCACCCGCAGGCCCCGCACCAGCACCTGGGCGCCGTACTCGCGTGCGAAATCCACCGTCAGGCCCTCATAAGGGCGGACCTCCACATTGGCCTCCCGGCGAAAGACCTCTCTCGCCAAAGCCACTCTCTCCTCTACCGAGAACAGGAGGGATTTGTCAGGACGAGCATAGATGGCCACGACGAGTCTGTCAAAGAGCGCCGCCGCCCGCTGAGCGATGTCGACGTGGCCATTGTGAACCGGGTCGAAGGAACCAGGGTAGATCGCGATTCGCATGGCGTCAGCTCAGGTCTCCCGTATTCTCCCAGAAACGCGCGACTCGTTGCCGAAGTCCGCTGTACTGTGGCAACGCTAGATCAGGGTCGCGCTCCAGCAGCCCGGCTGCCACCTCGCGCACTTCGTGAAGCAGCCGGGTGTCCGCGTAGGTGGCCATCGGAAGCTCGGGAAAACCGCTCTGGCGCGTCCCGAGGAACTCGCCGGGGCCACGCATGGCCAGATCCCTCTCTGCCAACTCAAACCCATCGGTGGTCGCCTCAACAGCGCGCAGTCGCTCCCAGGCCTCCTCTGAGGCGCTCTCAGCAAGTAGGAGGCAGTAGGATCGGTGACGTCCGCGTCCGACCCGTCCTCGGAACTGATGGAGCTGGGCCAGGCCGAAGCGATCCGCACCATCGATCAGCATAACGGTGGCGTTGGGCACATCAATCCCCACCTCCACCACCGATGTCGCCACCAGAATATCGAGGTCGCCGGCGACAAACCGGGCCATCCCCGCGTCCTTCTCCTCACCTGACAGCCTGCCGTGAAGCAGCCCCAGTCGCAGATCCGGAAAGACGTCCTTCTGCAGCCGCTCGTACTCATCCACCGCTGCGCGAGCTTCGATCTTGTCGGAGGCCTCGACGAGCGGATAGATGATGAATGCTTGATGTCCCTTCTCGACCTGGCTCCGGATAAAGGTGTAGGCGCGCCCTCGTTCGCGCGGATGGAGAACTCGGGTG
>CAZPJP010000055.1:16048-23092 GCA_964586915.1 uncultured Anaerolineales bacterium
CATCTCGTCCAAAACCGAGACGTCTACATGCCCCCACAGCGTCAGTTCAAGGGATCTAGGAATCGGGGTCGCTGTCATCACCAGGAGATGCGGATTATAACCCTTCTCCCGCAATGTGCCCCGCTGCTCGACACCGAACCGATGCTGTTCGTCGATGACCACGAGGGCCAGATCCTTGAAGGCGACGGTTTCCTGAATCAGGGCATGCGTTCCGACCACGACTTGCAGGGAGCCCTCTGCCAGGCCTTCATAGATAGCTTCGCGCTCCGCGCCCGTGACGCTTCCCGTCAGGAGCCCCAACGCCGGCCTGGGCTCTGGAAAGCGCTCAAAGAGAGCGGACAGGCTCCGATAGTGCTGCTCCGCCAGGATCTCCGTCGGCGCCATCATCGCGGCCTGCGCACCCTGGTCAGCAATAACCGTCATCAGTAGAGCTGCGATGACCGTCTTGCCGGAACCGACGTCACCCTGCAACAATCGGTTCATCGGATCGCCGGAAGCCAGATCCTCCAACATCTCCTGCAGAGAACGATGTTGAGCGCCGGTCAGCTCATAGGGCAAGGCTTCCTTCAGCGCTTCCAATCGGTCAATCGAGGCCCGCAGCTCGCGGCCTGGCTGTGATTTCCACATAAGCTTCTGACGCAGAAGCCCGAGTTGCAGATAGAGGGCCTCCTCAAATGCCAGGCGACGGCGGGCCGCCGCGAGGTGCTCCTGACTATCCGGTAAGTGTACACCCCAGAGGGCACGAGATAGCGTCAATAACCCGTGTTGTAGACGAAGCTCATCGGGCAGCGGGTCCGGAATTCGGTCGGCCCAAGCACCCAGGGCCCTTCGCATCGCGGTCCGCATCCACCGCTGTGTCAGGCCCTCGGTCAAAGGGTAGACCGGCTGTATACGTGCATTTGTTAGCTCGGTCCGACCGACGATCTCCCACTCAGGCGAGTTCATAGTCAAACGACCGAGATACTCATCGACTTTGCCGCTGACCAGCAACTGCATACCGGGCCGTATACGTCCCTCTAGGTACCGCTGGTTGAACCAGGTTACCTCAATAGTGCCCGTAGCATCCGACAGAATCGCGCGAAACAGGTATGTGCCGCTATGCGTCGTGCGACCGCCCGCTTCCCACACCGTAGCGAGGAGGCTGACCTGATCGCCGTACGCCAACTGGTCTATCGTCTTGAGTTGAGAGTAGTCTTCGTAACGTCGAGGGTAATGCCGGATGAAATCGCCTATAGATTGGACGCCAAGTCGCTCCAGAAGCTCGCCCCGCTTCTTTCCAATGCCCGAGATGACCTCTACCGGTGCGTCCAGCCCGCGACCGGCTTGGGACTCCCTCGTCCTGCCGGATGGCGGCGCGGCCTGAGACGTGTCCTTCGCGACGGCGTCAGCGACCGTCTCAGCGACGGTGGCCCGTTCCGACGGCGGTTGCTCGGGCCGGGGTTCGGTATCCACCCTCTCCGACGCTTCCTCTTCGCGCTTGACCTGTACAGCCGTAGGACCGGACTTCAGCAGCTCGCGCAGCGCAACGACCATGTCACGCCGCGCTGACTCGTCCGCCGAGCTGTAGGCCTCCAATCGCTCCGCGACCTCTTCGATCCACACCTCAGCCGCATCATCAAATTCCTGGCTCGCTTGCTTGCGCCAGGTGTCCACATAGCGGGAGAGACCGCCGGCCACCGCGCGATCCTGGTAATCATAGTCGCGCGCCTCAAGCTCCAGCATCTTTCCCAGAATCTCTACTGGTCTAGCCATACTATCTCCTGCGTTCGTATGTGCCGAGCCGAAAGCCCAGCACGATAACCGCCAAACCTCAAAGCGAATGTCGCTTCGCTCTATCCAAAGCCCCTATCCAGCGTTTACCGCTGCGACGGCCAGACATCCGGCTCGATAGCACTATCTATGACCAGATAAACAGGCTGAATTTGGACTTGACACCGTACGACATCAGCCAGGGGAAGATCAGCGACGCTGTCTGTGAGAATGCGAACGCGCTGCCGCATAGCTCAGCGCCAGACACCCTCGTAGACCACCAAACCCAGTCCCTCGGGCCCGATGTGGGACGCGATGACCGGATCATAGACGATGATCGGGATCTCAATGCCCGGAGCCACCTGTAAGAGCCGATCCCGAAGGTTCAGAGCTTCCTCATGCGGCTCTGCATAACTCTGGAAGATCACCAGTTTCTTGATGCGGGCGAACTCCGAGGCGAACTCGATAAGCTTATCGAGAGCGCGTTCTGGTCTTCGACTCTTCTCAAGCGGGATCACATCTCCGTCCTCAATCTCGATGAACGGATGAATCTTCAGCATCGCTCCCAAGATGGCCTGCATTGACGTCAGTTTCCCACTGCGATAGATGTAGTCCAGAGTGTGAGAGATCATAACGACATAAATCCGGGGAATCATGCCACGGATTCGACGAACGACCTCAGCCAGCGGCAAGTCATTACGCTGAAGAAGCTCACCCGCCCGCTCGACCAGTAACCCTAGCCCCACCGATACGGTCTGGGAATCGAGAATCGTGATGTCGCAGCGCCCCATGAAATCCCGAGCCGCTATACGAGCGTTGCGGAGCACCGGACTCAATCGCCCTGAGGAGACAATGACGAGCATCCGGTTTGTGCGATAGAGGGAACGCTCAAAAACAGCACGGAAGTCGTCTGGGGACGGACCGATGATCTCTATAGGATGCCGGTGTGCTCGGAGCATCTGTAACAAGTCGATGTGTCCGGGCGTCTGTTGATCGTACATAAAGGTACTGTCACCCGCTCGTGCCACGATCGGCAGTGCGATGACGCCCAATTCGCGCAGCCGCTCCACAGGCAAGAAGGCCGTACCGTCCGTAATGAGTTGAATTTGAGAGTTTCCAGCCACGCACAGCTCCTGATCTCGTCTAGGAAGATTCTGCTGCTGATGATAGTATGCTGATAAGGTCTACGTCTCCAAAGACAGTGCTTGGATAGATGCCACGCCTGGTATGATGCCGAAGATCCCAGGAGAGATCCAGCTCCGCCTGAACTGCCTTACAAGCTGGGATCTGCTCACTCAATCGATAGCAGATATGGATAGTGGGGCTGCCCGCCCGCCACAACCTCAAACTCCAGATCAGGATACGCCTCGAAAAGCCTATCCGTTAAGTCTTGAGCCTCTGTCCCGGTCACTTGATCCCCATAGTAGAGCGTCACAAGCTCCCGATCGTCGAGATCGGCCTCGGCGAGCAACCAGTGCACCGCCTCATCGAATGAGTGCGTAGCAACCACGAGTTCGTCGTCCAGGAGACCGATGGCATCCCCCTCTTTGACGTGAACCCCGTTGAGCTTCACGTCACGCGTCGCCGAGGTAACTTCCCCGGTGATCACATCCTGTGAATAGGCCTCCATCGCCGCCGCATTGTCAGCCAGAGGCGCACCTTGATCAAGCGCCAGCAACGCCGAGACCCCTTGTGGGATCGAGCGGGTCGGGACGATCGCCACCTCTTTCTGGCTCACCTCCGCGGCCTGCTGCGCAGCCATAAGCACGTTCTTGTTGTTGGGCAAAACGATCACGTGATCCGACGCAGCAGCCTCTACCGCATCGAGAATCTGCGCCGTACTCGGATTCATAGTCTGTCCGCCCTCGACGACTGCGGTCGCGCCTAAACTGCGAAACACATTGGCCAACCCTTCGCCGGCCGCGACTACGATGACGCTGATGGGCGCTGCCTGATCATCGTCGAGGAGGCTCACCGGTGGCACCTCGGTCGGGCCCACCGCCTGACGCGCAGCGCGATCCGCCTTAAAAGCCTCGTACTGAACGCGCATATCCTCCACTACGACGTCGCGCACCGACCCGTGTTGAGCGGCAAGACTAATGGGCGCACCCGGATCCGCGACGTGGACGTGCACCTTCACGGCGTTTGGATCGCCCACCGTTAAAGGACAATCCCCCATCGCCTCAATCGCTGAACGAATCCCGGAGACGTCGAGGGCCTCACCAAAAATGATGAACTGCACATCGTATGGATAGGCCTCGTCAAACTGGACTTCCCCTCCTGCGTGCAAGTGTGCATCCATCTGCAAATGAGACAGGTCAGGCTCTGGTACGACGATATCGGTCACGGGAAGTCCCTGTAAGTTACGCAGCATACCCTCCAGTATCACATATAGCCCTTGCCCGCCTGCATCTACCACACCGGCCTGCCGAAGTACGGGCAAGAGCGAAGGCGTTCGATCAACTGAGCGCTTCGCCCGCTCGACAAGCCGCTCGAACACCTCCACCATATCCTCTGTTTCGTCAGCCACAGACTGAGCTTCGTCCGACACCTCCCGAACGACGGTGAGGATCGTGCCCTCCACAGGCTTCACCACACCCTTGTAGGCCGTATCCGCCGCCACCCGCAGCGCATCGGCCATCACATCAGGAGTGATGGCCGTATGCCCATCCAATCCGTGGGCGAAACCACGCCAGATCTGCGAGAGAATCACACCGGAGTTACCGCGGGCGCCCATCAAGGCGCCATGGGCCAGTTTTGAAGCCAACTGCCCGACGTGCGACTCCTCCACATCGACAATCTCATCCCACGCGGAGGTCATCGTAAGGCTCATATTGGTCCCCGTGTCGCCATCCGGAACAGGGAAGACATTGAGAGCATTCACCGATTCCTGATGTTGGCGTAACCAGGACAGAGCAGCAGAGATCATGGGCTTGAAACGATGCCCGTCGACAGCCCGAAGGACCTCGCCATCCAGGATTCCCACAGTAAGCTCCTCCCTAACCAAAGCCACTTACGCGCAGCGCCTGGACGTGAACATTCACCTCTGCCACAGGCAGCTCCAGAGCTCGCTCAACCTGATACTTCACCACATCCTTGATGCTCTCCGCTACCGTCGATATGCGGGTACCGTATTCTACCACCACAAAGAGATCAATCGTGATCTCCCCATCGCGCACGACAACCTCAACACCGCGCTTGCGATCGGTGGATAGGATGTCCGCCAGGCCTGTGGCGAAGCTGCGCGGCACGGTCCCTACCACGCCATAGCACGTCTGAACTGCCTCGCTCACTATGGAGGCAATCGCCGCCTGCGCGACGTCAATCTTACCCCTGGGGACTATCTTGTCGCTCATTAATCTCGGCTCCTCCGGTTCCTCCGGTTGCTTCCCACGATCTTTGTGGTATCATAACTCAGTCATCGAAAAAAAGAGGTGGATTATGGCCAAGTGCGAGATTTGTGGAAAGGGCCCAATGTTTGGGCACACTATCAGTCACTCGAAACGTTCGACCAAGCGTATGTTTCGACCCAATATCCAACGCAAGCGTGTTATGATCGATGGTGAATACCGTCGTGTTCATATCTGCACACGCTGTCTGCGTACGCTCTCCCGAGGAGGGCGCTAGATAACGCGGAATATCTTTCGCAAGTCACGGCTCCACTGTTCCCGCCAGGGCACGATGGAGCCGTTGTCTTTTCCGCCTGTCCGGTGCCCTGTAACTGTACTCCTACCACCCTGCTGAGCATCTGGTCCACGATTGCACCGTGAACCGCGGTGATAGGTAATCCCTGAGCCATGATCATAACCCGTTTATGATACATCGGATGGGCAGAAACGCAACCTATGAAGGCTGAGAGGATCACCGAGCTCATCCAGCTCATGCACGGCACGGCACGGCGCGCCGCTGACTGTAACGGTGGGGACGGTTGCACAGCTTGGTCTCGCCGAGCTCTGCGCGGTGCGTCTGCGCGGATCGACTATCCGATGGAGGATGAGTCCAGATCTTCACGGGACGTGAGGCACGTCATTGACACACTGGTGAAACTGGTGGAACAGACCGACGAGTATCCGGGATATGACAGAGCAGCGTTGAGATGCCTTTGGGGACAGAACTGAAGGGCTAAGGCGCGCTCGTGGGCACGAGCGGCAGTTCGGGCTCGCTCCAAAAAGGAAGCTCCTCATACGACGCAGGCCAAGGGGCCGTGTAGAACGCAAGATAGTCCGGGACACCACTCTCCCACAATCCGTCCACATGCCCCCCTGAATGAAGGTCGTATGTGACGTCGGCGCCGAACTCAATGAGCAGATCGCGAAGCCGTATTGTGCTCGCCCGCGCCCAGTCCCCATCACCCGCATCGAGGTAGAATCGCAAGCCAGGCACGCCCTCCCGCGCCAAGCGAAACGGATCGTACTGCGGCAACGGATTGTTCAAAGCAAGCGCAGGACTGTGGCCGCCAACGCTGGCGAAGAGATCTGGATGGCGCATTGCGATCTCCAAAGCCCAGACCCCGCCTCGAGAGATGCCGCCAACGGCTCTTCTGTCTGATTGACGTAGCGTGCGATAGCTCTGGTCGATGTGCGGCACCAACTCATCGACGACGAACCCCTCAAATGAGCTGCTGCCACCGCTCGAATGGACATAGCGCCCATCCTGGTTGACTCCTGGGAAGACCAGAATGAAAGGCCCGCTCAACCCACGGCTGACCCAATCGTCACTCCACTCCGTCATACCGAGATTGATCCAGTGCCATTCGTTGAGAGGCCAACCGTGAAACAGGTAGAGCACCGGAAAAGCCTTGGTCGGAAACTGATCATAGCAGGGGGGTAGATGAACGAGGTAGCGCACTGGCTCTCCCATCGCTGAACTCTGCAGGGTGCCATTCTCGACGCGTCCACGTAGATAGGGGCAGAGAAAGGCCGTAGCAGTTGGCGAAGGAACGGGGATGTCCGTGGGGTCCGGTTGTGGAGCTTGCGTCGCAGGCGCTGCCGACGGTGGGCTCGCGGTCGGCGTCGGATGCGCCGTACCAGCCGCGGTAGGCTTCGCTGTAGCGGGAGGCTGAGTTGACGCCGCAGGTTCCACATCGGCCCCAACATCTCCACTGACCTGCAACCCACACGCGCTGAGCGCGAGGGCGACGACAATGAGATAAAGCCTTGATCTCTTAAGCAATCCGATATCCCCTAGATCTGTGACCAATGACGAAGTGTAGCATCGAAGATGTGCTCGTCAAGGTTTTTGGGCGAAGGCGCTGAACGCACAACCGGCCCGTGGGTAACGGGCCGGGAGGGGTGT
>CAZPJP010000056.1:0-23039 GCA_964586915.1 uncultured Anaerolineales bacterium
CTGTTGGGCGCCTTGACGGTAAAGCGAAAGCCCGCGCCATCGTCGGGGCGCTGCGCCACTGCGGCGTGATAGGCCTCGGCGTCCGCCGGATCGGGCAGCCCGAGCGTCTCCGCCCCGAAGAGCGACCAGAACCACTGGTCGATCTCGACGGTGTTGTACTGCTGCGCATACTCGACCAGGTAGCTCGCGCGCTTGGCGTCGGCGCCGACGCTTTCCGCCTCCCGCTCGCCGGGGGACGCGCCAGGTGCTTCGAAGAGCGGCCCAGCTTCTGCGATCCGCGCCTCAGAGTCTACCCTCTCCTCAGGCGGCGCACCCTTCGGCGTGGAGTAGACGAGGCCCACCCACGACGGGAACTTCCAACTACACGTGCCTATCCGGAGCTCGGCCATAGCGACCTCCTTTCGGTCGGGCCGGTCCTGCCCGAGATGCTACCGCTCGCGCTTTCCCGTGCCCGCCCTGCCGGCGATCGACGCGACCAAGGCACCGGCAGCGCCGAGGGCCAGACCGGCGGTCGCCAGCCCGCGCCAATCCAGCGGCAGGCTCCGGCTGCCGTCGGCAATCAGCGGCGCGTTGGGATCGAAGTAGCGGTAGAGGCGGCGGATGGTAGGAATCGGCACGGCGCTCAGCTCCGCCAGGACGAGAAACTCGTCGGTCAGGTGCTGCACTTCGTCACGGGCCGCCTCGGCGTGTTTGGCAAGCGCCACTTCCATCCTCTCGTGATCCAGCAGCTTCCGAACCACCGGCACCAGCAACGGCTCGGGCAGCCAGGCGAAGGGCTTGAACCGCGCGGGTGTCACGGGATACCCCAACGCCTGGAGCACGCGGAAAGCCTCCCGCACCGCGCGGACGCAGAGCACCACGGCGTCGCGGGTGCGCGCCAGGCGGTGGGTGTCGCCGCCACAGGCATAGAGCGCCGCCGCAAGCCCCGGCATCACCAGGGCCACGTGGTACTTGAGCCACGCGTCCATATCGGTGCGGATCTCGGCGCCCAGGCCCGGCGTGCTCTCCAGGACCTCGGCAATCCACCGGGTCCGCGGGGTCACCGTTCCGTCAACGCCACCGAACGGGATCTTTGCCCGATCCTCCGGGGTGCCCGTCAGGCAATGCATCACCGGACCATCGCGATAGCCAGCAGAGGCCGGAAACCCGATCAGGACGCGGTCCCTCCCAAGGGCTTCCACCAGCGCCTCGGGGCCCGCCGCGTTATTCATCAAGAAGAGCACGTTGGGCGTCTGTCGATTGGCCGCCAAAATCGGGAGGATCTCCAGCGCCGCGTTCTTGCGCATGATCACGAGCACCAGGTCGTAAGCATCGTCGGGCGCCAGGGCCTCGACGGCGCGCACCGGTGCCGTCATCGTCTCGTCGGTGATGACGTTGTGGATCACCACACCGTGCTCGCGGATGTCGCTCAGGCGTTGCCCGCGCGCCAGGAGCGACACGTCATGGCCCCCGGCGTGGAGTTGAGCGGCAAAGAGACTGCCCAACGGACCTGCTCCATAGATGAGGGTCTTCATCGTACCTCCTCACAGGACTCAATCTCAGGACAAAGCCACGTCAATAGGGCGCCGGCTATCGGTCGTGCCTGTTTGGCTCGGCGCGGTCAGCCGAGAACAACGTCGACCCGGTGCACGGCGCCATCGGCGAAGGCGGGGACGATCTTGCCCTCCACGGCCTCGCCATCGACGGTGATCGATCGGACGCCCTTACTCACGTGGTCGGGATTTCTCACCCCGATCTCGTACGTCGCCCCGCGGAAGACGCGATGGACGCGGAAGCTATCCCAGTCAGTTGGGATGCAAGGATCAATCTCCAGGCCCGCATAGGTTGGGCGGACGCCCAAGATGTATTGGGTCCCGGCCTGATAAGCCCACGACGCGGTGCCCGTGAGCCAGCTGTTGCGACCGAGCCCGAACTGCGGATGCTCGTCGCTGAGGATGTTCTGACAGTAGACGTAGGGCTCGACCTCGAACGCCTCAATGCTGTCGTTGCGCGTGGCGGGGTTGACCTGCGTATAGTATTCGTACGCCCGGTCGCCGCGGCCTAAAAGCGTCTCGGCGATCATCATCCAGGGGTTGGTATGCAGGAAGATGCCGCAGTTCTCCTTGGCGCCGGGCGGATAGGTCGTGATGCCGCCCTTGTTCGGGTCGAAGCCGTCGTAGCCGGGCGTGGCGACCTTGAGGCCCTTTGAGGTGTTCAGCCGCTCGCGCGCCGCATCCAATGCCTGGACGGCCCGGTCGGGCGTGGCGAATCCCGAGAGAACGGCCCACGACTGGGCGTTGAGATAGATCTGCCCCTTCTCATTCGTGTGGGCGCCGATGGGCTCACCGGTGCTGTCGAAGTAGCGGACGTACCACCCTCCCCCATCGACGGCGTCCCAGGCCTCGTCGTTGACCCGGTCCTTCATCGCGTTGTACTGGGCGAGATAGGCCTCCGCGCGCTCGTCGTCGCCCAGGTGCCCCATCAACGCGATCATCTCGAGCAGGGCCAGCCCGAAGAGGTGCGCATTGAAGAGCGACTCGGCCCCGGCCCGCAGGTTCACGGTATCGTTCCAATCGGCAAACCCGAGCAACGGGAGCCCGTGGTCGCCGACGTGCAACCAGGTAAAGCCGAGCGCCCGCTGGAGGTGGTTCAGCACGGTGCCCTCAGAGAGAGGATGGCCGTCCCGGTCCTTCTCGTAATAGGGCAGCACCTCCTCGAGGAAGGCGAGGTCACCCGTCTCCTTGAGATAGGCCGTCACCGCCAACACAATCCACAGATGGTCATCCCCGTAGAAATCGGGGCGCTCCTCACCCTCGGCGGCGTCGCCGATATTCGCCTCCATCGTAGCGGGATAGAACTGATGCATCGCCGAGCCGTCCTTGCGCTGGACCTGGAGGAGCTTGGTCATCAGCGCGCGCGCCTCCGCAGGCGCATTGCCCACGACGCCCATCACGTCCTGGGAGCTGTCGCGGAAGCCGATACCGCGGGCGCCGAGTCCCACCTGATAGAGGGACAAGTACCGCGACCAGTTGAGCGTGATGTAGCATTGCCGCGGGTTGTGAATGTTAAGCATACTGGTCATGTCTGGATCAGGTGTCTCGACCTGCATCCGATTGAGGTAACCATCCCAGAACTCCGCCAGGTCATCGAGCGCCTCCGCCACGGCCTCGGGGTCGCGATAGCGCGCGATGGTCGGACGCGCCGCCTCAAGGCTCGGCGCCTGCCCGAGCTGGATGATCAGCTGACGCGTCTCACCGGGCGCCAGCGTACCCAGATGCTGCAACAGCGCGCCGATGTTCTGACCGCGCCACGCCTCGTAGTCGCTGAGCTCCGGCGCCTGCAGCCCCTCGGGCGCTGCCCAGCTTCCGTAACCGAGGAAGCGGTCACGGTCCGACTCAAAGGAGGCGACGGGCAGGTTCGAGGTGAGGTAATTGACACGGATATCGCGGAACATGAAGGGGTACTGGAGAAGCACGAGTTGGCCCTCCGGGTCCCTGATCGCCCGGCTGACCATCGTCTGCGGCACCCAATCGTTGTTGTTGAACTGCTTAATGGCCTCGGGATGAGAGTAGTCCACGACGGGGATCGCGTCGAGTTCGAGCGAGGTGTCCCTAAGGTTGGTGATGCGGATGTCCCGGATCTCGCAGCCGCCGTCGAGGGGCACGAAGATCGTGGCCTCGACGCCCACACCGTAGAACTCCGAGACGATGCGCGTATACCCCAACCCGACGTGGCATTCATAGCGATCGTAGGGATCGAGCGTCGGTACGTAGAAAGGAGAGAAGACGCGCACACCGTCCCCCTCGTGGATGCGCAGATAGAGCGTCGTGGCCTGGAACGCCGTCACCGGGCGCTGGGGCACGTACCACGTGATCCGGTTCAGGGCCGGATCGCCCTTGCAGAGGGCCGCGCCGCCCGTATGATCCACATAACCGCCGAATGCCAGCGTGCCGATGTAGTTGATCCACTTCACCGGTGTCCGCGGATCCGTGATCACGTACTCGCGCTTTGCATCGTCAAAATACCCATATCGCGTCATCGCCCCTCCGATTCGCTCAAGATGGCTGCCTTGCAGCCAGGCCGCTCAGGCTTCGCCGATCTCGTCGAACGTCGGCTTGAGCGCAGGGTAGAGGCCGCGGTAGAGCGGATAGAGCTCATCGTAGGCCGAGACGTGCGACGGCTGCGGCGCGATACGATCGACGACCTTCACGATCGCCCGGCACGCTGCGGGGACGCTCTCCCACGCCCCGGCGCCGACGCCCGCCAAGACCGCGGCGCCGAAAGCGGCGCCCTCGGTGGTGTTGACGGTCACGAGCTCGTGGCCCAAAACGTCGGCCAAGATCTGGCGCCAGAGGTCACTCCGAGCGCCGCCGCCCGAGAGACGAATCTGGCCAATCTCGCCCAGACCGGCCTCTTTGATCAGCTCCATGCTGTCGCGCAAGCCAAAGGCGACGCCCTCGAGGACGGCTCGGGTCATGTGCGCCTGCCCGTGGCGCAGCGTCAGCCCGACGAAACCGGCGCGCGCCAAGGGATCGGGATAGGGCGTCCGCTCGCCGGTCAGATAGGGCAGAAAGAGCAGGCCCTCGGCGCCCGGCGGGATCTCCGCCGCCGGCGCGATCAGCTCGTCGAAGGAGAGCTCCGGCGCCAACGTGTCCTTGTACCACTGCAAGCTGCCCGCCGCCGAGAGCATCACGCCCATCAGGTGCCACGTCTCGGGTACGGCGTGGCAGAAGGCGTGCAGCCGGCCCTCAGGCTCGATGAAGGGCTCGCCCGTCGTCGCGAAGACGACGCCGGACGTGCCGAGGACCAGGCTCACAATGCCCGGTTCGACGGCCCCCACCCCCACCGCGCCGGCGCCCTGGTCGCCACCGCCCCCGACCACCGGCGTCCCGACCTTCAGCCCGGTCAGCTCAGCCGCTTCGGAGCTGATCGCCGCCGTCACCTCCGGCCCCTCGTGCGTGGGGGGCAGCCATTCGGCGGGGATGTCCAGCGCGTTGAGGACCTCAGGCGACCAGTCGCGGGCCTCCAGGTCGAAGAGAATCGTCCCCGCCGCACCGGCCTTGTCGGTCGCGTAGGTATCGGTGAGCCGGTACCGGACATAGTCCTTGGGCAGCAGAATGTGGGCGGCCCGGGCATAGACATCGGGCTCGTGCTCGCGCACCCAGAGGATCTTCGGCGCGGTGAAGCCGGTGAGCGCGTCGTTGCCCGTGATCTGAATCAGGCGCTCCTTGCCGATGATCTCGCGGATTTCGTCGCATTGCGCGCCGGTGCGCTGATCGTTCCAGAGAATGGCCGGGCGCAGGACCTCGCCGTCGGCGTCGAGCAGCGTAAGGCCGTGCATCTGTCCCGTCAACCCGACGGCCTTGACGTCCTCACCCGTCGCGCCCGCCGCGTCAAGGGCGCGCCGGATGCTCTGAACGATGCCATCCCACCAATCGTGGGGATCCTGCTCCGACCAGAGCGGTTTCGGCGTCGAGAGCGACAGCGGCGTCGTGGCACTGCTGATCACCTCGCCGGTCGCGTCAATCAACAACGCCTTCGCGCCGGTCGTCGAGATGTCGATACCCAGGAAGAGAGATTGAGTCATGGATGCCTCCTACAATTGCGAAACGGCCAGAAGTAGGGAGTAGGGAGTAAGGGAGTAAGAAGTAAAGCGCGGCAATACTCCTTACCCCCTTACTTCCTACTCCCATATCTCACGAAATTTGGACAACCTTCAGCTAACCGCTACCTCACACCCAGCAACAACTCGACCACCAACTGATCCAACTTCTCATAGCCCAGGCCTCGAGCGCCGAGGGCTTGACGGTCGAACTCGTAGGTGCGAAGGGCGGCGGCCTTATCGGCTGTGTAGGCGCCCTTGAACTGGTCCATCGAGCCGTCATCAGCGTTGATCTCCGTCAGAAGCGCTTGGATCTCAGGGTCCTCGTTGAACTGCTGCGCCTTCTCCTTCAGGATCAGGTAGGTACGCATGCAGCCGCGGGCGAAATCCTTGACGCCCTCGTAGTCCTCGGTGCGATAGGCGTGCGCGTCGTAGTGGCGCGGCCCCTCGTAGCCGACGTCCTCGAGGAACTTGACCAGGAAGAAGGCCTGCTTGATGTTCTGCGCGCCAAAGCGCCAGTCCTGGTCGAAGCGGGCGTAATTCTGGTCGTTCAGGTCGATGTGGAAGAGCTTGCCGGCCTCCCAGGCCTGGGCGACGGCATGCAGGAAATTGAGGCCCGCCATGTGCTCGTGCGCGACCTCGGGGTTGACGCCCACCATCTCGGGGTGGTCGAGGGTCTCGATGAAGCCCAGATAGGCGCCTGTGGTGGGGAAGTAGAGATCGCCTCTTGGCTCGTTGGGTTTGGCCTCGAGTGCGAACCGGAGGTGGTAGCCGCGGTCGAGCACGTATTCGCTCAGGAAGTTGAGCGCCTCGCGGAAACGCTTGGTCGCCTCAACCGGATCCTTGGTCGCATCCGACTCGACCCCCTCGCGACCACCCCAGAAGACGTAAGTCTCGGCGCCCAGCTCCACACCGAGATCAATGGCGTTCAAGGTCTTCTGAAGCGCGTAGGCACGCACTTTAGGATCGTTCGAGGTGAAGGCCCCATCCTTGAAGACCGGATCGGCGAAGAGGTTTGTCGTCGCCATCGGGACCACCAACCCGGTGTCCGCCAGCGCTTTCTTGAACGACCTCAGGATCGCGTCGCGCTCGGTCGCGGTGGCGTCGATGGGAATCAGGTCGTTGTCGTGAAAATTGACGCCGTAGGCGCCCACCTCACCAAGTAGATAAACGAGATCCGCCGGGGAGAGCTCAGGCCGCACCGGCTCACCGAAGGCATCGGCCCCGGGGTTGCCCACGGTCCAGAGGCCGAACGTAAACTTGTGCTCGGGTTTGGGAGTGTATTGGCCAGACATGGTTGCTCCTTTCAAATGGATGTTCGATATTTGATGTTAGATGTTCGATATACAATCACCTGTAAGTTACCCGCGTTCAACTCTCAACTTGTCGTAGGTATGCAAGATTGCGCTCGATGAGGGCGATGCGCTGGGCGACGCAGATCGCCGAGCGACCGCCGTCGGGGGGCGTGTTTGTGACGTAGTCGAGCATTCTGTCGATGGTCGTCGTCGCCACGTGCATCCGTGTGTCGGAGGACGCATAGTAGATGAACAGGTCGCCATTGTCCCGCGCCACCACACCATTGCAGAAGAGCACGTTAGAGACGTCGCCGACGCGCTCATCGAACTTCGGCGCCATCAGATAGCCGCCGGGCCGCGCGATGACCTTGCTGGGATCCTCTGGGTCGCAGAGGAAGGCGTAGAGAACGTAACGCAGGCCCGCGGCGCAGGCCCGCACGCCGTGGGCGATATGCAGCCAGCCCGCCGGCGTCTTGGTAGGTGGAGCGCCGGCGCCGTTCTTAAGCTCCTTCACGGTATGATAAGCGCGCGGATCGACGACCGTCTCGGACGCGATTGTGGCGTGCTCGATATCGTCGGCCAGCCCGAAGGCAATGCCCCCGCCGGTACCGGCCTGGATGAAGTCGTCCTGCGGTCGCGTATAGAAGGCGTACTTCCCGTCGACGAGCTCAGGGTGGAGCACCACATTACGCTGCTGCGGAGAGGGGGTGACGAAATCGTCCAGACGTTCCCATTGCTTCAGGTCCTTGGTACGGGCGATGCCCGACTGTGCAACCGCACTGCTCATGTCGCCGGGCGGCGCGTTGGGATCCTTGCGCTCGGTGCAAAAGACGCCGTAAATCCAGCCGTCCTCGTGTTGCGTCAGGCGCATGTCGTAGACATTGACGTCGGGCGTGTCCGTCTCCGGCATCACCACGGGAACGTCCCAGAATCGGAAGGTGTCGATGCCGTTCTCGCTCTCGGCGACAGCGAAGAAAGACTTGCGGTCGACGCCCTCAACGCGGTTCACGAGCAGGACCTTCCCGTCCAGCTCGATGGCCCCAGCGTTGAACACGCCGTTGATGCCCATGCGCTCCATGAGGTAAGGGTTGGTCCCGGGATTGAGGTCGTAGCGCCAGTATAGGGGCGTGTGGGCCGCCGTCAGAATTGGGTAACGGTAGCGCTCAAAGACGCCATTGTACCAATTAGGGTCGACCTCGTTCTCCCTCGTCACTAACGCCTCGTGGGCAGACCTGAGCTGCCGCAGGCGCCTGTCAAACGCAGATTCGTCCATACGGGTCACTCCTTACAACGGTGGCGCAACCGCGCCACCATATGGGTCGCCTCGCGCGTCGCCGCGTCCTGCAGACATCCTCGACTATACCACGATTCACCCAGCACGCACACGTGACGCGATATCTTTCGCTCAGGAGAAAGGGGGCCAGCGCCACGGAGCGACGGACGTGATCCGTCGCAAGCGTGAGACTGAGGCGCGTCCTCGCGTTGGACCACAGTCCAACACCTCCGCTGACTAAAGGATATGCTGCCGCACACGTCAGATAATTGACATGCCGATATGACTATGCTATTGTAGAAGTGCACCACTTCTATTCCTTCCTTCGGCACGTGTCTTGTTCTGCTGAACGGCGATGGTTCACCACAGGTACTCTTGGATGTAGGTCCGCAGCAGCGAGGAGGCAACGATGGGTATGGTGATCACGGTTTCACGGCAGTTGGGAAGCGAGGGAAGCTACATAGCGACGGAGGTAGCAGAGCGCCTGGGATATCGTTATCTCGATCGCGAGATCCTGCAGCGCGCCGCGGCAGCGGCAGGCTATCCTGATGAGAGGATGGTCAAAAACCTCGCGGAGAAGGAGGAGGTTCCAGGGTTCGTGGAGAGGGTGATACGGGCACTGGGCTCGATGTCCTCAGTACCTTCCATCCCGAGCGCGACGCTGCGGGAGGGCGCCTCCTATGCCGAACTCGCGGACAGCATGGTGTCCAGCGCGTTGATCGCTGAGCGAGATCGTGAACGGGCCGCCGCAAACTACAGAGAGCTCGTGCGGCAGGTGATTCTGGAGTATGCTGAGACCGGCGATATCGTCATTGTGGGCCGCGGCGGTCAGGTGATCCTGAAGAATCGGCGGAATGCGCTCCACGTGCGCGTCTTCGCTTCGCCGGAGACCCGAATCCGCAACCTTATGAGCCGCGAGAGCCTCGATCGTGAGTCGGCCGAGGACGAGATCCGGACCAGCGACCGTCAGCGCGGGCGTTATCTCCAGCGCTATCACGGCGTCGACTGGGAGGATCCCGCTCTTTATCATCTCACCATCAACGCCGACAAGGTGCCGGTGGCGATGGGCACGACGATCATCGAGGAGGCCGTGCACTGGCTGGCGCAGTCCCTAGGGGAAAACTAGCTAGGGTAACCTCTTCCGCAGCTGCGGCTCGTATGCCAGAGCACCCCGACTGGGTAGTCGGGGTGCTCTGCTTTTGCAAGACGCTCGCCTATCGTGGCTGAGGGGCGTCGACAGGGCAGACGGCTGCGCAACTGCCGCAGTCGATGCACTGGCTCTCGTCAATGACGTATGTGCCGTCGCCCTCGGAGATGCACTCGACCGGGCACTCAGCGACGCACACGCCGCAGCTGATGCAATCGTCGTTGATGAAGTAGGCCATAATACTCGCTCCTTTGGTAAGTGAACTGTAGGCTGCCGTCCGCGCCCTGGCACCGTCCAGCAGCGATGAACTGAGCCAAGACGGGATTATACGTGGTTTGACCGTGAGAACAATGTGCATATGCTGCCCTTCAGCTTGATACCACTCTAGCTGATCAGATTGACAACCTGCGGCGGCGGCCTATGCTTTCGATAAGCGAATCCTGTCGATCAGGAGGTGTGCGATGACCCTGACGTCCGGATGCAGTCTGCAGGACCGTTACCAAATCATCTCCGCTCTCGGACAGGGAGGGATGGGCGCCGTCTACCGGGCCCGCGACACGCGCCTCGACGTGATCGTCGCCGTCAAGGAGATGCTCGCCCAGCCGGGGCTGGATGTGGGCACTCTGGGCGAGCTCCGCGAGCAGTTTGAGCAGGAAGCTAAGGTCCTCGCCCGACTGCGTCACCCTAATCTGGTGCGTGTCAGCGACTTCTTCATCGAGCGCGAGAACGCCTACTTGGTCATGGATTTTGTCGAAGGCGAGAGCCTCGACCAGCGCATCCGGCGCGAGGGGATGCTGACTGAGGTGCAGGTGCTCGACTGGGCTGCAGAGCTCTTGGATGCCCTGGCATATTGCCACAGCCAGGGCGTGATCCACCGCGATGTCAAACCACAAAACGTCATCCTAGCCGCCGACGATCGCGCCATCTTGGTGGACTTTGGGCTGGTCAAGCTCTGGGATCCAAGTGATCCGATCACCCGCACGGTGTTGCGCGGGATGGGCACGATGGCGTATGCACCGCCGGAGCAGTATGGCGCCCGTGTAGGCCACACGGACCCGCGCAGCGATCTCTACAGCCTCGGGTCCACTCTTTACCATGCGCTGACGGGCCAGGCACCGCCCACAGCGACGGACCGCATGGCCGACCCGGATCACTTCGCGCCGCCGCGCCGACTCAACCCTAACGTCAGTGGCAACACCGAGTCTGTGATCCTCGAGGCGATGTCGCTCTCTCGGGCAGAGCGCTATGCCAGTGCCCACGCAATGAGGTCAGCTCTCCTGCGGCCCACTGAGCTGGCAGCGGCGATACCGGCCTCTGAAGTATCCCCGGCGCGAACGGCCAAGCTGACGGAGGTCCTTCCCGAAGAACCGGCGCTCACGGAGACGGCTGAGGTGCCGACGGCGGTGTCGGAGGACCTGGAGTTCGCCCCCGCTGCTGGGGAAGAACCAGTGCCGCCATGGCGACCAGATGAGACGGTTGCCATACCCAGAGTACGGGAGGCGCCCGATGAAGAGACAACCCCAAAGGCGGTGCCAGTGCCGGTCCGACGCAGGCCCCGCCGGCTCTGGGCGCTTGGCGGCATCGTGTTGCTTCTGGTCGCCGCTGGGCTACTGTGGCGCTTCAGCTTCCCCGAGGGTTGGCGCCGTGACGAACCGACCTCGATACCCAGGCCGACGATGAGACCCACGTCTACGAAGAAGCCAGCTGTCGAGATCATCCCGACAGAACCGCCGCACGGCGACGTGGTGCTTCTGGCAACCGATGCACGGCTGCACCCTATGTCCTTCTTGGATGATCGGGGAGAGCTCGCCGGGTTCGAGATCGATCTAGCTCACCTGATTGGCGAGCGCGTGGATCTGAGGGTTGAGTTCATCAACGTGCCGCGGGAGGATCTCTTTGAGATGTTGCTCATCGGGGAGGTAGACGCGGTGATTTCCTCTGTCACGATCACGGACGAGCGCGCAGAGCGTTTCGACTTCTCCGACCCCTACTTCAACGCCGGCTTGGTGATTGTGACGCGCCCTGATTCCCACATGGAGAATCAGGAGGATCTTCGGACGCAGCTGATCGGGGTACAAGCGGACACGTACGCAGTGGCAGTCGTGGAGCGCATCGGTGAGATCGGGGTGAGACCCTATGATGAGCTTCATCCCGCCTTTATCGATCTGGTTGAAGGGCGACTCGATGCCGTTGTCTGTGATCTGCTGACCGCCGTGGCACACCGGCGGGACGTGGAACCAAGTTTGAGGATCCTCGACGATCGCCTCACGGACGACCTCTACGGCATCGTGCTCCGGAAGGGCGAGCACGGTTTCCTGGATCGCGTCAACGAAGGCCTGCACTTGCTTCGGCAAGAAGGGATCCTCCGGGAGCTCGAGGACCACTGGCTGCGATAGGTCTTTTGGCTTTTCCCTTCCTTCGTTCTATAGTTAGCAAGGATCGAGTTTGTATTGGGTGGTGTTGACGGACCGCGAAGGGGTGGCCTTTCGCTGGATGCGAGGAGTTCTCCGGTTTACCTTATTGTATGAGTCAACAAGACGTCGCTTTACAGGATGCGAACTTGAGTGAGAGGGTATCAGAGCAGCGGGATTCCGAGGACGGCGGACCGGCTGAGGGAGGAGGCGACGACACAAAGCCTCCGCCTCAACACATAGCGGCGAAACCACCGGCGAAACCATCGGCGAAACCATCGGCTCGATCTGCGGGCAAGCCTGCAGAACCGGCATGGGCACAACGGGCGAGGAGTGCCCTCCGCACATCTTGGCGGGACCTGGATCTCCACGGTTTGAGCGGCGCGCCGCGGAAGCTGCATAAAGGCCTGCGGCGTATGTGGGGCTATGGGTTCTTTCTATCGAGCGCTGGCGCGTTTTACAGCAGTTACCTGTCTCTCTACCTACTGGCGCTGGGCGGAACGGCGCGGGAGGTCGGATGGCTCTCTTCAGCGGCGAACTTCCTGGGTATGTTGGGGCCGATTCCTGGGGCAGCGCTCACCCGGCGATCGGGGAAGCCGCGGCAGATCGTCGTCTTCTTCTCGATTCTCCGCCGCGTGCCGCTCTTGCTGGCGGCCTTGGCCCCGCTGATCCTGTCCGGACCCGCGCTCATCTACACGGTGATCGGGCTCTTGTCATTAAGGCTTGCCTTTCTGAGTATCTACAACCCTGCATTCGTCTCCCTGATAGGGGCGGTGGTTCCCGAGCAGATACGAGGTCACTATCTGGGCACTCGCAAGATGGCGATGGCGGTGGCCTCGGCGATCCTGGTACCGATAGCAGGATGGACCATCGACCGCATAGGTGAACCGCTGGGCTATCAAGTCTCACTCGGCATCGCCGTCGTCTTTGGGCTGTTGGCGTCCTGGTCGGTGGCGAGGATCCCTGATTTCCAGGTGCGCACCAGCGTGGAGGAGCAGAAAAACGGGGGCACGTTGTGGGACGCGCTCACCAGCAGTCGCACGTTCCTGCTTTTCATCGGCATTCGTCTCTTGTGGAACTTCGCCCGGCAGATAGGGGGGCCCTACTTCCGTGTCTACCAGAAGGAAGTGCTGCTCACGCCGACGCAGACGATCGGCATCCTCGTGACGGTGTCGGCGATCACGCGACTGGTCGGGCAGCGCTTTTGGGGCGATGTCGTCGATCGCAAGGGAGCGCGATGGGTACTCGGCATCTGTGCGTTGATGATCCCAGCGCTTCCCTTCATCTGGATCATCGCGACCAGGCCTTGGCACATCGTTTTCGTGATGTTGCCCAGCGGATTTCTCTGGGCCGGCTTTAATCTGGGCGCATTCAACCTGTTGCTGGAGCTCCCGGATGGCGCGCACACCACCCAGTGCGCTGCAGCTCACGTCACCGCCGTTCGGCTGGCGAACGTAGTAGGACCACTGGTGGGAAACGCCGTGATCCAGCAACTTGGCTACCACTGGAGCTTCGCCCTGTCTGGGATAGGTCGATGGGTCGGCGCGCTGCTCTTTGTCGCGCTGCTCCGCCCCTTTGGATGGCAGCCCTTCAGCAGGCTGCGGGCTGTTGTTGCTAAGCGCGGATAGGTCGGGCTTGACCGTCGTGATAGTAAGGAGAGTACGTTGACCATGGACATGGATACGATTTGGCAGATCAACGAACACGGATACTTCGAGGCCCCGGGACTATCGGCTCTGGTCTTCCACAACGAATACCCTGAGGGCAAACAGGGCGGGGTGGAGATAATCCAACACGGCGAGCGCATCCTCAGCTGTGGTGATGTGAGGGTAAGGGTGACGCCCGGGCAGTGGGATGTGCGACCCAAAACTGGGGAGCGGACCGTAGAGCGGACCGGAGGCATGGACGAGACAGCGCCCACCATCTCGGTGCCGGGGCACTTTGAAGAGATCGAGCTCGCTTACACGGTGCACGTGCGACCACAAGGCCACACGCTGCGCATCAGCGTGGAACTGGCGGCGCCGCTGCCAGCGGCAGCTGAAGGTCGCGTCGGATTCAACCTGGAGATCTACCCTCAGGCTTATATGAGCAAGTCCTTCAAGCTCGACGGGGCCCAGTACATCGACGCCGTAAACGAGGTTTTCCCGCACCAGGCCAACGGGCCGAAACTGGCTGAAGCCAAGGATTATCTGGCGCCCGCCCCACTCGCCAGCGGTACCCAGTTGGTCGCCGCGCCGGAGGATCCCCTGCGCCGGTTCGAGATCCTATCCGAGACGGGGAACCTTGCTCTCTACGACGGGCGGGAGACGGCCCAGAACGGCTGGTTCGTCCTGCGCGAGCTGATCCCAGCGGGCGTGAAGGGTGAGGTCATCGTCTGGCTCGTCACACCGAATATGGTGCCCGGATGGCGCCGCGATCCGGTGATCTGCGTCTCGCAGGTAGGCTACCATCCCAACCAGGTCAAGCAGGCGATCCTGGAGCTCGATCCGCGGAGCGCTACGGTGGAGGAGGCAAAACTTCAGCGTATCGAGGGCCCGGGGCTCATCGACGTCCTTTCCAAGGAGCTAAGCCCATGGGGACGCTTCCTGCGCTACGACTACGCCATCTTCGACTTCACGGAGGTGCGGGAACCCGGGCTCTACCAGATCCGGTATGCAGATCAAGTGGCGGGACCCTTCCAGATCCATCCCGAGGTCTATCAGTACAACGTCTGGCAGCCGACGTTGGAGACCTTCTTCCCGGTGCAGATGTGTCACGTGGCGGTGAAGGACCGTTACCACACCTGGCACGGTGCATGTCACCTGGATGACGCGCTGCAGGCGCCCGCCCCCCACGAACACTTCGACGGGTACCGGCAGTACGCTGAGACCGAGACCGATTACGAGCCCTACGAGCACATCCCCTACCTGGACCGCGGCGGATGGCACGACGCCGGCGATTACGACCTGGCTGCCGGTTCGCAGGCGCGGACCACGCATACGCTGGCCTTGGTGCGCGAGCTCTTCGGCATCGACAGCGACCAGACGACCGTGCCTGTGGGCAATCAGGACGAGGGTCTGGTTCTAATCCATACGCCCGATGGGGTGCCCGATATCCTTGAGCAGGTCGCACACGGGGTCGAGAACCTTCTGGGTGGCTATCGCGCCGCGGGTCACAGCTTCCAGGGCATTATCGCCAACTCACTCGAGCAGTACGTCCACCTCGGCGATGCCAGCACTATGACCGACAACCGCGTCTACGATCCCGGGTTGGCGCTGGAAGAGCGAGCGGACGACCTTGAGGCCCCACTCTCCGGGGAGTTGGATGATCGCTGGGCTTTTACAAACCACGACACCGCCCTGGAGTATCTCGTCGCGGCAGCGCTGGCGGCGGCAAGCCGCGTGCTAAAGGACGCGATGCCCGCGTTAGCCACGGAATGCCAAACCACCGCCGTCCAGATCTGGGACTACGAGCAGAGCCACGAGCCCGTCGAGCAGCGCGGCGCCTATGTGCCGCGGGACCGGGAGGCCCAGGAGGTCCTCGCCGCGGTGGAGCTCCTGTTGGCGACGGGCGACGGTAGGTATCGGCAGCGGGTCCTTGATCTGAGGCCGGTCATTGAAGCGCACGTCATGCGCATTGGCGGCGCGGTGGCACGGGCGCTTCCCGCGATCGGCGACGAGAGCCTCACCGAGGCCATGAGCAAGGCCCTCAGCGACGCGATTCCGGACTTCGAGGAAGAGCTGCGGACCAATCCCTTCGGCGTGCATTTCCGCCCCCACATCTGGGGCATCGGCTGGCAGCTGTTGGGAATCGCCGTGCAGCTCTATCAGCTCTGGTTGGCCTTCCCGGAGTTGGTCGACCGCGAGATGCTCCTGCGGGTCGTCAACTACAATCTAGGCTGCCATCCGGCGTCTAGCACCTCGCTCGTGTCGGGGGTTGGGACAAAATCGGCCACCGTTGCTTACGGCGTCAACCGCATGGATTGGTCCTATATCCCGGGCGGCGTGATCTCGGGGCCAGCGCTCATCCGCCCCGACTTTATGGAATTGAAGGAGCCGTGGCCCTACCTGTGGCAGCAGACGGAGTACGTGATGTCGGGCGCGGCAAACTATATCTTCTGCATCCTGGCTGCAGATCGGATGCTGAACAATCCGTAGGACGGGGACTCGGTGACCAACGCGATTCGCACGCTGACGGTTCAGGTCACGGAGGGGATCCCATCCCCTCTGGAGATACAGCTGTCCCAGGCGCTCCCGGCGGGGTCGCTGCTGCGCCTGCGGGCTAACGGGCTCACCATGCTAAGGGGCCTGCGCATCGAGCGCGTGGAGGCACTGCCGGCAACAAGCCGCAGCGCGGAGTGCGATGACGTAACGACCAGCACTGCGGATGAGACACAGGATCGCGTGGACCTCGAGCTCGTGCACCGGTACGCCTACCAGGAGATGCAGCAGGACTGGATGTGGCATATCCGCACGATGTCGATAGCGGTGGTACGGACGCCCTGCAGGCTGCCGTCGGGCAGCCGGGTGGTGATCCACTGCAAGACCGGTTCCGGGGTGCGGATCGCCGATCTGACGTGGGATCTCCGACTGGGCCGGGTGAAGGCGGTCGAAGAGATCGACTTCCTGCCGGTCGCCGATCCGCTGCGAATCGTGTTCGTCGCGGGGCCCGCCGAGCAGCTTGAGGCCTTTCTGAAGCCACGGGGCAGCGTCGTCGTCCAGCACCTCGACGCCTTCGGCAATCCGACGCGACCGGAGGCGGGAGAGGTCCTCACGATAGAGGGCGGAACGGTCCAGACTGACGTCCCGGCGGTCCCGGATACCGATACAACCGTCATCGAGGGCAGCGCCCTCGATTTTTCGGAGACGCGAGCCGAGCAGGGCGAGGCGATACGGCGGGTGCGGGTGACCGACAGGGCTGGGCGCGTAGCGACCACGAACGCGCTCCCGATCGCGCTCGATGGGACGCCGATCTACTTCGGCGAGTTTCACTGGCACACCGACTTCAGCGGAGACGGGCAGCGCAGCCTGCGGGCAGCGCTGAGCAGCGCCCGGGACGAGCTCAGCCTCGACTTTGCCGGGCCGGCGGATCATATGTCGCCGGACGGCACCTACGCCGAGCGCCTGCCCATCGAGCAGGTCGAGATCTGCCGGCGCTTTGATGAACCCGGGCGTTTCTGCACGATTCCCAGCGCCGAGCTGAGCGGGCGCTATGGCCACGCGAACTTGGTCGCCGCGGACTTCGAGACCTTTATGACCATCGTCAAGCGCTTTCCACACGAGCTGCTGCCGGCTTGGCGGGAGATGCCTAACAGCTACCCGTTGGAGGTCCTCGCTGCGCTCTGCCCTGCCGGCAAGGCTATGATCGTGCCTCACCACACGAATATGGACTCTTCGATGAAGGCCGGGGTCGTCCGCGAGGACGGGCGTCCCTTCTGGTGCGGCATGCACTGGCCTCAGACAATACCGCTGCTGCGCCAGGGCGTGCGGCTGTTGGAGATCGTTCAGAATCGGGGCGCGTTCGAGATGGAGGAGCCAGACCCTGATTGGCGTGTGCACTGGGGACGGCTCGGGGGAAGCGCGCGGACGGCGCTGCTGCGCGGGCACCGCGTGGGCTTCATCGGCGGCACCGACAACCACGCCGGATGGCCGACGCGTCTGATGGGCGAGGCGGGCTATGGTGGGCTCACGGCGGTAGCGGCATCGGCGCTGAATGGTGCGGCGCTCTTCGACGCGCTGAACGCGCGCCGGTGCTATGCTACCAGCGGCGCGCGCATCGTCGCCGACGCCACGCTCAACGACCATCCGCTGGGCAGCGAACTGCGTCTATCGCCGGACGATCCGCGCGCCTTCCGCATTTGCGTGCACGGCACGGCGCCCCTGGTCGCGGTGCAGGTCATCTCGATGGGGGCGGTGCTAGCCGATCTCTCCGTCAGTGGCGACAAGCCGGATCTAGAGCTCACGTGGTCCGATGACCGCCCGGGACGCCCGCTGCAGGACGTCTACTATTACGTACGGGTGCGCCAAGCGGACGGGCACTGCGCGTGGCTGAGCCCGTGGTGGGTGGATCTGGCGGATGAATAGGGTAACGGGACGACGGACGATGGACGACAGACGACGAACAAAGAGTGATTCTGGGAGACGAAATATGAAGACGCGAACTGGAGAGTTCAGCATTGGTTTTCGGCGGGGGGGAAGCGCGTGGCAGCAGGATCTGGCAGCGCTCATCGCCTGGACGAAGCAGAATGACCTGGAGGTCATCGATCTGGGCCGTGACGGGGACGAGACGGCCGGCGCCGTTGTGGATGCCGGGTTGGCAGTGGGATCGGTAGATCTGGCCGACTGGAAGGGGATGATCTCGCCGGATAAGGGGACGCGTGACGCCGCACTGGCCCGCAACGCCGAGTACGTCCGCGCGTGCGCCGCCCACGGCCCGATGAACCACTTCCTCGTTATGCTGCCCGAGGATCCAAGTCGTCCCCGCAGGGAGAACTTCGACGATATGGTCGAGAGCTTCAGCCAGTTGGGCCCGGTGTTGGAGGAAAACGATGCACGGCTCGTCATCGAAGGGTGGCCTGGACCCGGCGCCCTGTGCTGCACGCCTGAAGGCTTCCGGGCCTTCTTCGAGGCCTGCCCATCGCCCGCCTTCGGGATCAACTATGATCCCTCGCACCTACTGCGCCAGGGTATCGACCCCGTGCGCTTCCTGTGGGAGTTTCACGCGCGGGTCTACCACGTCCACGGCAAGGATACCGAGCTACTCGACGAGAACCTCTACGAATACGGGCACGAGCAGCCGGCGACGTTTGCTTCCAGCTTCCGCTACGGCGGATGGGCCTGGCGTTATACGATTCCCGGACAGGGGGCGATTCGTTGGGTCTCGATCTTCAGCATCCTCGCGCAGCAGGGATACCAGGGCGCCGTCTCCATTGAGCTGGAGGACGCGAATTTCAACGGCACAGAGGAGGGCGAGCGGTTCGGCATACTGCAAGGCGCGAGGTTCCTGGCAGGATGCTGATAGGGTTGAGCGGGGTGTCTCGCCTATGAGACACCCCGTCGCTGTTGTCATGGGCGTCAAGCGCGCAAGTCGCGTCATAGGAGGCCGGAAATGCCTGAGTACAAGCTGAATCCGGATACTCGCGTCGGCGAAGTGCACTTAACGGTGTCCGATGCCACACGAGCGTTAGGATTCTACAGGGATGTGCTGGGCTTCACCGCGCGCCAGGGCGCGGGCGGCGTCCTGGCGCTGGGCGCCAGCGAGTCAGATGCGGTGATATGGCTGACGGAGACTCCTGATGCACGCCCCAAGCCGCCGCGGACGACCGGACTCTACCACTTCGCCATCCGCGTTCCCTCGCGACCGGTCCTGGCCCACGTGCTGCAGCGGCTTCGCGAGCACGCCTATCCTCTACAGGGCGCGTCGGATCACGGTGTGAGTGAGGCGCTCTACCTGGCGGATCCCGACAGGAACGGGATCGAGATCTATCGAGATCGGCCTCGGGAGGCCTGGCCACGGGAGGGGGACAAGCTCCAGATGATGACGGCGCCCCTGGACGTGCAGGGGTTGCTCAAGACTCTCGAGGCAAGCGTCCCGCTAAGCACCATGCCCACGGGCACGGACATCGGGCATGTACATCTCCAGGTGGGGGATCTGGAAGCCACGGAGCGCTTCTACTGTGACGTCGTGGGCATGAACGTGATGCAGCGCTACGGTGACAGCGCGCTCTTCTTCTCCGCCGGTGGATATCATCATCACGTCGCCGCGAACGTCTGGGCTGGGCGGGGCGTGCCGCCACCACCGGACGACGCGGTGGGCCTGCGCTACTACACGCTGCGGCTGCCGGATGATGAGGCGCTGGAGCGGTTTTTGGATCACCTGCACGCGATCGAGGCCGATGGTGAGGAGAGGGAAGGCGGGGTGCGCCTGGTCGATCCCTCGGGCAACGTCGTGTGGATCACGAGCACGAAGCGACCTGGTGTGGGACCGGGTATGGCGTGAGTCCCGATAAGCAGCCCGCGTGACGCGCTTCGTCGTCATTGCCGACACGCATCTTACTCCGGACGGCGCCGAGCCGGAGGGCTACCATCAGCAGCCCCGTTACGTCACGCGTCTGCCGGAGCTCCTGAGCCCTCTCGACGCTTGGATTCGGTCGCGAGCGGGAGGGCCGGAGGCGGTGGATTTCGTCCTGCACCTGGGCGACATGCTCGATCGCGCGAGCCCCGAGGCCGTCGAGGCGGCTCAGGGCGCCTTCAGGCTCAGCGTCCCGACCTACCTCTGCCTCGGCAACCACGATATGGCCACTGAGCCCGGCGCCACCGAGCCGGCGGATGCGCTGTGGGCGGGTATTGCGCCGGCTTTCTTCCCTTCGGGTAAGCTGACGGCGAGCCTCGACCTGGGCGATGGCGTGCTCCACGTCGTGCCCACCCAGTGGTGCGAGGTGCCCTTCCTCTGGCGTGAGGAGCAGCGCCCCCACTTTCTGGACGCGCAGATAGCGCATCTCGAACACGAACTCGGCCGACGTCTCGACGTGCCGCATATTCTCTGCACGCACGGGGACGTTGTGGCGCCCACACCGTGGGCGCAGCCGCCTCGGGCCGGGACCGACGTCCACCAGGCCGAGACCTCTCCGTCACATGCCGGGCCGCCTCGCGCCTACACGGATACTGTCCTCGACCTCGCCCGCCGGTTTCCTCAGCTGCGGCTGGTGCTGAGTGGTCACACCCACTTCAACACCCACGAGGTGGTGGAGCGAACCCATCTGGTCACCGCGAGCGCGCTGGTCGAGACGCCCTTCGAGTTCAAGGTCGTCGAGGTGACGCGATCGCGGCTGCGGATGACCACCCTCCCGCTGCTGCCGGAGGTGACGTTCCGCGCGGCCTATGACTGGGACAAGGTCTGGGTCCAGGGACGCCGGTTCGACCGCGCCTTCGAGATCGTCGTGTAGTCGTTCGGCAGCGTGTCAACCTATGCCATGGACGTCTGCATCACCTCGCCTAAGGACGGGCTGTAGGAGCCTGGAACGGCTAGCTCATAGGAGAGGGGGCTGTGATCTCAACCAGGCCGCTCAGCATTGGCCTCCGCTAGGGCCTGCTTCAGCAGCCCTGCTATGCGCAGCGAGCCGGCCCAGTCGCGCAGATACGCCGTGTCCAGCCGATCGCCCTGCACCTTGATGACGCCAATCACATCGCGCCATTGTCGTTCAGAGGCATTGCCGCCCGAGCGATACCACGCCAGTTTCGCCAAGATAGTGTCCTCGGCTGTTGCGACATAGATGGCGCGCCGAGGCTCAGGTGTGACCAGGTAACGGACACGGCGCTTCATCTGTTCTCGGTCGAACGCGCGTTGCTTGAGCACGAAGACGTCCACCTTGAACATCGTGTCCAGATGGATGAGGTTGAAGCTGCTTTGCCGGGCCAATGCCTCACGGATCATGCCCTCGTCTAGGTAGAAGGCTGGCTCCAGGGCTTCGACGAAGGGTGCAACGTGCTCGGGCTGCAGATCGGCGATCAAATCCGCATCTAGTGTAGTCCGTGGTTCGCCGTGCACTGTGCTGGCTAAGGAGCCGCCGACGAGATACGCTACGTCCAGCTGCTCCAGCACCTCGATCACCATCAAGGTGACTGCGAGCGGTTCAGGTATCACGCGCCGCCTCCGACAAGGGCCCGTAGACGCGAGCTGCCAGCTCGGGACCCAGCAGCAGATCTGCAAGCCGACGGCGCAACTCCGCCTCACTCGCCTGCGGGTAGCGCCCCCGTAACCCACTGAGTGCGAGTGCCCGCGCCGCGGCGTTCAGCTCGGCCCACAGCGCGAGTTTGCGCCAGGCCGGTGCGGCGCGCAAGAGCCGCAGTTGCACCGCTTCGGCTTCTGGGTCTGTGTCGGAAAGCGTCATATCCTGTCCCTGGATATTAGGTATGTCTCCTCCATTGTACACGCATCGGACCGAGTTCGCTACTGAGAGTCGCCAGCGGCTAAGCCGCCAGCGACTGACGTCGCCATGCAGGTCGCGAAGCGTGCCTCAGGAAGGACCACGATGGCAAGCGCGCTTGATCAGAGCCGGGGGAATGAGGGGGAGACGGGGACCCTGACGGGTCCCCGTCCGCCGTGCCCGCCCTACACGACGCCCTCGTGGAGGTGTGCTACCCTCCTCAACGGACCGATTTGTGTGGCTGCGTCAACACTGTCAGTGCTGCGGAGGCTGAGGCCAGGGGCCGGGATTAAAGTCGAGCACGAACTCCAGATCAGCCAGGAGAGCATCTGCCGACGGTGCCGTCCCCGTGTCCAGCCAGCCTTCCATCGCCTGAAACAGCGCCAGGACTTGCTCCGGCGTGACGTTGCAGTGTCCGGGCCTGTCGGTGTAGACGCGTACCAAGAGGTCGTCCCGTCCCCGTGCTGCTACGGTCTCGTAGTAGGCCTGCGTGCTCTCCACGATCGCGAGAGGATCCTCGATGTTGTGGAGCATCAGCACCGGCGCCTTGATGAGCCCGCTGAAGTCGAAGCGCTTCAGATATTGTCGCGCTGACCGCTTGGCCTCGATGTTGGCCATCGCGTTCATCTGCGCGAGCAGGTCGTCCATCTCTTCATCTGTCATTCCGAGCATCAGGAGTCGCGCGCGGTCGGCGCCGCTTAAACGATAGACGTGGTCGGCGTTCTGGGCTGCCGGTCCCCCGGCGCGAGCCTCGAGCTCGTATCGCAGGTAGTAGCCGAGGTTCATGTTGAGGGCTGCGCCCGGACCGGGCATGGGCGCCATGGTCTGGTAGAACGCGCCCAAAGGCATGTCGTTGACCAAGCGCATAAACTCGAATCGGGCGAAGACAGCGGGATCGGCAAGTTGCATGAAGTTCCCGAAGAAGTGACCCATCACCTGCTGATAGACTGCTAAGCCCTCGTCCCCGTCAGGGAGGTCGCCGATGTCGCCCCAGCTTGGCTCCCAACCAAAGGCCGCCGCATAGGCCACCGTGTAGTCGAGCTTGAGATCGGCGTTGCGCGTGCTGCCCATCGCCGGGGCGCAGATGGGCACCGCACCATCGTAGAGCCCGTGATACATCTCTATGCTCTTCAGCGCAACCACACCGCCCATCGATCCGCCGTAGATGAGCACGCGCTTCGGATGCGCAATGGTGCGTTTGAAGAAGACCAGGAGCCGCTGCGTGTCCTGGATGGCCTCCTCGACATTCCATCCGGCGTTTCGAAAGCCGGACGCGGCGAGGGCATAGCCGTTCGCCAGCAGCAGCTCCTCCGTGGTATCGCCGGGTATGGAGGGGGCGCCTGGGAAGGCTGCATCGGGCGCCGTGACTGGATACGGGCTGTACCCATGAGCGTATAACAGCAGCGTGCCATTCCAGTTCTCCGGCAC